>JADZDR010000026.1 GCA_020850945.1 Acidimicrobiia bacterium | reverse complement strand
CACCGCCCCGATCGGCTTGCCCTGCACCCGCTCGCGGGCGAAGCTGACTGCCTGCTGGAGGGCGAGTTCCCCGAGGGCGGCACCCTCGACCGCGACAGCGAGGCGGGCGGCATTCATCATCGTGAACATGTACCGCATGCCCCGGTTCTCTTCGCCGACGAGGTGGCCGACTGCTCCTCCATCCTCACCGTAGGAGAGGACGCACGTGGGTGAGGCCTTGATACCCATCTTGTGCTCGATCGAGAGGCACTGCACGTCGTTGCGCTCGCCGAGGCTCCCGTCGGCGTTCACGAGGTACTTGGGCACGATGAAGCAGGAGATCCCCTTCGTGCCCGCAGGCGCGTCGGGCGTCCGGGCGAGGACCATGTGGATGATGTTCTCGGCTCCGTCGTGCTCGCCGAACGAGATGAAGATCTTCGTACCGAAGATGCGGTAGGTGCCGTCGGCTTGGCGTTCCGCGCGTGTACGCAGGGCACCGACGTCGCTTCCCGCCTCCGGCTCGGTCAGGTTCATCGTGCCCGACCACTCGCCGGCGACGAGCCTGGGGAGGTAGGTCTCCTTCTGCTCCTCGCTGCCGTGCGTGTCGATGAGATCGATCGCCCCCTGCGTGAGTCCGGGCAGCATCGAGAGCGACTTGTTGGCAGCGATCATCATCTCGGCGACAGCCGTGTGGACGGACCACGGCATGCCGCCGCCGCCGTAGGTCTCGTCGAAGGGGAGGGCCTGCCATCCGGCCTCCGTCATCATGTGCCAGGCTTCGACGTGGCTCTTGGGCAGGTGCACGTCGCCGTTGTCCCAGGTCGCTCCTGATGTGTCTCCCTCGGCACTCGTCGGAGCCCACACTTCGGAGAAGAACTTGCCCGCCTCCTCGAGGGCGCCGCTCACGAGGTCGGCGTCGGCGTGTTCCCAGCCGGGGAACGTCGCCAACTCGTCGAGCCCGACGATGTTCTCGAGGACGAATCTGAAGTCCCACAACGGGGGCCTGTACGTGTGCATCGTTCCCTCCACGAGCTACCCGCGAACGACTTGACCATACGGTCAAGTTTCTCCGGCAGGAATTCTAGACCGAACGGTCAAGTTCCCGCCGAGAGCGAGCGGATTTGTTGCGTGAGGATGGGATCCACCTGGTCAGAGGGGGACGGATCAGAAGCGGATCGGACCCGCCGAGCTGTCCGCGCGTATCACGGCACAGATGGGGACGATGCGGAGGCCCCTTCGCTGCAGGGTCTCGATGATCGTGGGAAGAGCTGCGACAGTCTGGGAACGGTCCCCGCCGGCGTCGTGCATGAGGACGATCTGGCCGCCCTGCGCGGCGCCGGCCGAGGCGGCGATGCTGCTCGCCCCTGGCTTGCGCCAGTCGTTGGTGTCGACCTGCCACATGATCGTCGCCAGGCCGAGCTGTGCAGCCACGGCGTCCGTACGCGCATTGTGCGCCCCGTACGGAGGCCGGTGGCACGTGGGGACGGATCCGGTTTGGGCCTCGATCAGCTCGTTAACCCCTGCAAGCTCCGCCTCGACCTTCGCGTCGTCCATCTTCGTGAGATCGTCATGTTGCATCGAGTGCCCGGCGATGGCGTGACCGCGCTCTTGGATCTCCTGCACGAGCTCCGGGTATTCCTCGACCATCTGGCCGAGGAGGAAGAAGGTCGCCTTCACCCCGTACTGGTCGAGGATGTCGAGGACTCGGGGTGTGAACTCGGGGTGCGGCCCGTCGTCGAAGGTGAGCGCGACCGCGTCGGCTGCCGGCGCCGGCAGGGCGAACTCCGGTGATGCGCTCGGCCGCGGACGGGGGGGTGCCACACGGGCGGCGAGAACCTGGGGTGAACCGACGTTGGCGAGCTGTGCCTGGGGTGACGCCGCCGACTCGGGCCGGACCATCCACACAGCGGCGACGAGGACGCACACGGCCGCCACGGCACCGAACCACCGCCACACACGGGGGGACAGGGCGAACGCGCGCTGCGACGAGGTTCCCGATGGCATGACACCCACAGTAGTTGCCAGGGGGGCCGAAACCGATGACAGGACGCGCCCGGTCTGGTGGCGTGCACCACCCCTTCCCTACTATTGACCCACGAGTCAACAGCGCCGCCGGATCGGATTCGCACCGGCAGGCACGTCGAGGAGGTTCCCGCATGTACGAGTGGCCCGAGAACATGCAGCTCATGCGCAACGTCGTCCGAGACTTCATCGAGAAGGAGATCGTGCCGAACCTCTGGGACCTCGAACACGGCGACCTTCCCCCCTACGACATCCTCCGCAAGATGCTCAAGACCTTCGGCATCGACTCCATGTCCCGCGAGCGCTTCCGGCGCTCCATCGAGCGCGAAGAGGCAGCCGCCCGGGGCGAGGTTGACGAGGAACGGTCTGCCGGCGACGAAGGCGAATCCGGCATCGGGCGAGACGGTGTCGCGATGGGCATGATCCCCATCGTCGAGCTCTCCCGCTGGTGTCCGGGCATGGTCACGGCCATGGGCGTATCGATGGGCCTGACCGGGTCGGCCATCATGTCGAAGGGGACACTCGAGCAGAAGAAGCGTTGGGCCGAGGAGATCCTCACGCTCGAGAAGGTCGGGGCGTGGGCGATCACGGAGCCGGACTCCGGGTCCGACGCCTTCGGCGCCATGAAGGCGACGGCGCGACGCGACGGCGACGAGTTCGTCCTCAACGGCAACAAGACGTTCATCACGAACGGGCCGTACGCCGACACGATCGTCTTCATCTGCAAGCTCGACGAGGGAAACCCGCCCGACGAGCGCCGTGTCGTCACGTTCGTGCTCGACAGTGGGATGCCGGGGCTCGAGCAGTCCAAGCCGATGGCGAAGATGGGGCTCCACTCCTCCCCGACAGGTGAGCTGTTCCTCAACGACGTGCGCTGTGGCGTCGACCGCCTCCTCGGCGGTGAAACCTCCCTCACTCAGACGCGTGCCGCCCAGAAGGAGGGTGCGAAGTCGACGTTCACGATGGAGCGGTCCGGTGTCGCGGCGATGGCGCTCGGCATCATCGAGCAGTGCCTCCAGAAGTCCCTCGAGTACGCCAAGGAGCGCAAGGCGTGGGGTCGCCCCATCGGCGAGTACCAGCTCATCCAGCTCAAGCTCGCGAAGATGGAGGTCGCCCGCCTCAACGTCGAGAACCTCGTCTTCCGCTACATCGAGATGGCGATGGACGGACGCGACCTGTCCCTCGGTGAGGCCTCCGCAATGAAGCTCTACTCGGCCCAGGCGGCCGTCGAGGTCGCCATGGAGGCCGTCCAGCTCTTCGGCGGCAACGGCTACATGGCCGAGTATCAGGTGGAGCAGCTCGCCCGCGACTCCAAGATCCTCCAGATCTACGGTGGTACCGACGAGATGCAGGTGCAACACATCGCCCGCGACCTCCTCTCGCGCTGACACCCGCCTTCCCGCTCCTCGTCGGGTCAGAAAGCTACGTGGGCGTATACACCCACGACAGTTGTGGTTGAGTACGCCCACGTCGGACCGGAAAGCTACGTGGGCGTATACACCCACGACAGTTGTGGTTGAGTACGCCCACGTCGGACCGGAGAGCCGGGGAGTTCAATCCGTCCACGTGGCCGTGGCTGCGGCCCGGATGGCGGACGCCTCGCCCGGGCGGCTCGTGGCGTCGAGGACGTCGGCGGCGGCGACGGCCAGCTCCGGCTCGTCCGCTGCGAAACGGTGCGCCTGCAGTGCGATGTCCAGGACCTCGTGCGGATCGGTTTCCAGTGCCCTCCGTAGGACCCGTGTCGCGAGGTGCACCCACCGCGCCCTCAGCCAGCGCCGCGTCTCGATCGCCCAGTCGTCGTATGCGAGCTGACGTACGGCGAAGTCGTCCTCGTAGCCGCGCACCGCCTCAGTCGCACTCACAAGTTCGGCAGGATCCGCGGCGAGGAGGGCCGCCACGTCACTCGTCACACCCTCCGATGCGCTCGCAAGCCGCACGCCCTTCGGGTCACGAATGACGATCTCGGCGTCGACGACTGCACGAAGCCGGTGCAGGGCAACCCCGAGCCGCTTGCGGACGGTGGTGGTCGCGTCCTCACCCCACACGCGGTCGATCAGCTCCTCGGCCGAAAGGGGCCGGTCGGCGGCGACAAGGGAGCCCACGATCCGGGCGTGGAGGTTTCCGAGCGGGACCGAGCGGCCGTCCACGTCCACGGTGATGTCGGGGGCGAGCGCTCGCACCATGACCTCCCGAGCGGGAGAGCCAGGATCCTCCGGACCCGGTGGCTTTCGCACGAGGAGCATCTCCCAGAGCGTCTGGGGCGCGCCGAGTGCGGATGCGGCGGCCGTGCGAAGCTCCTCTGCCATGGCGGGCTCCCCGATGAGGTCGAACGTCCGTGCAGCCCGGGCAAGCTGGCAGTGTGCCGCGCGGCTCGACCCGAGTGCGCGAGCTGCGGCCTTCACCGTCTCCAGTCCCCCGACGGGGTCGCCTCCGGCAGCCTGCAGGCGGCCGTCGAGAACCCGCAGTCCGACTGGGTCATCCGGCTGGGGTTGCGGCTGATGCCGAGACCAGGCGTCGAGCCGCGCGGCACGGGGCATGTCTCCGACGTCGGCATGGAGGTGTGCGAAAGTCGACAGCGCCGAGTTCGCCAATTCGGGTGCATGCTTGTCGAGACCAGACACGAGGTCGTCGATCGCGTCGTCCACGGCTCCACTCGGCCCCTCCCGCAAGAGCCGGGCCACGAGCCGGACGTAGCGGACACCGCCCTCCACCATCGGAAGTGACGTGGCGCCGGCCTCGGCAGCTTCGAGGGCGCGGAAGCTGCGCCACACGTCTCCGGACAGGAACCAGAGCATCGCCTCTCCGACACATGCAAGCGGGAAGTACCCCGACCCCCGCGCAGCGAGACGCTGCGCGGCCGCTGACACGAGCTCGGCTGTCTCGGGGAGGCGTTCCCACGTGTGGCCGGCGAGCAGGGTGTGCACACACACGAGCCAGGCGAGACCCTCCTCGGCGTATCCCGCCCGGTTGAAGTCCGCGACGATCGTGTCGAGGCGAGCTTCGATGTCGCCACGGTTCCCGCTTGCGTCGAGCATGACCTCGGCGACTGCCACCACGACGTTGAGGCGAGCGCGGGCCACGAGCCCGAGGGGAGATGTCAGGTCCTCGGGGGGAGGAAGTGCTGCCAGCGCCGGCACCGCGACTGCGGCGCACTGCGGGTCCCCCCTCCACAAGAGGTACTGGGCTTTCGTAGCACAGGCGAGTGCGTGCAGGTCGCGGCCGAGCTCGTCGTCCTGGTGGGCGGCCTCGTCGACGAGGGCGTCGAACGCCGCGAGGTCGATAGTGTGAGTTCGTGCCGCGGCGTCCGCGTCCGCGACCCGCAGGAGCAACGACCGGTGCCGGCGGGGCAGTGACGCCACGGCGACACGGAGCTCCACGAGCTGCCCGTGCCCGAGCAACCAGGTGGCTTTCCGTTCCAGGAGCGCCGCGGCTTGCGCGAAGTCGCCGGTGGAGATGAGCGTCTCGAAGTCCTCCACAGCCGCAAGCGTAGCCAGGCACGCGTGGGAACACCCGGCTACGCGGGCGGCCGGGTGCTCTCACGCTGCCCACCGGGGATCAGGGTGGTGCAGTCACATTCACATCGACCGGGATCCAGCGGAACGGGATCCAGTCGGAGGTGAGCCCACGCGTGAGCTGCGACGTGTCACGCCTGTAGTAGACGAGCATCGCCGGGTATGTGCCGGGTGCGTCGTACACGTGGTCAGTGGGCGGGGCGATCCCCACGGTGCCGTCGTTGGGGTCCGCCACGTCACCCGTGACGTCCTGGTACGAGCCGTCGCCGAAGTACCAGACCTTGCGGGTCGGGTTGGCGGTGACGGAGTCACACCCGTTCGTGAAGTCGAGCCCTCCGAAACCGACGTTCCACCATTCGGTGCCGTAAGTGCCCTGCGTCAGCGCAATCGGCTGGCCGGCGACCCCGCCGATGCTGTGGGCGGTGTGGGTGGGATCGAGCGAGTCGACGTCGAAGCGGGTCTGGCCTCCTCGGCCGGACGGTTCGAACGTGAAACGGTAGAAGGTGTAGTAGGTCAGGTCCGGGTCGGTCGGGCAGAAGGGCTGCAAGTAGGGAATCCACTCGTTTCCGTTGCCCTCTGCGTCGGTCTGGGGTCGCTGCACACGGAAGCGCAGATCGAGATGTCCGCCCGGAAGGAACTCGACCGTGCCCTTGAGCTTGCAGGTCCAGGCGATCCCGCAGCCGGCGAGCTCGCCCGAGTTCGTGGGCCGGAGGTTGGCCCCGGGATCCGCGGTGTCGACGAGGGTCTTGACCCAGCGTCGTTCGCCGTTGGCGTAGCGGGCCTCGAGTGAGAGGATCGGCCGCAAGCTCTTGCATACCTCGGCATGTGGACCGCCGTAGAACGGGTCGTCGGCAGTGGAGCCGTCCCAGAGCTCGAGCACGTCCTTGCACTGGTCGACCAAGTCGTCGTCGAAGTCGTACACGGCGTTGGGCCACGGTGAGTTGAGCTGGTCCTCGTCGACGATCCGGCGCGGCCAGTGCATCCCGAAGAGGAGGCGGTAGGTGGTCCCATCCGGACCGGTGGCGATCACCGGCGAGGTCTTGCCGAAGGCGTCGAGCTCGGCCGGGGTGCGGGCAGGTGTTGAGAGATTCCACGTGATGCTCCCAACGGCACTTGGCGCGGTGCTGGTGAACGTCCCGACGACGGGTGAGTCGACCGTTGCCTGTGAGCCGAGGTCCCACAGAGCGTGGTACAGGAAGAAGCCCGGGTGGGTGCCGAGGATGTCGCCGATCACGTTGATCCAGTAGTCGAGCAGCTCCTGACGCTGGTCCGCGTTGAAGATCGGGTCGATCTGGAACGAGACGGTTCCAGCCCGGGAACAGCAAGGCGGGTCGCTGTTCGGCCAGCTGTACAGGGGGGTGGTGCTCGTCGAGATCCAGTTGGTGGAGTAGTAGCGCCAGTAGTCCGGCGTGGTCCTCGTGAGCCAGGGGGACACATTCCAGTAGGGGATCCCGAGGAAGTCGACGGACATGATCTCGTTCGTGCGGTTGCGTTCGAAGGGTTCGATCATGCCCTCGAACAGGGACAGGACCCCGTCGATCTTCAGATCGAGGTAGTTGCGGGCCCAGTACACACCGTCGACAAAGGCGCTGCCGATGCGCTCACCCACCCTCAACGACGCACTCGCGCCTCGTTGCGCCACATCGACCGGGTTCACGGCGAGCTTGCCGTACAGCTTGTCGAGCGACATCGTGAGGCGCGTCGTGCGCCAGAACTGGATCTTCAGGGGGACATCGGCATCCATGCAGGCGTCCAACTCCACGTTCTCGGCACCCCAGTCGACCAACGGCGGCGGATCGATAGAGAGCCCGAGGTTCTTCAGCTTCGCCCACACCTGGCCGTCCACGGGCTTGTCGGAGGAGAGCTCGGCCCTGACACGGGTGAGGGGATCGAGGCGGGCGACCAACTTCAGCGATTTCGCCCGCTCCCGCGGGTTCTTTCCCGGCAGCATGTCGATCTCCGCATGTGCGTAGCCGAGGCCGAGGTCACCTCTGAACTCGTGGTCCACGACAGTGCACCCCTCGATGTTGGCGTCGACTCCCTCACCCTCGACGCCCTGGAAGTCGAAGGCGACGGCGAGGTCCACACCGACGTCGCGCAGGATGATCGACTGGTTCCACGTGTGTACGGGCGTGACAGGCACTCCGGACGTCGTGTCGCAGCCGTCCGCTCCCCGATTGCCGTAGCACGCAGGTGCGGCATCGTCGATCACGTTCACGCTCACGGTGCCCATCTCGTTCCCGGTGTCCGACAGGAGCCCGTCGAGCTTGGCGTCCATGTGGATCATGGGGACGCGGCGGTTCTGCTGGAGCTTGAAACGGGCATCCAGCAACCCGACGACACGATCTGCGTGGGCGAAGACGTCCATGTCGCACACACCGTCGTGGCACGTGTTGTCGCCGTCGACCCGCGTGTCGGCGAGACGCGTGCGGAATCTGACCTGGGCGTCGAGGGAGCCGATGTGGCGGAGGGTCGTACGGTAGCCGGCCTTCACCTCGACGAGGTCGTCGACACCGGTGACCGGCAGAAGCGACGTCTTGCATCTCGGGTCCTCGAGGGTCGCCCCGCACGTCTTGATGTCGGGAGCGAGCATGACGAAACGATCCGGGAGGAGCGTCTCGATGTTGGCGTCGACAGCCGTACCCGTCGGCGCGACGAGGACGTTCACGCGGCCGCCCCGTGGCCAGCCCGGCTCGGGGCGTGTGAGCCGCAGTGAGTCCGTCCCACCCTGTCCCATCTCGAGCTGTACATCCGGCGGGCCGAGTCGCACGACCGCGCGCAGGGCGAGCCCCGTGGTCTGTGTCGCCGTCGTCGGCACAGTCGTCGTGTCACAGGTGACAGAGGAGAAGACGACGAGAGGGGTTCCCGCCGGGGCGTTCGGGTTGAGGCGGAAGGCCACGGTCTGGGGGATCTGCCCGATCTCACCGTCGACGTACACGGGCGCCACCGGTTCGTCTTCCTCGTGCATGTTGAGGAAGAGACCGACGCCCAGAGACACCGGCTCGGCGATCCCGGTGATGCAGCCGCGGGTCGACCCCTGGTCGAGGCTTCGTTCGACGTCGACCTTCCTGATCTGGCCGAGCGCGACCTCGCCGCCCCAGAGGTCGTCGTCCCGCATCACGAATCGCACGTTGCGACTGCTGTCGTTGAACGACGGGTACGGCTGCCCGTACTGCAGGGCGGGGAGTGAGGGCTCGGTCGCCGGATCGGCCAGGAGCTTCAGGATCTGGCAGGCGGCGTCGCACGGCTCACCCGGGGCGGGCAGGTCGGGTTCGACCTCTCGGATGACCTTGGCCCGCAGATCGCGGACTACGGGGGCCACCGACGGGGGGTAGGGGATGATGCAGGTGGGCGCATCGAGGGGGCAGCCTGGCCGTTGCACGCGCAGACGGGCGAGCCCGGAGGGTGGTGCAAGGATGTCCACGCGAACCAGCGGTGCGAACGTCGCCTCACCGAAGACGCGCATGCGCCGGTCGGCGGCTCGGTCCTCCTGAGTCGACGCGACGATGCCCACGTGGACCTTCGTCTCCTTGTTCGAAGTCCAGTCGATGTGCGTGTACGGATCCCGGCAGAGTGGGGGGGTCTGGTTCGGACACGAGTAGGGCCGCCCCGGCTTCTGGTAGCGGATGCGCAGCTTCGACGGTGTGCTCCCGGCAGCCTCACCCATGCTGCCCGCGCCTTCGATCTCGAGCTCGTCGCTCTCCGTGTCCCCGGCGTAGCGGAAGCGGGCGTTCTCGACACGTGTCGCCGTGCCGAAGAAGTCGAGGGCGAGGTCGAGCGGCACCCACTTCGTCGGCAGGTACTCCACACGCATGTGTGACGGGAGCGGGACAGCGGTGGCGCTCACGGCCATCGCCTGTCCTTTGGTGACCGAGACGGGTTTGGGGATCCCGGGCTGGACGGTCGTGACGCGCGAGTCGATGTCGAAGAGGACGCGCACGTCCGGTGCCCCGGCCGTCTCGGCATCGGCTGTGACACCGGCGTTCGCGGGTACGTCGACGTCCACGTGGGTCACGCCCGGAGCCGAGGCCGCGAAACGCCACGTGTCCTCACGTGCAAGCGTCGGCGGTGCGTTGCTCCCGTCGGACATGCCCCACGAGCCCGTGTCACGGGAGGCGTAATACACATATGGAGCCTGTGCGGGGAGGGCAGGCAGCGTGTGGGCAAGTCCGTCCGGGACGTTCCCCACGTCCAGGCGCACGTTCGTGGGCGCGCCGAGAGTGGCCGTGCACTCGGGGCTCCCCCACGTCCCATCGCAGAAACGCACGTCGGCACCTTCGATTCCGCCCTCGTCGACGAGGACGAGGTCGGCGACCGTGAAGGGCGGAAGTTGCGTGAGCTCTCCCGCCACGACGATCGGTTCGTCGTCGGTGGCGGGATCCTCGTCCTTGCCGCCGAGAACGAAGGCGTCGATCGTCAGATCCGGTTTCGGATCGGAGGGCTGCGGGGGATCCTGGCCGATCGGGCGTTTGGTGTGCGTGACCCGCAGGCGTTCCTTCCCGAGCTCGATCGCGAGCCACTCGGGGATCGTCGCGACGGTTCCCGCGATACCCACCGTCGGCAGCACCTTGGTCTCGTTGCCGGCCGTCTCGTAGGAGACACCCTCACCTTCACCCACGGTGAGGTCCAGGTCGAGGTTCGGGGCCGGCGCGGTCTTGGGCGGCGCTCCTGCCCGGTTCGATGTCCAGTCCCAGGCCATCTCGTTGCTGGGTATGGCGGCCGTGCAGTCGGTGAGGATGCCGAAGGCGAACTGGGCGGGTGCTGCAGACCAGCCGAGTGTGCCGTCGAAGAGGGCGTCGCCGGGCCCCTGTGGAGTCATGTCCCTCACCGCGACCTGCAGGGCAGCGGGCGGATCGCCGATCTCGTCGGACGTCACTTCGGTCGTACCGGAGTAGTACGTGTGCTCCTCCCGCACGACCACGGCGAGACGGTTCGTGGCGGGGTCGCCTCCCAGGAACAGGTCGACGCCCGACTCGCCCAGCGGCACTGCGGAATCCTTCTGGTCGAAGGTGACGGTGACGTTCTTCGTCCCCACGTTCGCACCGTTGTCGTCGATGAGGTCGAGGACGACGGCAAACTCGAATGTCACGGGTGGTACATCCGGATCGGCGAAGCCGCCCGCATTGCCGACGATGCGAAAGGCCCGCAGGGTGAGCGATCCGTAGGTACGGAGTGGCGTGTTGGGGATCGTGTGCGGCAGTCCGAACTGGTCATCCCAGACGGCGTCGGCGTTGAGGGGGGCGATGTCCCGGCCCGTCTTGATCGAATACGCGTAGTCGTTGGCGCCGTCGCCGTCGACGTCCATGCTGCGGACGTAGCCCTGGGGCCACGTCGCCTGTACGAGCAGGGTCAGCATCTCGAGGGCGAAGTCCGGATCGGCGGTGTCGATCACCTCGTCCGTCACTGTCCCACCCTGTGTGGTCGCCTTCACGAGCAGATGGGTTCCGGCCACGCCCGGGTCGTCGTTCACCTCGACCTCGGTGACTGGATCGTCGGAGGTCTCGCACGCGAACGCCAGCCCGGCTGCCTCTGCAGGGGGTTGCGCACCCCCGATGACCAGCACGAGTAGCACTACGATGCCGATGCCGCCGACGCCCCAGCGGGTGAGCTTCCCGCGCATTGCTCGCCTCCTCGGTTGACGGGGGCTCGTCGAGTGGCCCCTACACGCACCGCGATCTTCGGGCCAGACGACTACGAGGTGGCTACATCGCGGTTACGTGGGGGCGGCCGAACCCACGTGGAGTCGAAGAGCCACGTGGGCGTATCCACCCACGTCTGTCGTGGTTGAGTACGCCCACGTCGGACCGGAAGGTTACGTAAGCTTGCCCGACGGTGACACGACGCAGCCTCCCGGACCGCCTCGCAGACGTCGTCGGACCGAGCCACGTGCTCACGGAACCGGACCTCAAGTCCGGATACGAGGTCGACTGGACGGGTCGGTGGCGCGGTGAGGCTGCCGTGGTCGTGTTGCCGCGTGACCGCGACGAGGTCACCGCCGTAGTGCGTGTCTGCGGCGAAGCCGGCGTCTCGCTCGTGCCCCAAGGCGGCAACACCGGTCTCGTCGGGGGCGGGGTGCCATGCGCCGGTCAAGTCGTCCTGAGCTTGCGACGCATGGACCGGATCTGGGACGTGGACCCGGTCGACATGTCGGTCGTCGCCGAGGCCGGTGCCACACTCGCGTCGTTGCAGGGCAGCGCCCGTGCGGCCGGCCTCGGCTTCGGAGTCGACTTCGCCGCCCGCGACACGGCCACGGTCGGGGGCATGCTGGCCACGAATGCGGGTGGGATCCACTTCGTCAGACACGGCAACATGCGCCGGCAGACGATTGCGGTCGAGGCAGTGTCGGCCGACGCGTCGACACTGGGCCGCGTCCCGGGCCTGCCCAAGGACAACACGGGCTACGACATCTCGTCGCTCCTCGTGGGGAGCGAGGGAACGCTGGGCGTCATCACGCGGGCTCACCTGCAGCTCGTTCAGGCTGATCCCGAACGGGCGGCAGCACTCCTCGCGTTCGCTGCGACCGAAGAAGCGATCGAGGCGGTCTCACATCTACGACGCTTCCGCCATCTGTCCGCCATCGAGATCCTCGACGACACCTGCCTCGAGATCGTGGCGTCACATCGAGGGATCGCGCCGCCGTTCCCGCGGTACCACACGACCTATCTCCTGATCGAGGCGGCCGGGGGCGTCGGCTGTGCGGAAGCGTTCCTCGACGAGCTCTCCGCCGTCACCGGATGTGCCGACAGCGCGGTCGCGTCCGAGTCACCCGACATCGCCCGCCTCTGGCAGTGGCGTGAGGGGGTGCCGGGTGCGATCTCCGCTCTCGGCATCCCACACAAGTTCGACGTAACCGTTCCGATCAGGGCTATCGGGCGTTTCGAGGACGAGCTGCGCTGCGAGGTCACGGATGTCGCCCCGTCGGCCCGCATCGTCCTGTTCGGGCACGCAGGCGACGGCAACCTTCATGTGAACGTCCTCGGCCTCGCTCCCGACGACGATCGCATGGAGGAGGCTGTCTTTCGACTCGTTCACACGCACGGTGGGAGCATCTCGGCCGAGCACGGCATCGGCATTGCGAAACGCCGCTGGCTGTCCCTCACGCGCTCACGGGCGAACATCGAGGCGATGCGCCGCATCAAGCACGCCCTCGACCCCGGCGGCCTCCTCAACCCGGGGGTCCTCCTCCCCTGAAGCCAGTCTCGCCGCGACTCACCTCGACTCGTCCCGCAGGGTGTCCTGCAGGCACACGAGCTCGAGCCAGCGCGCTTCGGCCGACTCGAGCTCCTCCTCGACCTTGCGCAGCCTCGCCGACAGGGTTGCGAGCCGGGACCCTTCTCCCGCCGCCGCAGCCACGGCTATCTCGTCGACGAGTCGGGTCTTGGCGACCGCGAGCTCGGGCACGTCCACCTCGAGCTGTTCCAGCTCCCGCAGGTCCTTGTAGGAGAGCTTGGCCACGGGCCGTGGTGTGCGGGACGGAGACGGAGCGGCACGTGACGCGCGTCGTACGGCCTGCGCCTCCTCCCGACGGGCGGCGCGGTAGCTGTCCCACTCGCCGGGATAGCGTCGCAGCCTGCCGTCGGGCTCGATGGCGTAGAGGTGGTCGACGAGGCGGTCGAGGAGGTACCTGTCATGGCTTGCCACGACGAGGCCGCCCGTGTGCGCGTCGAGGTGGTCCTCGAGGGCGGCGAGGGTGTCGAGGTCGAGGTCGTTCGTGGGCTCGTCGAGGAGGAGGATGTTCGGGCCTCGCACCAGCAACTGCAGGAGGGCGAGCCGGCGGCGTTCCCCTCCGGACAGCACAGAGACGCGTCGCTGCTGCATCTCGGACCCGAACATGAAGCGCTCCGCCATGCGAGACGCTGACACCCGCGTACCGTCTTCGAGAGGCAGCCACTCCGCCACGTCGGTCACCGCGTCGATCACGCGCGCGTCCACCTCGGGAGCGATCTCGTCCTGGCGGAAGTGTCCCGCGACAACGGTCTTGCCGCGCGTGATCTTCCCCTCGTCCGGCTCGATCTCGCCGGCGAGGATTCGCAGAAGGGTCGTCTTGCCGGTTCCGTTGGGTCCCACGATCCCGATCCGGTCGCCGCCGCCGATCTCGAGATCGACGTCGCGCAAGACCACGTGGTCTCCGTAGCGCATGCCGACACGCTCGAGACGGATTCCCTTCTTGCCGAGGCGAGTGCGTCCTGTGCCGAGTGCCAGCGGTGTGGCTGTCGCCGCCGGGGCTGTCTCGGCAAGCGCGCCTGCCTGTTCGAGCCGGAACTTGGGCTTGGACGTGCGGGCCTTG
The DNA here is from genome assembly GCA_020850945.1 of Acidimicrobiia bacterium. Taxonomy (GTDB): domain Bacteria; phylum Actinomycetota; class Acidimicrobiia; order UBA2766; family UBA2766; genus QWHP01. The sequence continues at coordinate 3,788 of JADZDR010000026.1, read as the reverse complement.
GCCCCCCGTCGCAACCAGGCGATCTCCTTGCGGAGCAGGTTCTGTCGTCTCTCCTCCCTGCGAGCAGCTTGTGACGCCCGCTGTGCTCTCGCCTCGAGCACATCCGCGTAGGTGCCGCTGCACTTGTGGATGCGCTCTCCCTCGATGTCGAACATGCGCGTGGTGAGGTGCTCGAGGAAGTACCTGTCGTGCGTGACGACGATCAGAGCGCCCGTACGGCGTTCGAGTCGCGCCTCGAGCCATTCGACCGTGTCGGCATCGAGATGGTTCGTGGGTTCGTCGAGAACGAGGAGGTCCGTGTCGCGGATCAGAATGCGGGCTAGGGACACACGCCGGCGCATGCCGACGGAGAGCTGTCCCAGCGGGACATCGATCTCGCGTACGGCGAGCTGATCGAGGACCGCCTCGACTTCGTGTGAGTCGAGGCCGGTGTCGACGCCGCCACCGGCGACGGCGTCACGTGCTGATGTCTCGAGCGGCTCTGTCGGGGTTTGCGGGAGATAGCCGATGCGTACACCGGAAGTCACGATGACGCGCCCCGCGTCGGGTACCTCGATCCCGGCGGCGATCCGCAGGAGGGTGGACTTGCCCGAGCCGTTCGGGCCGACGACGCCGATCCTGTCCGCTGTGGTCACGCCGAGACTCACGTCGGAGAAGAGCAGACGGTCGTAGGCCTTGGATACAGAGTCGAAACCGAGGACATGCACTGCCCGAGGATACGGATGGAAGGCCTGTCCCACCGCAGGGCCTCCGGTGCGTGCAGAAGCGACTACCGTGTGCGTGGAGCTCCATCGCGGGAAGGGGATTATGGCGGAACCCCGGCGGCGACCTCGCGGAGACGCGACACCAGACTGTCATGGTGCCGCGCGATCTGCGCGTAGAGCTCATATTTCCTGTGGGGTGGACGATTCGTCGTGCCGAGTACTACCGAGTGGGACCTCTGACGCCCGATGACACACGGAAACGGACAGATCTCCCCGTGAACACACCAATCACCGTCGTTGGCGACCGAGGTACGCCTGCGGACACGTATGCGCTCTGCATGGCGCGACTTCTCGGCGGTCCCACCCTCGCTCTCACGACGCGATCCGCGCCACCCGATCTCCCGCCGTGGATCGAGGGCAACGACCACATCGTCTTCGAACGCGCGCATCGCGTCGATGAACGGGTCGTCTTCGACACTGCCGTCGAGTGTGGCGCCACCTACGTCGTCCTCGCCGACTACCACTTCGCCCCCGAGAACGTCCTGGATCAGGCCGTGGACGCCGCCCGCGCGGTGTGTGCCCGGGAAACGGGGGCGCTCTTCGGGCTCGTCGTCGCCCGGCACAGGGACGACACACGACCTGAGCCCTACCACGAGGTCCTCGTCGGTGCCGACGCGACACCGGCGTCGGGTTTCGCGGCGCTCGTCGCCGCTCACCTTGCCCGCACGAGTGTGGCCTCCCTGCAGATCTCGACGGTCGAACGGCGTCGTGACTCTGCGCAGCGGCGCATCGTCGAATCCCTCAAGAACGAAGATCCTGCATTCGACCCCGCCACCCTCCGGACACAGCGTCACCCGACCACGGCCATGGATGAAGCCCGCCGCTTCATAGAGCAGGAGGGGATCCTCTCGCACTTCGAGTACCGCACGGGCGACCCGTGCGACGTGATGGTGCGGGCTGCCCGCTACGGAGACCACGACATGCTCGTCACGGGCCTCCTAGACGCCTCGTCACCTGCCGGTTCCCCGATCCGCTTCACGCGGAGCCTGCTGCGCCTCGCTCCCGTCGACCAGATAGTCGTGTTCGATCGCGTGACCCTCGGTCTCACCGACCTCGAGCCGAAGGAGGAGCTCCGCGCGACTGGCCGCCTGCTTCTCGACCTCTCTCTTGCGAGCGGGGAGGCAGAATGACGGGATGTCATCCCTGGAAACTGCAGTCGCATTGGCACGGGCGAGACAGGCCACCTTCCGTACCCAACTGGAGGGCCTCGTACGCATCCCGAGTGTGAGTGCCCCCGGCTTCGACCCCGTAGAGGTGACCCGGGCGGCTGAGGAGACCGCAGCCATCCTGGAAGTAGCCGGACTCGAGAACGTTCGTCTCCTCGGTATCGACGGTTCACATCCCAACGTCGTGGGTGAGTGGATGCACGCGAGCGATGCACCCAACGTCCTCCTCTATGCCCATCACGACGTTCAACCTCCAGGGCACGTCGATCGCTGGACATCCGATCCCTTCGTGCCCGTGGAGCGCGACGGCCGGCTCTACGGGCGGGGTGCGGCCGATGACAAGGCGGGTGCCGTCGCCCACGCCGCCTGCGTCGGGTCGTGGCTCGACGCAACCGGCCGTCTTCCTGTGAACGTCCGTGTGCTCGTCGAGGGCGAGGAGGAGATCGGCTCGCCCAACCTCCACCGATTCCTCGAAGCACATGCGGCGGAGCTCGACAGCGATGTCCTCGTCCTCGCCGATGCCGGCAACTGGTCGGTCGGCGTGCCGGGTGTGACGTGTGCCCTCCGCGGTGTCGGCTCTGCATTCGTCCGCGTGCGCGGCATGCAGTCTCCCCTCCACTCGGGCTTGGCGGGTGGACCGGTCCCAGATCCCGTCATGGCGCTGGCACGTGCGCTGGCGTCCCTCGTCGACACGAACGGGGACATCGCCGTGCCCGGCTTCGACGACGACGTCCGCGCGCTCACGCCCGAGGAGATCGCACGCCTCGACGCGTTACCGGATGCCGATTCGCTGCTGAGACGCGAGTGGGGCCTCCTGCCCGGGGTTGTCCTCACCGGAGATCCGCTTCGTTCGACTCCGGAGAAGCTGTGGTTCCGTCCGGCCGTCGCCGTCGTGGGATTCGATGCGCATCCGATCGCGGGTTCCTCCAACCAGATCCTCGCCGAGGCGTCCGCCCGGCTCAGCTTCCGTTTCGCCCCCGGACAGGACCCATTCCGTTGTCTCGGACTTGTCGGGGAGCACCTGCGTGACGCTGTTCCGTGGGGTTTGGACGTCGAGTTCGCCGTCGACGAGGCCGTGCCCGCGTGGGTGTGCGAACCCGAAGGTCCCGCGTTCGACGCCGTCGAGGCCGCCCTGACTGCGAGTTTCGGCCACGCCCCCGTTCACATGGGTGTTGGGGGCTCCATCCCCTTCGTCGAACCGTTCGCGACAGCGTTCGGTGGGATCCCGGCGCTGCTCATCGGCCCGGCTGATCCCGGGAGCCGCATCCACGGCGAGGACGAGTCCCTCCACCTCGGTGACTGGGCCAGACTGATCGAGTCCGAGATCCGCCTCCTCGCCGAGCTCGCCGCTCGACACGCCCATTCCTCGGCTGTTCCTCGGCCGGTCGGCGCACCTGACTCGGATGAGCCCCTATAGTCGGGGCAGTCGAAGGGGAGTATCCCCGTGCAGCGGTGCCGTCATCACGGCGCAAGCCCGGTACCGCAGGCCCCGAGGGGCGGGAGAGACCTTCAGTCGTGATGCCGTGACGCTGGAGATGTCTCTTGGAAGTTGCACCGTGGGCCTGGGCTGCGGTCCTCGCGTTCATCATCGCCGTGCTTCTCCTCGACCTCGTCGTGTTCCACCGCGATGCGCACGCGGTCAGCATGCGGGAGGCCGCGATCTGGAGCGTCGTCTGGATCAGCCTTGGTCTCGCTTTCGGCCTCATCATCTGGGCGACGTCCGGACCTCAACACGCGGGCGAGTACTACGCGGGCTACCTGATCGAGAAGAGCCTCTCCGTCGACAACATCTTCATATTCGCGCTCATCTTCACGTACTTCGCCGTACCCGCGGAATCCCAACACCGCGTCCTGTTCT
>JADZDR010000025.1 GCA_020850945.1 Acidimicrobiia bacterium | reverse complement strand
TCGCGTCCGCCAACCCGGAGGACTACACGAACAGGGGTCGGATCATCACTCCCCTCAAGGATCGGTTCGGATCCCAGATCAGGACGCACTACCCGCTCGAGACGGCACTCGAGGTCGAGATCGTGGAGGCCGAGCGCAGGCCTCCGGAGACCGACGGCCGGCCCGTGCACGTCCCCGCGTTCCTCAAGGAGCTCGTGGCCGAGATCAGCCAGCTCGCCCGCCAGAACCCGAACGTGAACCAGCGATCGGGGGTCTCGGTGCGCATGACCATCTGCAACACCGAGACGCTCGTCGCCGCCGCAGTGCGCAGGTCGCTGCGCAACGGGGAGGAGGAGGTCGTGCCTCGCCTCTCGGACCTCGACGCCCTCGTCACGTCGACGGCGGGCAAGGTGGAGATCGAGTCGATAGACGAAGGCCGTGAGGGCGAGGTCCTCGGCCGGATCTTCTCGAAGGCGATCCTGCAGGTGTACCGGGACAACGTGAAGGCCGAGGACGTGCGGCCGCTCCTCGCCGCGTTCGACGACGGTCTCAGCGTCGAGGTCGATGCCGAGACGCCCGCCCGCGACGTGTTGCGCCAGATCGACGGCCTCGACGACCTCACGCACGCCCTCGTCCGCATAGGCGGTGAATCTCCCGGAGGTGTCGTCGGCGCCCTCGAGCTCGTACTCGAGGGGCTGCATCTCTCGAAGCGCCTCAACAAGGACGAGGTCGACGGCCGCGTGGCCTACAGCGCGCGCTGACGGGGCCGGGCCGGGGGTAATGCAGGCGAGCAAGGAGCGTCGGGGACGATGAGGAAGCGGTTCCGCTATTCGGCGTGGGACGGCACACAGGTCGTCGATCTCGATGCGGACGACGTGCTCGGCGAGATGGCCGACGACCTCATCACGCACGGGGACTTGAGCGCGGCGCTGAGGCGGCTCCTCCAGCAGGGGATGGGCGACGACGTCCAGGGCCTGCGGGAGATGATCGAAAGCCTGCGCGAGCGACGGCGCGAGCTCCTCTCCCAGTACGACCCGTCCGGCGTACTCGAAGACATCCAGGAGCGTCTCGACGACGTCGTCCGCACCGAGGAGGGAACCCTCGAGGGGGACGCGCGCGTGGCGGAGGGTCGGGAGGACGAGCGGAGCCGATCCGAGTCGCTCGAGCGCATGGAGCGCCTCCACCGCCTACCGGACGACGCGGGAGCCCGGATCAGGGAGCTGCGGGACTACGACTTCCGTGACGCGGAGGCAGCTCGCAAGTTCGAGGAGCTCATGGACGACCTGCGCCGGCAGATGATGGAGCGCTTCAGCTCCCAGCTCACGCAGGGTCTGCGGGACATGTCGCCGGAGCAGATGCAGCGCATGAAGGACATGATGGCCGAGCTCAACCGCATGCTGCGCGAGCGGGCGGAGGGCCGCGAGCCGGACTTCGACGCGTTCATGGACCAATACGGCGACTTCTTCCCCGAGAACCCGCAGAACCTCGACGAGCTCCTCGAGCAGATCGCGCGGCGCATGCTCGCAACGGCGCAACTCCTCGCCTCGATGTCGGAGGAACAGCGGGCAGAGCTGCAGTCGGTGCTCGACTCGATGATGGAGGACATGGACCTGCGCTGGCAGGCCGATGAGCTCGGCCGGCTCCTCGCCGACGCGTTCCCCTCCCTGCCCTGGGATCAGGGGTTCGACTTCACGGGGAGCGATCCGCTCGACATGTCCGGGGGGATGAGCCTCATGGACGTCCTCGGGCGCATGGACGATCTCGACGGCTTCATGAGCCAGGCGACGAGTCCGGCCATGCTCGCCGAGATAGATCCCGACGAGGTGAGGGACCTCGTGGGCGAGGATGCGGCCCGGTCGCTGCGCCGCCTGCAACAGATCACGCAGCGCCTCGAGGATGCGGGCCTCATCGAGAACAGGGAGGGCAGGCTCGAGTTGACGCCGCGGGGGATGCGCAAGATCGGCCAGAAGACCCTGGGTGAGCTGTTCCGCGGGCTCGCTCTCGACCGGTTGGGCGAGCACGAGATGGCCAAGCGCGGTGCGCTCGGCGAACCGACCTACCAGACGCGCCCCTACGTCTTCGGGGATCCTTTCCTCCTCGACGTCGGCCGCACGATCCGCAATGCGATCACGCGTTCGGGCCCCGGCACCCCGGTCCGAGTCCTGCCCGAGGACTTCGAGATCGAGGAGACCGAACGCCTCACACGCACGTCCACGGTCCTGATGCTCGATCTCTCGCTGTCCATGCCGATGCGTGACAACTTCCTTGCCGCCAAGAAGGTCGCAGTCGCCCTGCATGCCCTGATCTCTGCCCGATTCCCCCGTGACTACCTCGGCATCGTCGGCTTCAGCGAGGTGGCGAGGGAGATCCGCCCCCAGGATCTGCCCAAGGCGAGCTACGACTTCGTGTACGGGACGAACATGCAGCACGCCTTCGTGCTCGCGCGTGAGATGCTCGCCCGCGAGCACGCCACGACACGCCAGATCGTCATGATCACCGACGGCGAGCCCACGGCGCACATCGAGGACGGCGTCCCCGTCTTCAGCTATCCGCCCGCCCCGCGGACGATCGAGGAGACCTTGCGCGAAGTCGTGCGCTGCACACGGGAGGGGATCAGGATCAACACGTTCATGCTCGACGCGTCACCCGCGCTGCGCCGCTTCGTCGAGAAGATGACGCAGATGAACTCGGGGCGGGCGTTCTTCACGACCCCCGAGAACCTCGGGACCTACGTCCTCGTCGATTTCCTCGAACATCGCGTCGAGAAGCGCGTTTCCTGAAGGCCGGGATGTCGGTTTCTCCACAGCGGTGGACAGTGCCTGTGGACAGACGCGGGGTCGCGGCCACCACTCCGTGTCGGAGTTGTGGCCGTCCCTCCCCGCCCAGAGTGCCCGTACACAGGAATCGGGTATCTGTCCACAGATGACGTGGAGTTGTCCACAGGCCGTGGGGAGAAATCCCCTCGAAATCCCCAACATACCCACGAGACAGGCTGCGCTGCGTGTCCTAAGGTGCACCGAGCGCGCAGGGACAAGGGTTCATTCAGCGGCAAATCCGGCGAATACCCCCTTGCAGGGAGGCGTAATCCGCGCTTAAATGACACTCACGTAATTCCATTCATGTAAATTGCGAGTCATCGGGGGTCCGGCGGGCGATCCACAGTACGACGAGTCGAGTGGCGCATCGTGTGATGGATCGTGTGATGGACGTATGGCGGGCAACTTCAAGGCTGATTCACGGTGCAGGTGTTAACTGCGCCAGGCGCGACGAAAGGTGGAGTTCATGCGCACGATGTCTATGCGCACCTCGGAGGTGCCCTCGCGGGGCACCCGAGATGGGGCTGGTGAGGGCGCGGGCAAGAGGGCCGGAACTGCCGACACCGACCCCGACGACATCCGTGACCTGTCCTGGCAGGTCGATGCCAACTGCGTGGGCGTCGACCCCGACATCTTCTTCCCGGAAAGGGGTGCCTCCACCAAGGAAGCCAAGTCCATCTGCACGGCGTGCCAGGTTCGCGAGAACTGTCTCGAGTACGCCTTGGACAACGGCGAGAAGTTCGGCATCTGGGGTGGCACATCCGAGCGTGAGCGGCGCCGGCTGCGGCGCGCGCGGGCTGCGGCCCGACAGGTGAAGGCGGCCGAGGCAGGCAGGAGGGTTGCCGTTTGAGGGCGTGACGCGCCCTCGAGAAGTTCTCAAAGCATCCCGCTTCGCGTCATGGGCGTCCCGGTCGGGGCGCCCATGACGCGCCTCGTGCCTCTCGACCGGTCAGAGGGCGATCGTGCGACCGTCCGGCCAGAGCCCGGCGGCCGTGAGAGCCGATTCGAGGACGTTCCCGGGTTCTATCCCCGATCGTGAGAGGATCACGTCGTCGGCGTCCGCGAGAGCGGCACGGGGGACGAGACCGACGAGCTCGGCTCCGTCCACCCCGACGCCGCGCAAGCCGGCTTCGTGCATGACGGCCCGCCATGCCGTGCCGATCCCGCATTCCCCCGGGCGCGTGAGGTTCATGGAGATCTGCATGCGCTGCCGGCCCGGCAGCCAGAGGGCGAGTGCCCGTACCCCGGGTGGTCCCCCTTCGGTCTCGCGCAGCGCGCGGGCGATCTGCGCGGCCGCGCCCCTGTCGTCCGTTCGCACGATCACGTTGTACGCCACGAGAAGCCCCCGCACCCCTACGACAGTCGCCCCCGCCGTCGCGTGTGGCACAAGCGGGGGGAGATCGGGGGTGAGGCCGGCGAACGCGTCGCGACGGATCTCGGGCAGGGTGTGTGCCGCCGGACTCACCTCGCCGTAGAGGAACACGGGAATGCCGAGGGACGAGATGCCTGCCGCAGCCCGCGTCGCGGCATCGACAGCGTCCACACCCGCCGGGGGGTCGAGCTGGACGAACGGGCACACGTCGAGGGCGCCGAGGCGGGGATGCACCCCCGTGTGCGAGTGCATGTCGAGCCGCTCGAGGCACGCGGTGGCGAGTGCCTGCGCCGATTCGGCCGCCGCCGCCGCCGACGTACATGCGACCGTGAGCACACTCCGGTTGTGGTCGGCGTCGCTGTGCGTGTCCAAGAGGTGGGCACCATCCGCGCATGCCGCATCCGCGAGCACGTCGACCTCGTGGCGACGCCGCCCTTCGGACACGTTGGCCACGTATTCGACGAGGGTCATGGCACCACGGTACCGCCGCGCAGGACGCACGCGATGTAGAGGTGGGCGTGGCGGCCGCATAGAGTTGTGGGACCGGCGGCGCGTCCCCTCGGCGGATCCAGATTGCCGAGCCCGCCGGCGACGGAGACCGAAATGGCTCTTGCATTCATAAACCAGCTCGGAGGCTGGGAGCTCATCCTCATCCTCATCGTCGTCCTCCTCCTCTTCGGCTCGACCCGCCTGCCCAAGCTCGCCCGCTCTCTCGGGCAGGCGAGCAAGGAGTTCAAGCAGGGTGTGGTGCACGGCGAGGACGACGACTCCGAGGACGACACCAAGCCCGACAAGAAGGCGGACGACGCCAAGACGAAGGCCGAGTCGGCCGGGGCGGCATCGGAGGACTGACGCGGCAGCCCCGCTACGATCGTCTCCACGTGCACGCGGACACGGCGTACGCGCCCACTCGCCTCGAGATCCGGAGTCCCATGGTTGACGAATTCGTAGAAGAGGAAATCGAGTACGCCGGCACGGTGCGCATCGCCTACACCGGACCCGTGATCCCCCACTGGAGGTACGAGCTCGTCGAGGGCGACCGCGAGTCCATCACCGAGCTCGTGCACCGGGCCAACTCCGTCATCGGTCTCCTCCCTCCGGGAGATCCGCAGTTCCGCCGCAACCGGGACCGCGTGCAGCGAGACGCCGAGCGCAACGGCATCACGATCGAGTGGGTCGGTGTCAACCTCCCCGAGGACCGCGAGGAGCGCGGAGACCGGGAGCACGAGCGGGCGCGGCCGGCACGATCTCCACGTACCTGAAGGTCACGTGAACGGGCGGTCGAGACGCCTCGGTGCCCTCGACCTGGGTACCAACTCCTTCCACGTGGTCGTTGCCGAGGCAGGCGAGGCAGGCGCCCTGCGCACCATCACGCGCGAGAAGGAGATGCTGCGCCTCGGCGACGTGGTGGCGGCCACCGGCCGTATCGGCCCCGAGGCGACCCACCGCGCGATCGAGGCGATCGTCCGCCTCACCGACGTCGCGCGCGCCCAGGGTGTGGACGAGGTCGAGGCGTGCGCGACCGCGGCGATACGGGAGGCCGAGGACGGCAGCGACTTCGTCGAGACCGCCCGCGAGGAGACGGGTGTAGAGATCGAGGTCATCTCGGGCGAGCGCGAGGCACAGCTCGTGTTCGAGGCCGTGCAGGCGTCGGTCGACTTCGACGGGCAGCGTGCCGTGGCCGTGGACGTTGGTGGCGGGTCCGTGGAGCTGGCGGTCGGCAGTCAGGCATCGCTCGACTGGGCCACGTCCCTCCGCCTCGGTGTAGGCCGCCTCACCGCCACGTTCGTCACCTCCGATCCCCTCCGTGGCAAGGAGAGACGCGCGCTCGACGCGCACATCCGTGCGACCTTGGCGCCCGCCGTCGAGGAGGCGCGCCTGCACGGCTACGACTTCGCCGTGGGCTCGTCGGGGACGCTCCTCTCGTTTGCCCGCATGGCCCAGCACATGGATGACTACTCCGACACCGCGACGGGCCTCACCGGGTACCGTCTCGATGCGGCCGCGATGCGAGACCTGTGCAAGGACCTTCTGAAGTCCGACGGCGCGGCCCGGGCGAAGATTCCCGGGATCGAGCCGAAGCGGTCGGATCTCATGCCCGCCGCCGCCGTCCTCGTCCTCGCGATCCTCGACGAGTGCGGTCTCGACGAGATGGTCTTCACGGACTGGGGCCTGCGCGAGGGGATCCTCCTGCGTCAGGTCGCGCATCCCGTGTTCTCGGCGCGGGACCCCAAACGCATCCGCGCGCGGGCGATCAGTGACCTCGGGGCACGCCACAGGTTCGACGAGTTGCACGGCCGCCAGACCGCACGCCTCACGCTGGCTCTCTTCGACGAACTGCACGAGCTCCTCGGGCTGGGTTCGGAACACCGGGAGCTTCTCGGGCACGCTGCCATGATCCACGACGTCGGCAACGTCGTCGCACGTCGCGGTCACCACCGTCACGGGTCCTACATCCTGCGCCACGCGGAACTCGCCGGGTTCGAGCCCGACCAACGCGCGCTCCTCACGGCCCTCGTGCGCTATCACCGTCGTGGTGAACCCGATGAGGACGATCCCGAGCTCCGCGCCCTCGGCCCGGACGAAAGGGCCGTCCTCCGGCCGCTCGTCGCCGTACTCCGCATTGCCGACGGACTCGACAGCAGCAGGCACGGCAACGTCCTCGGGCTCGACGTGAGGATCGACGCCGATCTGATCCTGATCCGCACCGTGTCGACGTCGGGCGATCCGGGACTCGACCTCTGGGGGGGGCGGCGCAAGGCGGACCTGCTCGAGAAGGTCACGCAGCACCGCGTCGTGATCGTCGGCCCGGACGAGGTGAGCCCTCCCGGCACGGTGCGGGATCGGGTCTGATCCCCTCGAATCAGCGGGCGGGGATTTCTGCGTCTGTTCACCCCGAGTTCACCCGGGCCACACGCCGCAGTCACGCGCGGCCCGTAAAGTGCCTGTCGATCCGACCTCCGGGTCGTCGAGTTCCAGGACTGGGAGTAGGGCTTTGATCCTGGCCAAGGGCCGTGTGCTCGAGATCTCCGCCTTGGCTGTGGCGGTCGGCCTCACCCTTGCTGCATGCACTTCCGGTGGGGGCGGCGACACGGTTGCCGATGACGGGATCGTCATCTCGGGCTCGTCGACCGTCGAACCGATCTCTTCGCTCAATGCCGAGAAGTTCCATGAGCGCGAGGGTGTCGCCGTCTCGGTCGACGGTCCCGGGACCGGAGACGGATTTGCGCGCTTCTGCGCCGGGGAGACCGACATCAGCGACGCATCCCGCCCGATCGAGGACGCCGAGAAGGCGGAATGCGAGGCGAACGGGATCGACTACACGGAGCTCGAGGTCGCGATCGACGGACTCTCCGTGGTCACGTCCCCCGAGAACACGGACGTGTCCTGCGTTTCCTTCGGCGACCTCTACGCCCTCCTCGGTCCCGAATCGGAGGGCTTCGCGGAGTGGAGCGATGCCGACGCGCTCGCGGAGGAGTTGGGGGGCTCGTCCGGGGAGTCGCAACAGCCGTTCCCGCGGATCGATCTCGTCGTGACGGCACCGGGCGAGGAGTCGGGTACCTACGACTCGTTCGTCGAGATCGTGATCAAGGAGATTGCCGAGGCGAGGGGTCAGGAGGCTGTCACGCGTCGGGACTACACGTCGTCACCCAACGACAACGTCATCATCGAAGGAGTGCGGGGTGCCCCCGGCTCGCTCGGTTGGGTCGGCTTCGCCTTCGTCACCGAGAACTCCGACGAGCTCGAGGCGCTCGCAGTCGATGGCGGCGAGGGCTGCGTCGTACCGAGCGACGCGACAGTGGGCGACGGCACCTACCCGATCTCCCGCCGCCTCTACATCTACGTGAACAACCGGCGAGCGCAGGAAAACCCCGCCGTGGCGGACTTCGTCGACTTCTACCTGTCCGACGACGGCCTCGCCAGTGTCGAGGAGGTCGGCTACGTGCGTCTCCCCGACGCCGACGTCGCCGCAACACGAAAGGCATGGCAGGATGCCCGAGCTGCCTGATGCGGAACACCCATTGCGCCTGAGTACCCTTGCGGCATGGGCCTCGCTTGCCTCGGGTTCGATCCCCCAACACCGGTGAGTGCATGGCAACCACCTCATCTCCACTGAAGCCCACGGACCTCCGGATCGGCCGCCGCCGCAGCCACGTCGAGCGGGTCGTACGTTTCGTCCTTCTCGCGGCAGCGGCCTTCACGGTCCTGATCAGCACGCTGATCGTTGCCGTGCTCTTCACCGAGGCGGCGCAGTTCCTCCTGCGTGTCGATCTGTCGTCGCTGTGGGCGGATGGTTGGTATCCACGACGCGGCGACTTCGACATCCTCACGCTCCTCATCGGGACACTTCTCGTCACGGCGATCGCGATGCTGATCGCGGCGCCGCTCGGCCTTGGCGCCGCCCTGTACCTGTCCGAGTACGCGAGCCCGCGGGCGCGGCGCACTCTCAAACCGATTCTCGAGATCCTGGCCGGAATCCCGAGTGTCGTCCTCGGCTACTTCGCCCTCACCCTGATCACACCCCAGGTCGTGCAGCGCATGTGGCCGGACGCCAACCCGCTCAACATCGCCGCCGCCGGTATCGGCGTCGGCATCCTCATCGTCCCGATCGTCGCGTCCATCTCCGAGGACGCCCTCGCTGCCGTTCCGGCGCCGCTCCGGGACGCGTCGATCGGCCTCGGGGCGAGAAAGATCTCGACGACCGTGCGAGTCGTCGTCCCCGCCGCCGTCTCGGGCATCGTCGCGTCCTTCATCATCGCCTTCTCGCGCGCGTTGGGCGAGACGATGGTCGTGGCGATCGCGATGGGGGCGAGCGGGGGCGCCTTGCGGACGTGGGACATCACCCAGAACGGGCAGACGATGACGGCTGCCATGATCTCTCTCGTCACGGGCTCCGACAACGTGAAGGGGGACACGGAAGCCTTCCAGAGCCTCTTCTTCCTCGGTCTCGTCCTGTTCCTCCTCACGTTCGCGCTCAACGTGCTCGGTGAGAGGTTCGTACGCCGTGTCAGGCACCGGTATTGAGGTGACGATGACGTCGACTGTTCGCACACCGGAGGTCTCCGTCGACGATGCGGTGCGAGCCGCGATCACGCGCCGGGGTGTCCGGGACGTCAAAGGCGCCGTCTTCCAGGTCCTGCTCCTCCTCTGCCTTCTCCTAGCCCTGCTGATCCTCTTCGCCCTCATCTTCGACGTGTTGCGTACGGCGCTGCCGGTGTTCGCCGACCGGGGTACCGACGTCCTCACGAGTGGCAACTCGTCAGTGCCGTCTCGCGCCGGTGTGTGGCAGGGCATCGTCGGATCGATCGCCATCACCGTCACCGTGATCCTGGTCGCGTTCCCACTCGGAGTCGCTGCCGCGCTCTTCATCGAGGAGTACGCGGCCGACAGCCGCCTCATGCGATTCGTCTCCGTGAACGTCCGCAACCTCGCCGGTGTGCCGTCGGTCGTGTACGGCATCCTCGGGTTCGCGATCTTCGTCGGCGCCCTCGAGACGTTCACCGGCGGCAGGACCATGATCGCGGCCGGTCTCACGCTCGCCGTGCTCGTCATGCCGATCGTCGTCATCACGACATCCGAGTCGCTGCGGGCGGTGCCCCGTGCCATCCGTGAAGGCGGCTTCGGCCTCGGCGCGACGCGCTGGGAGGTGATCCGCACGCTCGTCCTCCCGTATGCGGCGCCGGGTGTCCTCACGGGGACGATCCTCTCCATTTCCCGCGCGATCGGCGAGGCCGCTCCGCTCATCCTCGTGGGTGCCGCCATGGGCTTCTTCAGGTCGAGCGCGACGGACGGCTTCTGGGACACGCTCGACGGTACCTTCACGGCGCTCCCCGTCCTCATCTACACGTGGGTGCGCCAGCCGCAGGCGGAGTTCCGCGAGCTCACGGCAGCCGCGATCGTCGTCCTCCTCGGTGTGCTCCTCATAACCAACACAGGAGCGATCCTCCTGCGCAATCATTACGAGAAGAGGCGGGCCTGATGGCTGCCGATGACAGCGAGAAGGGAACCAAGTTGCACGCCTTGGAGGAGATGGCCGGCGTCCAGACCGGCCGTGAGGCCGGAGGGCACGTGGAGGACCAGACGGAGCACGCTGCGGACGCCGTCCTGCGGTGCCGGGATCTGAGCGTGTCCTACAGCGGCTGGTGTGCGCTGCGAGGCGTATCGATGGGCGTTCCCCGCAACCGGATCACGTCCCTCATCGGACCGAGCGGGTGCGGCAAGACGACGTTCCTCCGCTGCTTCAACCGCATGAACGACCTCATCGCCGGCGCCCGCGTCGAAGGTGAGGTTCTCTACGAGGGTGTCGACCTCTACCACCCCGACGTCGACCCGGTCGAGGTACGACGCCAGATCGGCATGGTCTTCCAGAAGGCGAATCCGTTCCCGAAGTCGATATACGACAACGTCGCCTACGGGCTGCGTCTGCACGGGATGAGAGACGACCTCGACAACCGCGTCGAGGAGGCGCTGAGGCACGCCGCGCTGTGGGACGAGGTCAAGACGCAGTTGAAGCAATCCGCCCTCGCCCTCTCGGGCGGCCAGCAGCAACGCCTCTGCATCGCCCGTACGATCGCCGTGGCACCCGAAGTCATCCTCATGGACGAGCCGTGCTCGGCCCTCGATCCGATCGCGACGACGAAGATCGAGGATCTCATGCGGGATCTCGTCGGCAGGTTCACGATCGTGATCGTCACCCACAACATGCAGCAGGCGGCGCGGGTCTCGGACATGGCGGCCTTCTTCACGACCGAGGTCGACTCGCAGTCGGACAGGCGGACCGGGACGCTCGTCGAGTTCGACGCCACGGACAAGATCTTCACGAATCCTGGCGACGAGCGGACCGAGCAGTACATAACGGGGAGGTTCGGATGACGAGTGAGTTCCAGGAAGAGCTCGAGATCACCGAAAGGCGCATCGAACTTCTCTTCGGTGAGGTCGAACACGCCCTCCAGCGGGCCGTGACCGCCCTCGCCCAGGGTGACGAGCGGCTCGCGTCCGAGACGATCAGTCACGACGATCTCATCGACCAACTCGTCGTGAGCACCGAGGAGGCCGTGATCCTCACGATCGCCCGCAACCAGCCTGTCGCGTCGGACCTGCGCTACCTGCTGAGCGTGCTGCGCATCTCGAACGACCTCGAACGCTGTGGGGACCTCGCATTGCGCGTCTGCAAGCAGGTCTTCGACAAGACTTGGATGGTGCACGCAGACGAGTTCCGGCCTCACCTCGAACGTCTGGGTGAGGCTGCCCTGCGGGCGCTGCGGGCCTCCGGCCAGGCCTGGTCGGAACGTGACGACAAGGCGTGGATGAAGATCGAGGAGATGGACGTCGAAGTGGACGGGATCTTCGCCGACTTCCTCGACACGGTCGAGGAGCTCGAGGGTCCCCGCACGGGCGAGATCGCGATCAGGTGTGTGATCGCGGGGCAGGCACTCGAACGCATCAGCGATCACGCCGTGAGCATCACGCAGAGGATCCGCTACCTCGTGAGCGGCGAACCGGAGGGACTTGTGGGAGAGATCAGACCATGAACGGGACGGAGACAGCGCTCGTAGGTGTGTCGGTCGTGGCACTCGTGGCAGTCGTGGCGTGCCTCCGCCTGTGGCTGCGGGGACGCAGCAGTCGGCGCCGCATCGCCGCGCTCGTGGGGAGACTCGAGGATCCGGAGAAGATCAGCGCGATCGAGAATGCACCCGGCTTCGAACGTGCCCTGACCCGCCTCGAGCGTGCTGTCGACATGGCGGCCCTGCGCGACACGAACCGCACCGTCGAACAGCGTCGCCTCCTCGAGGCGCTCAAGCTCCTCCGCGAGGGATTCGTCGTGACCGACGACGCGGGACACATCGTCTACGCGAACCAGGCTGCGCGGCGCTGGCTCGGCGGCCGGCACGTGGACGCGATCGTCGACAACCGCATCCGCAGCCTCATGCAGAGGACGCTCGACGCATCCGCTGCCCTCTCCGACGAGCTCGAGCTCGTCGGCCCACCGTCGTGCACGCTCGAGCTCACGGCCGCGCCCCTCGACAACGGCGAGAAGTACATCGGGGCCGTGTGCTTCGTCCTCGACCGGACGGAGGCCCGCCGCGTGGATGCTGTGCGGCGTGACTTCGTCGCCAACATCAGCCACGAGCTCAAGACACCGGTCTCGGCCCTCGGCCTGCTCGCCGAGACCCTCCGCGACGCCCTCGACGACCCGGAGATAGTGCGGCGCCTCAGCGACCGCCTCGTCCACGAGTCGAGTCGCCTCGTGCGCATCATCGACGATCTCCTCGCGCTGAGCCGGCTCGAGACGGAGGGCTCCCCCGTGCGCGAGTCGACATCCGTGGACCTCATCGTCGCCGACGCCGTCGAGCGAGTCCGGGCCGGGGAGGTCGAAAGGCGTGTCGACATCCGCACGGACGTGGCCCCTGGCCTCCGCCTCGTCTGTGACAGACGCCAGCTCACGAGTGCCGTCTACAACCTCCTCGAGAATGCGGTGAAGTACTCCGAGACGAATGCGCATGTGGAGGTGCGTGCCCGCGATGCCGCCGGTGATGTGGCGATCGAGGTGCAGGACCACGGGATCGGCATCCCCCGCCAGGAGGTCGACCGCATCTTCGAGCGGTTCTACCGGGTCGATCGGGCGAGGTCCCGCGACACCGGCGGGACGGGTCTCGGGCTTGCGATCGTGCGCCATGCCGTCGCGAACCACGGGGGCAAGATCGACGTCGAGAGCGTGCCGGACGAGGGATCCACGTTCGCGATCCGTCTGCCTTCGAGCCCGGACAGGCCGGGAGCCGGAGACGCCTTCGATACGGACAGCGACGTGAGCACGCGTGTCACGGGTTTCGACGACATCTTCGCCGGGGTGTGGCCCGACGACGTCGACTCCGCTCACGCTCCCGTCCCCGTTGCCGGCGGGGCGGACGGCTCGGCCGCCGACGAGGAGAACCCCGTTTGAGCGACCGGACATCTGTCCTGATCGTGGACGACGAGCGGTCCTTCACGGACGCGCTGGAGGTCGCACTCGAGCGTGAGGGCTTCCGCGTGCATGTGGCCCATGACGGCGTGGAGGCCCTCGACGAGTTCGACCTGCACCATCCGGACATCGTCCTTCTCGACGTGATGCTGCCCCGCCTGAGCGGGATCGACGTCTGCCGTGAGCTCCGCCTTCACTCCCGCGTCCCGATCATCATGGTGTCGGCCAAGGGTGAGGAGGTCGATGCTGTCGTCGGCCTCGAGGTCGGGGCGGACGACTACGTCACGAAGCCCTACGCCCTGCGTGAGCTCGTCGCCCGGATGCGGGCGGCGCTGCGCCGCGCGCCACGGGAGAGCGATTCCGAGTCGTCGGCGGTCGTGCGCGCCGGTGACGTCGTGGTCGACCCGGAGCGCCACGAGGTGACGGTCCGGGGTGAGTTGGTCGAGATGACCCTCAAGGAGTTCGAGCTGCTCCAACTCCTCGTCGCGAACGCCGGCCGTGTCCTGCCCCGCGAGCAGATCCTCGATCGCGTGTGGGGCCTCGACTACGTCGGTGACACCAAGACCCTCGATGTTCACATCAGACGTCTCCGCGCCAAGGTCGAGCAGGATGCGAAGTCGCCCCGCCTCATCCGGACCATCCGCGGTCTCGGCTACAAGTTCGAGGCCCCTGTGAACGTGGCGTGAACGACCAACCCGACGTGCAGACAGACCCGGTCGCACCGTCCGACGTCGCGGCCCTGCGGCGTCTGTGCATCGAGCACGACGGGACCGATCCCTTCCAGCACTCCCCGCCGTTCCACACGGGTGCACCGGCTCCTGACGTGAGGCTGTTCGGGATGCGGGGTCGGGTCGGCCTCGACGGTTTCGGGGCCGTGTGGGGCGAACAGCCGCGAGGCGTCGTGTGCGTGGCGCCGGACCGGCGCCTCCTCGGTCTCGGTGGCCGTCTCGGTGAGGCCGTCGTCCGAGAAGCGCGTGCACGCGGGGCAAGCGAGCTCGGTGCATGGGTCACAGGTGTGGGGACCGCCTCCGATCTCTTCTGCGATCTGTGGCAGGGCGTCGTCGACCGTCGCCTCTTCAAGCTCTGGATCGACCTGCCCGCGCCGGGGGACGTCACCCTCACCTCCGGCTACGAGCTCAGGACGTTTGCAGACCGGGAAGACGTCGAGGCACTCGTGCGCCTGAACGCAGCGGCTTTCGCCGCGCATCCCGACCAGGGGTCGATGACCGTGGCCGACGTCCGCGCACGGATGCGTGAGCCCTGGTTCGACCCGACCGGCCTCCTCATGGCGTGGCGGGGCGACGAGCTCGTCGCGTTCTGCTGGACGAAGGTGCACGCGGACGTCGAGCCGGCCGAGGGGGAGATCCACCTCATCTGCACCTCACCGGGCCACCAGGGTCACGGGCTCGGCCGGGCGATGACCCTCGCCGGCCTCGGACACCTCGCCGAGTCGACCGGGCGGGGGATCCTCTACGTGGACGAGTCGAACACGGGTGCGCGTGCCATGTACCGAGGCATCGGATTCCGCGTGCAGCGCGTCGACGGCCACTATCGGTTCCGCCTGGGGGGAGGCGGCGCCGCCTGACCGGCCGCTTCCCTCCGTCGACTTCGACCCCACTACCTTCGACGGCCACATGGCCACACCGATGCCCATCCCCGGAGAGACGGCCCCGGTCGCGGCGATCAGCGTGCGTGGGCTCGCCAAGACGTACGGCCCCCGCACAGCCGTCCAGGACGTCTCGTTCGACATACCCGCAGGCGAGGTGTTCGGGCTGCTCGGCCCGAACGGTGCCGGCAAGACGACGACGATGAAGGTCCTCGTGGGTCTCACGCGGGCGACGCGGGGCGCAGCGTTGCTCGCCGGCATGCCGTGCGGGTCACGCGAGGCGAACAGGCTCGTCGGCTACCTACCGGAGAGCTTCGCGTTCCACCGTTGGATGACCGGTCACGAGGTTCTCGTGTTCCACGCCCGCCTTGCCGGCCTGGCAGGCGACGAGGGGACGGCGCGGGCGGAGTCCGTCCTCGAGAGGGTCGGTCTCGGCGGGCGGGGGCGGGACAAGGTGGGCACGTACTCCAAGGGAATGGCGCAGCGGCTCGGGATCGCTCAGGCACTCGTCGCTTCACCCCGAGTCGTCCTCCTCGACGAGCCGACGAGCGCACTGGATCCCGTCGGCCGCACGGAGGTCCGTGACCTCGTGCGAGAGCTCCGCCACGAGGGGGTGGCGGTCCTGCTCAACTCGCATCTCCTGAGCGAGATCGAGCGTGTGTGCGACCGTGTCGCGATCATGGACCGGGGTCGTATCGTCTCACAGGGCAGGCTCGACGAGTTGCTGGGCGGTGTCTGCGAGCTCAGCGCGACGGTCGACTGGGTGGACGACCACCTCTGGCAGGCCGTCATGCCCTACGGGCGGCCCCTTTCGGTCGAGAACACGACGATCCGCCTCGAGATCGCCGATCCGGCGGTCGCCGCGGACGTGGCCGCGGCGATCATCGGGTGCGGGAGGCGGCTCTTCCGCCTCGAGACCGGATCGCGGTCCCTCGAGGACCTGTTCGTGCAGCTCGTGCAGGGAGGGGACCGGTGAGAGCGATGCGTGTCATCTTCCGCTTCACACTCCGCGAGGCTCTCGCCCGCAAGGTCGTCCTCGCCGCGGGCATCGTCGGCATGTGCCTTCTCGCCCTCTTCGCCCTGGGCTTCGCGTCGCTCGACAACGCCGTGTCCGGCGGCGCGTTCGAGGGGGCCGATGTCGTCGAGATGCGCCTCATGCCCCTCAACATCCTCACTGCGATGGGACTGCTCGTCGTGCAGTTCGTGTCCGGTGTGCTCGCCCTCTTCCTGTCCGTGGGCACCGTGTCGACCGAAGTCGACCAGCGCACGATCCTTGCCGTGCTCGCACGTCCAGTGCGACGCCACGAGTGGTTGCTTGGCCGCTGGCTCGGGATCGGCGCCCTCATGCTCGCGTACGTCGCCGTCATGGTCGGCGGCATGCTCCTCGTCGTGCGGGGTCTGGGCGGGTTCTCGACAGCCGGTCCCCTTCAGGGCATCGTCCTCGTCTGGGCGGAGTGCATGGTGCTCGTGACGGTCGGGGTCCTGTGCAGCACACGCATGCCGGCGCTGGCCTCGGGCATGATCGGCTTCTCGCTCTTCGGGGTCGCCTGGGTGGGCGGTCTCATCGGCTTCATCGGCAAGCTCGCCGCGAACGCGACGATGGAGAGGATCGGCCAGGCGGTGCGTGTCGTGATGCCGACCGACGGCCTCTGGCGGGCTGCGTCGTACAACCTGCAGCCCCGCGCCGTGCTCGACCGCCTCGGGATCCTGGAGGACGTGCAGCTCCCGTTCGTCTCTCGGGATCCGGCCTCGGCGATCTTCGTCCTGTGGGCAGTCGCCTGGATCGTGGGCCTCTTCGCCGTCGCCGTGTGGTCGTTCCGCACCCGCGAGCTCTGACTGCTATTTCCGCAGGTCTGGGTACCTGAGCGGCGATATATCGCCGCTCAGGTACCCAGATCACTCGTGTGACCGGTCCTGTCGCAGGTCAGGTCCGAGGGTTGGGGTCGAGGAGGGCGAAGGAGGACGACTCCGTGAAGGTTGCCGGCCCGGCGAGCTCGGCGTCCCGCGTGATCCTGACGGGTATGCCGTCGACGCGCGAGAACCAGATGTCCTCGTTCCAGTGCCCGCTCATGTCGCCCCCGACTGCGCGGCGGATGGCGACGTGCCACGTGGGCAGGGTGACTCCACCGACGACGATCTCCTCGCTCGCGACGACCGTGACCTCTCCCGTGTGCGTGGAGCGGGCGGTGAATATCGGTGTCTGCGTGGCCATGTCGCACGATGTCGCCCAGGATTGGCCTGGTGCCGGACTTGCGGCGAGCAGCGGGACGTCACACGTCATCTGGGCTGTGGCCGTGACGGCACCGAGCTTCTGGTGCTTCGTGTGACTCGTGATGCGCAGGGACCCGTCACTGCCGGGACAGTAGGTCGTGTCCTCCGTGTGCTCGGCGAAGAGGTTGTGCTTGAAGACCCAGCAGTCCTCCCCCGGTGTCCACAGGACGGTCGCCGTGACCGTGTCGGCCAGAGTCCGCGTCTGGCTTGCCGGTCCGAGGTGGACGATCTCGCGGCCGCCGGCGGCGTACGTGTAGACGCCGCGAGGTGGTCGCAGGAACGCCACAGCGGGAGTGGCCGCTCCACCGGCCGCTGCTCCCGAGCCTGGATCGGGGGCCGCGTTGGCGGGTTCGGAGCCGTTCGTCGGGGCTCCGGCCGTGCTCTGGCCTGCGACTCCTCCGCTGCCCTGAACCGGGTTCGTGGGGGGTGGGCCGCCGCCTGCCCGTTCGCCCGTGAGGCTGCGGAACTCCTCGAGTGCCTCCTTGCCCGTGATCGGTGTTGCCCCCCGCGGCCAGAAGAGCACGCTGCCCACGGTCACGGCGACGAGCAGGACGACCGCCGAGCCCGAAACGAGGGCGGCGAGACGTGGACGCTTCCGCACGCGCTGCCGCAGGGCTGCCAGCGGTTTCATCGGCCTGCCGGGAGTTGCGCCACGATCGTGACGGCTGCGAGGTGGTCGCGGTGTGCGCGGAACACACGGCGCATCGACATGACCCGTCGTCTCGCTGCCTTGTCGCGGGCGAGGTTTCGCACGACGCGGGCGAAGCCCGCCGCGCCTTCGTCGGCGAGCATGCGGCGCGGTTCGAGGAGGTGCATCGGAACCGTCGTCACATCGGTGACCTCGAGGCCGGCATCTTCGAGGATCTGGCACCATTCGGACGTTGTGAGGGGGCGTGCGCCGACGTGGATGGCACGCGACAGATCGTGGCGGATCGTCGCCGCGACGTCGTCCGCGATGTCGCTCGGCGTGAGGCAGAGCTCGTGGATGCCGAGGCGTCCACCGGCGCGGAGCAAACGCACGCCTTCGCCCACGACGGTCTGCTTGTGCACATGGCTCAGCATCGTGAGAACGGCTTCTGCGTACACGACCGAAGCGCAACCTGGGGGCAGCCCCGTGTGGCGGGCATCACCTGCCTGGATGGCGACGGCGTCACATAGGCCGCCTGCGCCGAGCGTCACGCGCAGGTGTTCCGCCCATGTGGGGTCGCCTTCCACTCCCGTGTAGGAAGCCGGGCCTGCCCGGAGGGCGAGCTCGGCAGTCGCGCCCCGGCCCGGGGCGAGCTCGACGAGGTCGTCGTGGGCCGCGATGCCGAGGCGGTCGAGCATGTGCCGCGTCGCTTCGACCCCGCCGGGACGCAGGACCCGCTTGCCGAGCCGGGCGAGAACCACGTGTCCGGGTGCCTTCTCGATGCTGACCTGAGGTCTTGATGCGCCAGGGACGTCGTGGTCGTGTGTCGCGGTCACACTCATTATCATACGGGACCCTCCTACTCAATGTTAGGAGACCCTAACATAACAGGTGAGGTGCCCCAGAAAAAGTGCGCTCCGTGGGGAGG
>JADZDR010000024.1 GCA_020850945.1 Acidimicrobiia bacterium | reverse complement strand
GAGAAGCGTCTCGGCGGAGAGGTTGAGAGCGCGGGCGATCGCGCTTATGACGCGCACGGACGGCTCGTGCCTGCCGCGTTCGATCTGGCTCAGATACGGGTTGGAGACGTCGGTGAGGTCGGCGAGCTGGCGCAGGGAGAGGTTCGCGAGCTTGCGTTGCGCGCGAATGAACCGGCCGAGGGCAGCCATGCCACCTTCGGCCGGTTCGTCGTCGCGGGAGTCGTCCTCGGTCAGTTCTGGTTCCCCTGCGCGGTCTTGGGCTTGGGGCTTGCCGGCTTCTTGGCCTTGTCGGCGGGCTTGTCCGCGGCTCCGCACTGCACGAGCGGCGCGGTGGCGTCGACGAGGCCCGAGACGAACGTGCGGGACGTCTCGAGGACCTTGCCGGCGAAGTCGAAGACGTTGTCGACGACGTCACGAGCACTCGGTACCTCGTCGAGGCCCGGAACCGTCGACAGGTCTACCACGGGTCCACCAGTCCTGTCGGTGAGATCCTTCACCGTTCCCACGACCGTGTCCTGTGCCGCCGAGACAGTCTCGAGAACCTGGTTCTGGATGTCCTTCGTGGTCTCCATGACGCCCATCTGTTTCTCCATCTGTTGCCTGAGGTGTGCGACGGGACTTCCGTGTCGCATTTGCTAAGTATACCAAGCGTCTGCTTGATCTGCAACTCAAGTATTCGCTCCGGCCGCCGTGCCGGAGGCGTGGGGGGCATAGAGGACGCGCTTGGCCGCCACGTAGCTTCGCGGCAGCACGCGTCGCGCACGAGGCAGGTGGGGATAGGCGATGCGCACGGTGCGATCCACGAGACCGAACACCCGACGCTCAGAGTCACTCCACGCGAGGGCGTATGCGTCTCGGACATGGGGAGGCAGAAGCCCGGCCGCGACGATCGCGCCCACGCGTTTCACGGGAGAGGGAACGAGGGGCAGAGGCGGATCGAGGATGGCCCGCGACACACCGACGGCCGTCGCGCTCACCGCGATCTCGGGACCGTGGAGCGTGTTCTGGTAGTAGTCGACGAACTCGGGTCTCGTACGCGGGATATCGCGGGGCGGCACGCCGAACCACTCCGCGAACGTGCACCAGTCCGCGTAGAGGGCTTCGGCCTCGTCAGCACGGAAGGGGCGGACGTACCGCCGTGTGATGACCTCCGTCGTCTCGACGAGCGTCGCCCAGACCCATCGCATGAGATCGGTGTCGTGGGCGCTGTAGGGATCACCTGCCCGCCAGGCCCCGGCTGCCTCGGGCAGGCTGCCGTGCACGCGGTCGTGGACAGCCATGATCGAGGTGAACGCCGTGTGCGGTGCGCTGCCTCCGCCCCACACGATCTCCACCACCTTGTCCGCGGTTCCCCACAACCGGGAGAGTGGCTTCTCCCGGAACTCGCTGTGGGCTGCGACGCCGGCGGCGACCTTGGCGTGGGCGAGTTGGAGGAGCAGGGCGCGTTGGGCGCCGAAGAGGAGAACAGGCTCTGCCGCGAAGCGCCGGATCGGACTCTCGGGAACGAACGGTGCCCGCTTCACATCTCCTCCTCGGGTCGGCCGGCCGGTCCGGGAGGCAAGGCTAGGTTTGCTCGTGGGTGCCGTGGAAGGGTGTGGGGAAGACCGCGACCTGCCAGAATTGCGCAGTTGTGGACTCCCTCAAAGGCAGACTCCTCGTTGCGACCCCGGATCTGCGCGATCCGAACTTCCATCGCACGGTCGTGCTCATGCTCGAGCACAACGACGAGGGCGCGCTCGGGCTGGTCCTGAACCGGCCGTCGGACACGCCTCTGGCCGAAGTTCTCCCGAACTGGAAGGCGATCGCGACGGAGCCCGGAATCGTCTTCGTGGGTGGCCCCGTCCAGCAGACCACGGCGATATGCCTGGCGCGCTGCCCCCCGGACGGGGGTGCGGACACGCCACAGTGGGACCCGGTGCTGCGCGAGCTCGGTATCGGAACGGTGGACCTCGACGGCGACGTCGACGACGTCGCTCACACCTGTGATGACCTTCGTGTCTTCGCGGGCTACTCGGGATGGGCAGAGGGTCAGCTCGAGGGGGAGCTCGAGGTGGGCGGGTGGTACGTTCTCGACGCCCTCGCCCAGGACGCGTTCAGTCGCGACCCGAGCCGTCTCTGGAGCGACGTGCTCGCCCGTCAGCGGGGCGCGCTCCGGTTCGTCGCCTCGTATCCGCCCGACCCGTCGATGAACTGAGCCCCCGTGCCGCCGCTTTGGACCCCGGACGCCACCCGCGTCGAGACCGCCCGCCTCACCGCCTTCGCGCGCGGGCTCGGCCGCGACCCGTCCGACTACGCCGGCCTGCACGCCCTCTCGGTCGAGGATCCGGACGGCTTCTGGGAGGAGGTCTGGCGCTTCTGCGGGGTGCGCGGCGACCCCGGCGCGACGGTGTACGAGCCCGCTCCCGACATGATGCGCGCCCGGTTCTTCCCCGACGCCCGCCTCAACTTCGCCGAGAACCTCCTGCGCCGTGAGGACGAAAGCGCGGCCGTCGTGTTCGCACGCGAGGACGGACTGAGGCGCACGTGGAGCTGGGCTGAGCTGCGCGGACGCGTCGCCGCCCTGCGCGGGGCCCTCGTATCCGCCGGGATCGGGCCGGGAGACCGCGTCGCTGCCTGGATGCCGAACTCACCCGAGGCGGTCGCCGTCCTCCTCGCCGCCGCTGCCGTCGGCGCCACCTTCTCCTCCACGTCCCCGGACTTCGGGACGAGCGGTGTCGTCGATCGCTTCGGCCAGATCGAACCCCGCGTCCTCTTCGGGGTCGACGCGTACCTGTACGGAGGGAAGGAGCACGACTGCCTCGGCCGTCTCGGCGAGATCGAGGCGCGGATCCCCGCTGTCGAGCGTACCGTCGTCGTTCCCCATGTAGATCCGAGACCGGACGTGAGCCGCCTCCGCAACGGAGTCCTCTGGGACGACTTCATCGCCAACGGAGACGACGACCTCGAGTTCGAACCTCTCCCGTTCGACCATCCCCTCGTGATCCTCTACTCGTCGGGCACGACCGGCATCCCCAAGTGCATCGTGCACCGGGCGGGCGGCATCCTCCTCCAACACCTCAAGGAGCACGGCCTCCACGGCGACATCCGGCCGGGTGACAGGCTGTTCTACTTCACGACGACGGGATGGATGATGTGGAACTGGCTCACATCCGCCCTCGCATCCGGCGCGACGATCGTTCTGTACGACGGCTCCCCCTTCCACCCGGATCCGCACGTGCTCTTCGATCTCGCCGACGAGGTGGGTGTGACGCACTTCGGGACGAGCGCGAAGTGGATCGACGCCATCGCCAAGGCCGGCCTCGAACCGGCCCGCACGCACGACCTCGGGAGCGTGCGCACGCTCTTCTCGACGGGCTCGCCACTCGCGCCGGAGGGCTTCGACTACGTCTACGGGAGTGTGAAGGCGGATGTGCATCTCGCCTCGATCTCGGGTGGCACCGACCTGTGCGGGACTCTCGTGGGCGGCAACCCGACGGCGCCTGTCTGGCGGGGGGAGATCCAGTGCGCGGCACTCGGCATGGACATCCGTGTGTTCGAGGCGGACGGAAGTGAGGCACCGACCGGCACGAAGGGTGAGATCGTCTGCACGCGGCCCTTCCCGTCGATGCCGCTGCGCTTCTGGGGCGACGGCAACGGTTCGAGGTACCGGCGCGCCTACTTCGAGCGCTTCCCGGGCGTGTGGAATCACGGGGATTTCGTCTCGGCGACAGCGCACGGCGGCTACGTGGTCCACGGCCGATCCGACGCCACCCTCAATCCGGGTGGCGTGCGCATAGGCACGGCCGAGATCTACCGCGTGGTCGAGCAGTTCGACGAGGTGCTCGAGGCGATCGTCGTGGGCCAGGAGTGGGGTTCCGACACGCGCGTCGTGCTCTTCGTGCGCCTCGCGCCGGGAATCGAGTTGGACGACGCCCTCGTCGCCCGGATCAAGGCTCGGATCCGGGAGGAGACGACGCCACGGCACGTTCCGGCCCGCGTGCTCGCCGTGCCCGACATCCCGCGTACCAAGAGCGGCAAGATCACCGAGCTCACCGTGCGGGACGTGATCCACGGTCGCGAGGTCCTCAACACGGACGCCCTCGCGAATCCCGAGGCCCTCGACCATTTCCGGAACAGGCCCGAGCTCGGAGACTGAGCCGGCCGCCCGGGAATGGGCCGGAGTCAGAGGTCGGCGATCACGTAGGCATCGGGGGCGAGGGGGACGTCGCAGGCGGCACCGGGCGAGGCGAGGAGCACGTCTGCCCGGCCGAAGCGGGCGGGAGGCGGCGCCGGTTCCGGGCCCATGTTCACGGCAATCGCCGTCGACTCACTTCCGAGGGAGCGGACGTAGGCGAACACGCCGTCGTCCCCGTCGACTGCCTCGAAAGTGCCGGTCTGGAGCGAGGGCCGCTCCTTGCGGATCCGGATGAGGCGGCGGTAGTGGTTCAGGGTGGACTCCGGATCGTCCGCCTGGGTCTGTACGTCCAGGCCCGGGACGAGGCCGCCGTCGGGCAGCCAGGGAGTTCCCGTCGTGAAGCCGACGCCGGGCTCGGGCGACCAGCGCATCGGAGTCCGTTCCGGATCGCGTCCGAAGCCGGGAAAGGCCTTGCCGACGGGGTCGAGCTGCCTGTCCGCGGGGATGTCGACGTCTCGCATGCCGATCTCCTCGCCGTAGTAGAGGACCGGAGTGCCGCGCAGCGTGAGGAGGATCGTGGCTGCCGCCTTCGGCCGAGCGGGGGCCGTTCCCTCCTTGTCGAAACGGGTCGCGTGACGCGACCTGTCGTGGTTCGACATGACCCAGCACGGCCACGCGAAGTCGGGCAGCACGTCCTCGATCCGCACCACGATGTTGCGGAACGCCCTTGCGTCCCACGGGATGTCGCAGAGCGACCTGTTGAAGTTGAAGGAGAGGTGGAGGGCGGGTTCGTCGCGCGTGCCGTAGTAGAGGGCGACGTCGGCGTCCGAGTCGGGGAACATCTCGCCGAGAAGGAGCGGTTCGGAGCAGTGGCTCTCGGCCATCACGCGGATCGCGCGGAGGACGCGGGGCAGGTCGGGATGGTTCTGGTCGCCCACGTGCTCCTGCGCGAGCCACGGCATGACGTCGGTGAGCGCCTCCCGGCCGGGGGCGAGCGGGTTGTCGTCGAGCTCCGGATCCTTCGCGAGGCGGTCGGCCACGTCGAGGCGGAACCCCCACACACCGCGATCGAGCCAGAACGACATCGAGTCCAGCATCGCCTCCCGCAATCCCGGGTCGCGCCAGTTCACGTCGGCCTGTTCGGGGGTGAACGACGCCAGGTACATCTGCGTGTTCTCCGGATCCGAGCGCCATGCGGGGCCGCCGAAGCTCGACCCCCAGTTGTTCGGGGGAGATCCGTCCGGGCGGGGGTCACGCCAGAAGTACCAGTCCCGTTTCGGGCTGTCGGGACGTGACCGGGATTCCCGGAACCAGGCGTGCTCGGTCGAGGTGTGGTTCGGGACGAAGTCGAGCACGACACGCATGCCGTGGCTGTGTGCCTCGGCCAGGAGCGCATCGGTGTCGGCGAGCGTCCCGAGCGTGGGGTCGACGTCGCAGAAGTCGCTCACGTCGTAGCCGAAGTCGAAGTTCGTCGACCGGTAGATGGGGGAGAGCCAGACGGCATCGACACCGAGCCCGCCGCGTCCGAGGTAGGGGAGTTTCGCCGTGAGACCGGGCAGGTCCCCGATTCCGTCCCCGTCGGAGTCGGCGAAGGACCTCGGATAGATCTGATAGAGGACTGCGGTCTTCCACCACGGTGCTGTCATGGCGCCCGAGCGTAGCCGTCACTCTCCCCTGCGCCACGTGGATGTTCGGGTGCGGGGGACATCTCCCGTGCTGCCTTGCACACCCGGTCGCGGGCGGGCAGGCTTTGCGTCGGCGACGGAGGATGTCGATGGGTGCGGTGCTCGAAGCCCGGGGATTGGTCAAGGCATTCGGCGCGCGGCGCGCCGTCGACGAGGTCGACATCGCCGTGGAGGCGGGTGAGGTCGTCGGCTTGCTGGGACCGAACGGGGCGGGCAAGACGACGACCATCTCGATGATCGCGGGGGTGCTGCGCCCCGACTCCGGAACCGTGCACGTCGACGGGCTCGACATCCGTTCGGGTCCCGCGGCACGGGCGAGACTGGGCCTCGTCACGCAGTGGCTCACGCTCTATCACGACATCTCCGGGCGGGAGAACCTCGAGTTCTGGGGGCGAATGCACGATGTCCCCCGCAAGCGCCTTCGCGCAGCCGTCGACCGGGCCCTGGCCGACGTCGGCCTGCACGACCGCGCCGACGACCGCGTCGACACGTACTCGGGGGGGATGCAGCGCAGGCTCAACATCGCCGTCGCCCTCATGCACGATCCGGCGCTGCTCGTCCTCGACGAGCCCTGCGTGGGTGTGGACCCGCAGAGCCGCAACGCGATATTCGAGCTCGTCGAGGCACGGCGGGACGGAGGCGTCGCGGTCCTGTACACGACCCACTACATGGAGGAGGCCGAACGGCTCTGCGACCGGGTCGGGATCATCGACGCAGGCCGTGTCATCGAGGAGGGCGCGCCTGCCGAGCTGATTGCCAGGCTCGCGGGAGGAACCTCGCTGCGCATCCGTGTCACCGATCCGGCCGAGCACGAGAAGGCCGTCAAGGTGCTTGCCGGCATCAAGGGTCTGCGCGGGGTGACTACCGGGGACGGTGCCGTGTGTGTGCGCTCGAAGGGCTCTGATCCGCACATCGCCGCCGTGGTGGCGGAGTTGCTGGATGCCGGGATCACCCCGAGCTCGATCGATCTCGACACACCGAGTCTCGAGGACGTGTTCCTCGAGCTCACGGGAAAGGCGCTGCGGGATTGAGGCACGCGTCGGCTGTCTTCCGAAAAGACCTGCGGCAACGCCTCCGAGACAGGACGGCCGTGCTCGTCGGCTTGGTCCTGCCCGTCGTCCTCACCGTCCTCATCGCGGCAGCGTTCTCCCGCGAGGAATCCTTCGCGATGAGGCTGGGAATCACCGCCACCGGCGACACGCTGTCAGCGAGGGTCGTGGTGCCCGGATACGCCGAGGATCCTGTCGAGCTGATCCCGTTCAATGACAGGGCAGCCGCGAGTGCCGCGGTCGAGTCCGGTCATGTCGATGCGGCTGTCGTGGTCGGGGGGCCGGCACCGGCGGTCATCGTGAACGGCTATCGGCCCGTTCCCGCCCGTGTCGCACGCGCGATCGCCTACCTCTCGGCGGAAGACGCTGCTCGCGCCGGTTCGCACGTGCAGCTCGTTTCCGCGGGTGGGAAGATCCGTCCTCTTGACTACTTCGCGATCTCGATGACGATCCTGTTCCTGACGTTCCTCATCTGGGGTGCAGTGCGTTCCTTCCAAGAGGAGAAGGAGGGTCGGATGCTGGCACGTCTCGCCGCGACACCGTCGCGGCCCCATGAGATCCTCGCCGGCAAGTACGGTGCCATGTTCGCCCTCGGGCTCGTCCAGGTGGGAGTGCTCATAGCGGTGAGTGGACTCGTCTTCGGCGTGAACTGGGGCCAACCTCTTCTCGTCGCCGTCCTCGCCCTGGCAACTGTGGGGGCGGCCCTCGGGGTGGCGTCGATCCTCGTGACGGTCCCCGTCCGGCCCGAACGCAGGGCGCTGATCGGGATGGTATCGATGTTCCTTCTCGCCGTGCTCGGAGGGCAGTTCTTCCCCCCGGAGGGGCTGCCCGACGTCTTCGACCGCATCGCCCGATTCACGCCGAACGGACAGGCCCTGTTCGGGTTCACGAACCTCGCGGCCCTCGGTAAGGCATCCACGTTCGGGACGATCGCCGAACCGCTCGCCGTCATGTCGGCAGTCGCGTGCGTGGGGATCCTGCTCGGGGTCGTCTCCGCCCGGCGGGCATTCGAGATCGGTGACGGAGCGGCCAAGTGACCGCCCGGCATGTATGGGCGGCTTTCGGGGTGGTCGGTGCGGCGAGGCTGCGGCGCAACCGGTTCGTGGTCGCCGTCCACTTCCTGCTGCCCTTGGTCTTCATCGGGGTCGTCGGCGTGGCACTCGGCGGATACGGCGATCCGACATTCGTGATCGGGGTGCTCGACTCCACCGGCACGGCGGACACCGAGAGAGCCATCGCCACCATCGAGGCCGACCCCGACCTGCGCGTGCGTCGCTACGACGACGATACGAGCCTGCGGGGGGCGGTCCTCCGCGGGAGGGTGGCGGTCGGGATCGTCTTCCCGGACGTCTGGAGGCCGGGGGACGACGTGAAGGTGTACGCGGGTGAGGGGGAGTCCGCCGTGCCCGCTCTCACCCTCGTCGACGCCGGTCTCGCCGCAGACCGTGCGCCTGTGACGGCGGCAGAGCTTCCCACGGTCGTCGCCGTAGGATCGCAGCTCAGCAGCCTCCAGGTCGGTCTCGGCTACGCCGCTCCCGCGATGACCGTGCAATTCGCGATCGTGACAGGCCTCGTCCTGTCGTCGACTCTCGTCGAGTTGCGCGAGCGCGGCTTCCTCGCGCGCATCCTCGCAACACCTTCCGCCGTCCGCGACGTCCTCGGCCAGGTGGGTGCCGGCTCGTGGCAGGCCGCGTTCGCGCAGGCCGTCTTCCTGATCGTGGTGACGAGCCTCGCCTTCTCGATCGAGTGGGGGGACCTGCTCGGCGTCACTCTCGTCACCGTTGCCCTCGCCGGCGTCGCGATGGGCCTGAGCGTCGCGTTCGGGACCCTGTTCCGGGGCACGCGACAGGCCTACACGCTCGGACCCCTCCTCGCCGTGATCCTCGGCATGCTGGGCGGGACCTTCTGGCCCCTCAGGATCGTGCCCGCTCCGCTCGCTGTGCTCGGTCACGTGTCGCCCGCCGCGTGGGCGATGGACGCCTACACGGCTCTCGAGTTCTACGACGCCTCCTGGGTCGACGTCCTCGCCGACATCGGGGTCCTCTGGGTGATGGCCCTCACCCTCGTCACACTCGGGGCTCTGCAGTTGCGGGGCACGCTGCACCTGCGTCGCCTGGCTGCCTGAGAAGGTTCCCCGGCGGCCGAGCCCGACCCCGGGCCTGTCTGGACTCAGTGTCGTGGCGCCCGGCCGCGTCTCGCCTTGCCTCCCCGCAGCCAGGGCATGCGGTCGGTTACGGCATCGATGCCTTCGGAGTCGACGGTGGTGCCGGCTGTCACGAAGCAGAAGAGCGCCTCGCGGGCCGGCAACGCCGACGCGTTCGGGTCCGATGCGTGGACCAGCGCGTCCTGCATGAGCACGAGGTCCCCGGCCCGGAGCTCGATCCGTGCCGGGTCACCGTGGGGGTGAGGGATGTGCATCCAGCCTCGCCCGCTTCCCTCGCGGATGTCCGGCTGGTGGGGGAGAAGACCCCACGCGTGCGAGCCGGGCACGACCTTGAGCGCGCCGCGGGCAGCGATGACGTCCGAGAGGGCGAGCCACGCGACGAGGGTGTTCCCCGTCGTCGACGGGTACCAGAAGCCGTCCTGGTGCCAGCCCTCGCCGATGTTGCCGGGTGCCCTCTCCCGGAACACGGAGAGGAAGCAGTCGACGTCGTCGCCGAGGAGGCAGCGCGTGAGGTCCACCAAGGCCGGGCTCTCGAGCAGGGATCGGTATGCGGGGAGGCGGTGGATCCCGAAGAGAAGCGAGAGGGTCTCGGACCGGCGCACGCGTGTGGTGGTCCCCGCTCGTTCGCGTGTCTGGGGCGGCGTCGGGTCGGATGCGCGGACGTGGGCCGCGGCGGCTTCGCTCAGGGAGGCGAGGGTGTCCGCAGCGCAGAACGAGGGGACGCGCATGTAGCCGTCGCGGTCGAGGCGGCGCGTAGCGCTCGCCAGTGTCGCCACACGCGCGGCCATGTCGCCGAGTGTCTCCACAGGTGTCGTCGGTGCAGACACACCTGCCGGAATTCCCCCTCGTGGAATCAAGGTCGGCAGCTCCCCGGAAGTGGTCGCCTCCCCACCCACAGCGTCCCCCGAGTCTCGTCGCGATCGCGGGTTCCGTCAACCGGTTCGGGACGGCACTCACGGGTCGGGTTCGCAGGCCGGCGGGTCGAACGCAGGCACGGGAGGAGGTGTCCCATCCTCACTCCGGTACGGGACGAGGCCGAGGCGCATGCGGATCGTCTCGCCGGCGAAGGCAGGGCCGGATGCGTGCAGGTGTTCGGCGACCGCGGGCAGGATCTGGGCGCCGAGGCCGCTCGCCCCCGTCCACTCGGGATGCAGGTCGGGGTACTCGCCCCAGTAGGCCCCGAACGGATTGATGCGCAACTCGCCCCGACGCAGACGGAAGGGGAGCGCGGCCGGTGCCGCGAGGACGTCCTCGTCGAAGGCGACGAGAAGGCCTGATCCGTCCGGACGAGAGAAGGCGGCCCACCCCGGCGTGAGCGCGTTGTTGACCGAATCGGTGTCGTCTTCGACGGTCCAGGTCGAGCGGTAGCCGCGGAAGTTCTCCTTGTGGACGGTCACGGGCCCGTTCCAGGCGAGGCCGAGCGCGCACGGCTCGGCGTCGTCCCCGTCGTGGTGGGCGGGGAAGTTCGTCTCGACCCAGAACGAGGTGCCACCGTCACCGAAGGCCTCCGGCTCAGAGAAGCGGGCGGGCGCACCGGGCAGGACGGATACGCCCGGGACGCGGGGTGGGGGTGAGTCGAGTGCCGGTGGTCTCGGTTCGGGCCTTCCCCCGAGCCGCCTGATGTAGTCCTCGACCCCCCTCTCGCGGTCGGGGTGGAGGAAGGGGACGGCGAGGCCGAAGTGCGTCGTCTTCATCGCGCGGAGCCGGGTCGTCATGTCGGCGCCGCCTCGTCTGCGGGCAGCCTGCACGGCGTGGAAGAGCCGGAAGTTGACGGGCTTCTCCGACCAGCTGTCGAAGCCGTCCATCGCGCCGTCACAGAGGTCGCGGTGGACCGTCACGTCGCGACGCGGGGGGTGTGCGCGGACGTAGTCCGTGGCGAGCGTGAAGGCCGTGAAGTCGAGGGGTTCGAGGGCCTCGATCGAGCTCGCGAGGACGCCCGGCCACGTGGGGGCGTCGGCGTCGAAGCTCATGTAGACGAGGCAGTCACCCTCGCATGTGGCGTGGATGTGGCGCGCCCAGCCGTCCAGGCCCGAGAAGTCGAGCAGGTCGCCGTGGTGGTAGGTGGGCAGGACGACGATCGCGGCGTCGCCCTCGGGGGTGAGGAGGCGAAGTGGGTTGTAGGCCTCGGCACCCACGAGTCGCACGTCCTGGCGGAAGGCCGAGAACTGCGTCGCCGAATAGAAGAGGCTGAGCCATTCGATGCCGGCGGCGGACAGGAGGCGGGGCATGTCGGGGCTGTAGCTGCACTCCTGCGAATAGCAGCCCGCGTCCACGTGCTCCTCGCCGAAGACGGTCCCGAGCGTGGTCCAGGAGCGCTGCAAGGACTCACGCAGCTCGTCTCCCGTGAGCGCGGCGAGCATCTCGCCCGCCCAGGACATGTGACGCACCGAATCGGGCCCCTGCACGACCCGGGTCCGAATGCGTTCGAGGAGCTCGGGTGCATACTCGGGAAAGCGCTCCTCCAGAGCCCACGCGCACTCGATGTCCCAGTCGCAGGGGACATGCGGATGTGCGTCGAGCACGTCGAGGCTCGCCCGGATCACGTCGAAGTCGAGCCCGAAACCGTCGGTGTCGGGAGAGTCGCCCCTGTACGAATGGTGCAGGTCGACGTGCATGCCGAACGCGACGTGGACCCGTGCGCCCTGTCCCTGCGTCACGCGCCCCCTTCCCTCGGCCAGACACCCGCTCGTCAGACACCCAGATAGATGAAGCCGTACGCCTCGTCCCGGTAGTCGATGCCTGCGTCGCGCAGCGACTCGTTCCAGTCGCCTCTCACCTCGGGGTTCGTCTCCTCCATGCCGTGATCGGCGGACAGCGCGAAGGCCGTGCGGTCGAGGACTCCCCGCATGCGGATCGCATCGACGATCTCCCCGATGCGGGCGTCGCACTCCTCGATCGAGGCGCGGGCGACCTCGGAATGGGGCCCGCCGAGGTGCATCGCCGAGTCCGTGAGCGTGAAGTTGACCCACATGAGCTTGGGAGCCGGGTAGGAGGTGTCCCGGTACGTTCCCGTCCAGATGCCGCGGGCCTGTTCCATGGCCATGTGGTCGACCGACACGCTCCACGCGTAGTCCTTGTGGGGGCGCACGAAGCGCTGGTTCGCGTGCGGCACCGAGTCGGGTGACGCGATCGCCGGCACCTCGCCTCGCCGGAAGAAGTCGAACGTCGAATAGCCCGCCCCGCGGTCGGCGGGTTCGTTCACGCACGCCGTGAACGCATCCGGCCACGTCCGTGCGGCCGCCTCCCAGAGGGTCTCGACGTCGTCGCGCATCCAGTCGCGGGCCATTGCCCACGTGGCCGGATGGTTCGTCACGATCTCCTGCGCCTTGGCCCGATCCCAGTACGCGTTGTGGAGGATGCCGTGGTGGCCCGGGTAGGCACCGGTCACCATCGTCGTGTGGTTCGCGAGCGTGATCGTGGGGAAGGCGGCCGTGCTCCCCTGTCGCAGGGCGATGCCGGACGCGACGAGTGCGCCGATGTTGGGAAGCAGGCCGTCTTCGAGCATCTGGTACAGGACGTTCGAGTTCGTCCCGTCCATGAGGAAGAATACGAGGTGTTCGGGCCGTGTGTCGGGGTCGAGCACGCTGTCGACGACGCATCCGTCCTGGCGCGCGAGGAAGAGGCCGTCCGCATCCGACGCGTCGAGGTGCATGCCGGGTCGCGGCTCGACGCCGAGGACCGCGGCGAGGGTGGGGGCGAGGTCGACGTTGCGCATGCCGGCATCGACGAAGCCGCCCCGGCCGAAGCCGGGACCGGAGAAGATCATGGGCGCACGTGCCTGCACGACGTCGATCGAGCCGTGCTCACCGCGATGCCCGCCCCGGTCCTCCCAGTTGTGCGCGGCGCTGTGCACGACGCCGATGTCGGGGGCGTTCGGATCGTCGAAGATCTGGCTGAGTGACTCGAAGGCATCCGGGTAGTGATTGCGGTCCCTGGCGGGGAAGAGGTCGCCGAGCTCGACGGAGAGGGGTGAGAACGCCGCCGGGTCGCGCCTCGCGAGCGGGTTCCTGCCCTCGACACCGAGGACCTCGTATGCATACCCGCCCCCGTCACGGATGCGCCGGAATTCGACGCTGCCGTCCGCCGCGCCCACGACGTAGGTGTCCATCTCCTCGCCCGCTGCGACGGCCATCTCGCAGATCGGCGCGACCTCCTCCGAGCAGAGGATGGCCCACGTCTTCTCGAAGTCGGCGTGCCTGTTCACATTTTCCCCCCCTCGGATGCATCGACGGATGCATCGCCGGTTGCGTCCCGGCCACTGTAGCCGCCGCCGGTTCCGTGCGGCTCAGGGTGTCTCGGAGATCGCGGCGACGAGGCCGCCGAGATCGGGAAGGAGGTGGGTGTGGGGGGCAGAGGCGAGCTGGGCGAGTGTGTGCGTGCCGTGGCCGACCCCGACCACTACGCGGCAGCCCGCCGCAGTTCCCGCCTCGAGATCGGCCGGCGTGTCACCCGCCACCCCGACCGTGCGTGGATCCACGACACCCACGCGGCGCATCACCTCGAACACGAGATCCGGAGCGGGGCGACCCCGCTCGACCTCGTCCGATGCGACGACGGCGTCGGGGGTGAAGTCGTGTCCGAACGGGCGGGCCCCGAAGACCACGTCGGTGACCGCCCGCGTGAAGCCTGTCGTGAAGCCGATCGCCGTACCGGCTGCGCGAAGGGTCTGCATCGAGTCGACGGCCCCGGCGAGGGGGCGGGGCGGGTCGGCCCGGTAGTCGTCCCCGATGGTGCGGTCGAAGGACTCGGTGAGGACGCGGGCCTGCGCCGGGTCGCGGTCGTTGCGGGCGAGCAGGTCCTCGAACACGCGCGTCTTGAACCATCCCATGCGTGACGTGAGCCACGCGTCGTCCGCCTCGAGGCCCTCGCGGGCGGCGACGGACCTGAAGGCGCGCAGGACACGCCCGTCGTCGGCGATCGTCGTGCCGGCGAGATCGAATACGAAGAGACGGAGCTCGGCTGTGTCCAGGCCCCGAGCGTAGGAGACCGGGGACGGTCGTTGACGTCCCCGGGTCGGGGCACGGTCAGGGCTGGTCGGTGACCGAGACGAGCCCGTTGAAAACCCCGGCGTAGCCGGTCCCGTCGGGGCCCACGGTCATCGGCGCCCAGAGGTTGTCGAAGTTCCAGCCTGTCCCCGTGAGGACCTTGTACACCGTATCGCCCGTGTCCCAGTCGATCGCGGTGAAGTACCACGCGTCGACGATGCCGGGTCCGGCCGCCTTCGTGTCAATGTAGACGAGTCCGTTCCCCCGTGAGAGCTTGGGGACCGTCGACGGCGAGCGCTCGCTGCTCGTCCAGGCCGTCTCGCAGTGGAAGGCGCCGCCCCCGTCGTCGACGAGGTCGACCTTGGCCAGACCGCCCGTGACGGTGCGGCCGAAGACGACGGTGAGGAAGTCCGCGTATCCGTAGTTGTTCTCGACGACGACGGAGTTGCCGTAGCCGATCAGCGAGTTGTCCGTGGCGCTTCGCCCGGCCGCGAAGACCGGCTCCGTGCAGAGGGTCCGTTCCCCCCCGAAGTTGGGATCGCGGTTCATGAAGACGACGTTGATCGGGTCGGCCCCGTCGGCGATCGCGACGAGGTCGTCGCCGATGAGTGTCGGCGACGTGCCCGAGCCGAGGTTGATCTGGCCGGGGCGGGGGGCGACCGCCCGCTCGTACGTCTCCCTCCACGCGATCTCGGGGGCGCCGCCGGCGTCACGCCGGAAGCCGTACATCGCGTGGTCGGAGAGGATGTAGACACCGTCCGGAGCAGTCGCGACGCTGTTCTGGATCTCCTCGCCGAGGTCGATCGTCTGCACCTCGCCGCTGGTGGGATCCACGGTGCCCACGATCCCGAGGCGCGACACCCACCAGTAGGTGCCGTCCCAGTCGGGCATCACGGTCGTGACGGCGTCGCAACGGCCGGACGGGAAGAGGTTGTCCGGGAACGAGAAGCAGTCCCGCTCCGCGAGGTGGCCGGCGAGGGGCAGGACGAGGTCGTCGACGAACACCGGCGCCGGCCCTGACTCGTCGACGCGGATCACGCGCAGGTTCTGGTCGGCGTCGACGAGAACCGCCCGGTCCAGGTGGTCGAGGTAGAAGTAGGCGCCTCCCGACGTGTCCGTGAAGATCTTGCTCAGATCGAGGGTGAGGAGGGCCTGGAGGGTGGAGGGACGCTGCGGCAGGGTCCGCGCCGCGTACTGGCCGAGGCTCACGGGGTCGAGGAGGCGCAACGTGAAGTTCTTGAAGGAGCCGCACACGGTGACGATGCGACCCTGCGAGTCGAACGAGATCGCGGCGCACAGTCCGCCGATGGGGGCGAAGGCCGACGAACGCACCTCGGGATCGATGCCGAGCGGCCCGGACGCGGCGTGCGTGCCTGACTCGTAGGAGTCCCCGTGCATGAGGTTCGCGCCGCTGTCGGCCATGAAGGGATGCTGGGGCGGCGGAGTCCCGGCCGGCGGGTCCGGCGTGTGGGGT
Organism: Acidimicrobiia bacterium; assembly: GCA_020850945.1. Taxonomy (GTDB): domain Bacteria; phylum Actinomycetota; class Acidimicrobiia; order UBA2766; family UBA2766; genus QWHP01. The sequence goes on along the minus strand of JADZDR010000024.1, from coordinate 18,674 downwards.
CCTCCCACGAAGCCGGGTACGAGGCCGCGCCCGAACCAGTCGGGTATGGGGCGGGCCGGGGGCGGGTCGGCTGCGGCTGACGGGATGGGTGCCGCAGCCGAAGCCGCCCCCAGCACGAGGGCACAAAGGAGCCGGGCGAGGCGGTGCGTCGCGGGTTTGGTGCCGGTGCCAGGCGCCGGTCCGGATGCCGTTCCTCCCCTGATCCTCGAAAACAGCATCTGGGTCGAACCCCTCCCGGAGCGCAAGGTGGTGACGCACCGCCTACCTCGTGCCCTCGTCAGGATCGGAGTTCGCTCTGCGCCGCCCACCTCCCTCCAGAAGGAACTTGAAACGTTCTGCGGAACTGCATAAGCAAGCCTTATGCAGTTGCGTCAGCTCGAGTACACGGTCGCAGTCGTCGACGCCGGCTCGTTCACCGAGGCGGCAAAGACGCTGCACGTCACCCAGTCCGCTCTGTCCCAGGGCGTGGCGGCGCTCGAGCGGGAACTGGGCGCCGACCTCTTCGTGCGGCGTCGCGGCGAGACGTCGTTGACGGCGGCGGGCGAGGCGTTCACGGACGCGGCCCGCCGCGTCCTGCGGGACGTGCGTGTCGCACGGGACTCGGTCGACGCGATCGTCGGCATCGCCGGCGGGCACCTCGATCTCGTCGTCGCACCCGCTTTCGCGGCCGGGCCGCTCGGCGGAGTGCTCGGCCGCTTCCGCACCCGGCATCCGCGGGTCAGCCTGCGCATCGAATCCGCCGAGGACACTGCCTCGATCCAGGAGGAGCTCGTGAAGGGAAGAGCCGAGCTCGGGTTCGGCCAGCTTCCCGTGGATGAGACGATGCAGGTGATCCGCACCTGGACCGAGGAGATCTGGCTCGTGCGCCCACCCGGCACTTCCGTGGCGGACGGCCCGGCCGATCTGAAGGACCACCTCGACGCACCCCTCGTCGTCCCCCGCGGTGCTGCTGACCAGATACGACGCGTGTGGCACGAGGCGGGCCTCGAAGCCGACATCGCGGTCGAGTGCGCGGCACACGAGCTCGTCCTCCCTCTCGTCCTCGCAGGCGCCGGCATCGCCTTCCAGCCCGCCTCCGTCGGGCTCGCGGCAGCGGCACTCGGGGCGGGGGCGCAGCCCCTGCGGCCGAGCGTCACCTGGAACACCGCCCTGTTCGCGCCGGCGGGGATGGCCCTGTCACCCGCCGCCCAGGCCTTCGTGGACGTCGTCCGCAGGGGGTGAGGCGAGCCCGGGGTGGGGCAGGGGACACTCCCTGGCGTACAGTTGCCCGCATGGGAGGAAGCCGGGGAAGCCACACCGCACGCGCTCTGCGCGTCGGAGCCTGGTGTGCCTTCGTCGTGTGCCTGGCAGTCCTCGCGTTCGGTGCCGAGGCGCATGCGCAGGCGGAAGCAGCGGCGCAACCGGACCACGTGACGCTCGAGTTGAAGCCGGCCGGTGGGCCGAGATCCGCCTGGACGGGAGACGTGACCGACGGCGACCTGGCGGTCACGGACGACGCCTTCGACACACGCCCCGCCCGCATAACCGGCGAAGCCGCCGTGCCCGGAGCAGACACGACTGCGAGGGTCTCGGTGGACGTCACACGTGTGCCGTTCTTCCCGCTCGCCCTCGGATCCGTCCACGTCGAGGTGTCCTCGCAGCGCTACGCGGCGGCGGTCGTGGCACCCCTGAAGGAGACGTCAGCGGGTGCGGTGGAGGTCACGGCGCTTGCCCTGGCCGGCAGGCCGCTGCCCGCGCCCGTGACGGTCGTCCTGCGCGTCACCGACAGGAGCCGCACACCCGGCGACCACACCGTGCGCATCTTCCACAACGGGCTCCGCCGCTTCGCCGTGGTGCACGTCCCACCCGCCGGCAGCGGGCCGGAGCGGTTGCCCCTCGTCCTGAACCTCCACGGATACCTCGAACGGCATTGGATGGTGGACCTCTTCGGTGAGACGAGCGCGCACGCCGATGCCAACGGCTACATCGTCGCCTACCCGCAGTCGACGGGGCTGCGCTGGCAGGACGCGGCGCCCAGTGTCGATGACGTCGGCTACCTCACCGCCCTCATAGACGAGATGGTCGACCGGTTCGGCGCCGACCCCGCGCGTGTCTACGTCACGGGACTCTCCAACGGCGGCTTCTTCACACACGTCCTCGCGTGTGACCTCGCCGACCGCGTCGCCGCGGCCGTGTCGGTGGTGGGATACCTGCCCGACACGCGGCCGTGCGAACCGGGGCGGCCCCTACCGATGACGATCCTCAACGGCACCGCCGATCCGCTCGTGTCCCATCTCGAGGGACGCGCAGCGGCCGCCCGCTGGGCGGAGCTGAACGGCTGCGATCCCGCCGACCCCACGATCACGCAGTTGGCCGACGTCTTCCCCGGAGACGGCACGACCGTGGAGCGCTGGGACCGTACCGGTTGCGATGCCCCCGTCGTCTACTTCGAGGTCCGAGGCGGAGGCCCCCTCTGGTACGGCCACGCTCCCTTCCTACCCCCACCGACCCTCGGCGGACAGACGTACGACATCGACGTCAACGACGTCATCTGGGACTTCGTGTCCCAGTTCACGCTCCCCTGAATCACGGCGCGGGACAAGGCGAGCCGGAGATCGGAGTTCGAAGCACTGGCCGGCGGCGTCGCAGGTATGGGCGGCCGGCAAGCTGCACCACCGCCGGGCCGATGTCGTGCCTTCGTCAACGGCATTCCTCTGGTGTTGGCCGAGTTCACGGAACCGAAGAGAAGCGGTTCGCCCGATGCGTTGTGCAACACATCTGCTAGCATCGTGCAACATGTCTACCCTGTATCTCCGCAACGTTCCCGACGAGGTCGGCGAAGGACTCGAAGCCCTGGCCGCACGGGAGGGTATGTCCGTCTCGGCGTTCGCCGTCCGGGAGCTGGCCCGGGTGGCCCGCCGGGCCGACAACCCCCGATTGCTCGGCGATCTCCCCGACCTGGGGGTCGACGCGGCGTCGGTCCTCGACGACATCGACACAGGCCGCGCCGCCCGTTGATCGTCGTGGACGCGTCGGTGGCCGTGTTCGGTCTGCTCAACGACGGGATCTCGCGCTCGCAGCTCTCCGTGGAGGTCCTGGCCGCTCCGCACCTCGTGGACACCGAGGTAGCCCACGCGCTGGGGTCCAGGGTGCTGCGGGGCGAGCTCGCCGCCGAGGACGCCGAACGTGCACTGAGCCGCTGGGCCAGGCTGGGCATCGACAGGTTCCCGGTGACCGGCCTGCTCGACCGGGTCTGGCAACTGCGGGACAACCTCAGCTCCTACGACGCCAGCTACGTCGCCGTGGCCGAGGCGCTCGGTTGCAGCCTGGTCACCGCCGACCGTCGCCTGGCCGGCGCCACCGGCCCGACCTGTCCGATCACCGTCGTGGCCTCGTGAGCCCGCAGCCCTACTCCGAGGACGCGCTGGTGGAGCGACCGGCGTTGGACCTGCTCGAGGAGCTGGGGTGGACGGTCGTGTCGGCATGGTCCGAGACGTTCGGGCCGGCGGGCACCCTCGGCCGGAACTCGATGCGGGAGGTGGTCCTGGTGCACCGCCTCCGCGATGCTCTGCGCCTCCTGAACCCGGACGTTCCCGAGGCTGTCCGGGAGGAGGCGCTGGAGGCGATCGCCAAAGACCGGCCGCTCATGGACCGGGTGCGGGCCAACAAGGACCTCTACGACCTGCTGCGCGACGGCCTCCGAGCCGAGTGGACCGACGTCCGGGGCGAGCGGCGGTACGCGACGGTCCGCTACGTCGGCTTCCACGACTCGACCAAGAACGACTGGCTGGCGGCATCGCAGGTGTGAGTGGCCGGCGAGCTGCACCGGCGTCGGGCCGACGTCGTGTTGTTCGTCAACGGCATCCCGCTGGTGTTCGCCGAGTTCAAGGAACCGAACCGACCGGCGAAGGCCGCGTTCGACGAGAACCTTACCGACTGCCGCGACACCATCCCGCAGCTGTTCACCCCGAACGGCTTCGTGCTGCTCTCCAACGGATCCGAGGCGAAGGTCGGCTCGACGTACTCGCCGTGGGAGCTCTTTGGGGACTGGAAGGTTTTCGACCACGTCGCCACCGTCTACGGCGACGACGGCACGAGCGTCTACGGGGGAGCGGCGATCGAGCCGGCGACCGGCGGTGCCGGTGTGGCGGTGATGACCCCGCCTGACCTGAGCACGGTCACCGATGACGTGATCGAACGGATCCGACGTGACGCCGATCTGGCAGCCCGCGTGGCCGACGAGTTCGGCCTGCCCGGCGGCACGCTGCGGACCGTCCAGGAGCTCATCGACAACGACGAGGACTTCGCCGTCGAGTTCAAGTCCACGGCCCGGTGGGACCTGAGGGAGAACCGGAAGAACAAGGCGATGGAGGACGCGGTGGTCAAGACCGTCGCCGGGTTCCTCAACACCGAAGGCGGCACCCTGCTCATCGGCGTCGGACCCGACCGGTCCCTGGTCGGGCTCGACCACGACTACGCCGTCGTGACGCCGGGGAACGGCGACGGCTTCGTCAACTGGCTGACCGGGCGCCTGGTCCACGCCGTCGGCAGCGTCCCCGTCACTCGCACCCGGGCGAGGATCGTCGTGCACGGCGCCAAGGAGATCTGCCGGGTCGACGTCGCTGCGTCGGGCGGACCGGTGCGGGGTAAAGACCAGCAAGGCTGACCGCACCTTCTTCGTCAGGCTGAACAACTCCACCCGTGAGATGCCTGAGGGCGAGGTGGATGCGTACCTGACCCAGCATTGGCCGGTGTCACGATCTCCTGTCCACTCGAGCTTCCTCACAGGCGGTGCGGCTGAAGGAGTGCAAGGTGACAGCGCGCCCGATCGACGGAGCAGACGGCTACGAGCTTCGTGCATCGACCGAACGAAGGGTGACCGGCGTCGCCCAGTGGTTGCGCGTGTTCAGCCCGAGGCCGCAAGGTGATCGCTGCACAGGCCAATTCGCCGGCTCCGCACACCGGAGAGCGCTTCCTCGCAGCGCACGCAGATGGCTCCACGGAAGCGCACGTTCGGCTGATCCGGGTCAGGTGGTACTGGCGTCGACTCGTAGGAGTCGGCGAAGCGTGAGGTCACGTTGGGGTGTCGGCGTCCGAGCATCATGTGAACCTCGGCTTCGGTCCGCGGCGGGTTCTTCGCGACATCGGCGAGCATGCGAACCCCCACCCCGTACGCACGTGCGCTGAAACGCAGCGCCATGAAGTAGTCCGGGTTGACCGCGCTCATCGCGTGAGCGTCGAGATCCTCGGCGGCGAAGTCGTCCACGTCGGTGGTGACGAGGTACCGCGCGCCCGCGCTGATCGCGTCGGCGATCACCTGCCGGTCCTCGGGTGCCGATGTCAGCAACCCCCGAGTGCTTGGTGCGGCCTTCGAGAGGCGCATCCCGAGAATCTCCCGGCGCACCACCGAAGTACGCGATGCCGTGCCGCGGGCGTGACGGTCGGCTTCGGCCTCGACGCTCGCCGACCAGGTGAGGAGCAGGCCGTCGAAGCGTCCTCCCGCGATCAGCAGCGTGCGCGTGACAGGGGACGCCAAGACGTTGGCGTCGAGGAAGACGACAGTGTCACTCACCGAAGAGCTCGGCCTCGATGTCGTCCGCGCTGGCTTCGGCCATCCGGCGCATCAGCTCGTGACTGTATCTCTCGAACTCGGCAAGCGGGATCCGATTGTGGGTGCCGACCTTCGTCGCGTGGAGATCGCCATCTGCGATCCGGCGCAACACCGTCGAGCGAGACATGCCGAGGCGCTTGGCGACGTCGGCCGGCGTCAGCAACTCCACCCGGGAATGGAACTCGACGACCTCGCCCCTAGCCTTGGCGGCATCGAGGAAGGAGCGAATCGTCTCCCAGTCGTCGTCGGACAGGTGAGCCGGGTTGATCGTCAGCGGTCCGCTCATGTGCCCATGATACATGGTTGTGGTCACTTGGGAGCCCCTAAGTGACCAGGCGTTCTCGTCAGTCCTCGGTGACGGGCAGCGTCGGTGGCGCCATCTCGGCGCCGGGAGGCGAGGGGAAGAGTTCTACACAGCGGGGAGCTGGCAGGGGGGAGGGCCCAGGACTTCGCGGCCGGGGGGCCTGACCGCGCTGTCCATCGCCTCACGGTGCGGGGACGGCGAACGCCTTGAGCTCGAGGTACTCCTCGAACCCGGCGACACCGAGCTCACGTCCGATCCCGCTCTGCTTGAAGCCGCCGAAGGGCACGTCCGGGCCGTAGATCTGACCGCCGTTGATGGAGACGGAGCCGGTGCGGATGCGGCGTGCGACTGCCTCGGCCCGCCCCACGTCCCTTCCGAACACGGCGCCGGACAGGCCGTAGACCGAGTCGTTTGCGATTGCGACGGCATCGTCGTCGTCGTCGTAGGGGAGGGCCACGAGCACGGGGCCGAACACCTCCTCCTGCGCGATCTCGTCATCGGGGTCCACGCCGACGACGAGGGTCGGCTCGTACCAGAAGCCGTGCGGCAGATGCGGGGGGCGGCGCCCACCCGTCACGACCGTAGCGCCACCGGCCACGGCCCGCCCGACATAGCCCTCGACACGGGCGAGTTGCGCCGCGCTGATGAGGGGACCCATGAGGACCGACTCGTCGTCCACGTCCCCGTACCGCGTCTGGGCGAGGTTGGCCGCGAGGAGGTCGACAGCCTCGTCGAAGACACGCCGCGGCAGGAGGGCCCGCGTCGTGATTGCGCAGCCCTGGCCGGCGTGGACCGTCACGGGCAGGGCGCAGCTCATGCACGCACTCTCGAGATCGGCGTCGTCGAGCACGACGAAGGCCGACTTGCCGCCCAGCTCGAGGAAGAGCCGCTTCACCGTGGCAGATGCGTCGGCCATGATCCGCCTGCCCGTCGCCGTCGAACCGGTGAAGCTCACGACGTCCACACGTGGGTCCGTCGAGAGGATCTCGCCGATCGTCTTGTCCGAGGACGTCACAACGTTCACCACACCCGGTGGGATGTCGGTCTGCGTCGCGATCACCTGTCCGAGGACGAGACCCGACCAAGGCGTGTCCGGTGCCGGTTTGAGGACGACGGTGCAGCCGGCGGCGAGGGCAGGCGCCAGCTTCGCGAGATTGATCTGCGTCGGGAAGTTCCAGGGGGTGATCGCGCCCACCACGCCGGCGGGTTCCTTCTCCACCCATCGGCGGGAGGTCAGTCCGTACATCTTGCGCTCGCCGAGGTCCTGCCTGAACTCGTAGGACGCCGCGAGATCGGCGAACCAGGTGAGGAACCTGAGGGGAGTGCCGACCTGGGGGCCGTGCGTGAGGAGCACCGGTGAGCCGCACTCGGCGACCGTCATGGCCTTGAAGTCGTCGAGGCGGGCCTTGACGGCGTCGTGGAGCTGGCGGAGACAGCGCACGCGGAGACCGACGTCGTGCGCCCAGTCCGACTCGTCGAAGGCCGCGCGGGCGGCTCCGATCGCCCGGGTCATGTCGGAGGCGGACGCATCCGCCGCGACTCCGATCACCTCCCCGGTTGCCGGGGCGACGTTCTCGTACGTGCGACCACCCGCGGCGGGGGTGAGCGAGCCGCCCATGAGGAGACGTTCCTCGGTCCAGAGCTCCGGCACACGACCCCCCGAGGTCCGACAGCAGTGTTGAACAGTAGCGGCGGGCTCGGCAAGTATCCGCTCCATGCAACCCAGCGTGCCCGGGGAGGAAGCTCTCGTCCTCGTCGAACCCGTACGTCCGCACGTGCGTGTCGTGCACCTGAACCGGGCGCATCGCCTCAACGCCATGTCCTTCGAGCTCATGACCGAGCTCGAAGGTGCCTTCGCCGCCGTCGCCGCGGACAACGAGTGCCGCGTCGTGGTCCTCACGGGGGACGGCCGCGGGTTCTGCTCCGGCCTCGACCTCGAGGATCCCGGCGTCATCCCCGGCATCGACTCCATGCCTCTCGCCCGGATCGGCCCCGTCGCGATGGCGCACTTCTCGAAGATCGTGCCGGTCATGCGGGACGTCCCCCAACCCATCGTGGCTGCCGTGAACGGGCCCGCGTTCGGCGGAGGCATGTGCCTCGCCCTCGGGGCCGACGTGCGGTATGCAGGCGAGTCGGCCCGCTTCAACGCCACCGGGATAGTGAACGGCTTGTGCAGCACGGAGCTCGGCGCCAGCTACCTCCTGCCCCGCCTCATCGGTGCGTCACGGTCCTCGGAGCTCCTCCTCACGGGACGCGAGATCGACGCCGCCGAGGCGGAGCGCATCGGCCTCGTGTCCGGAGTGCTGCCGGACACCGACCTCCTCGAGCACTGCATCGCTGTCGCCGAGCAGATGTGCCGCTACTCGGCATACGGACTCCAGATGACAAAGCAGGTGATCTGGGACAACCTCGAGACGACGAGCCTGCGGGCCGCGATCGACCTCGAGGACCGCACCCAGCTCCTCCTCGGCAACACCGCGAACCTGATCGAGTGCGTGGCAGCACGACGCGAGGGACGGGAGCCGGTCTACACCGACATGCCGCGTACCGACATCGCCGACGCGATCCGTGCCACCGACGAGCGATCCACCGTCCCCAAGTACTGAGTTCGGCACCACTAGGCTCCCGAACATGCGTTCGACAACCTGTCAGGCCGTGGAGGCCTGGGCGCAAGACCTCGACCCGCAACAACGCGCGGCGGCAGGGGCGGACGGGGGTCACCTCCTCGTCGTGGCCGGGGCCGGCTCGGGCAAGACACGCACGCTCGCAGCCCGCGTCGCCCGCCTCGTCGACACCGGCGTTCCACCGGAGGCCATCCTCCTCCTCACCTTCACGCGGCGTGCCGCGCGCGAGATGCTGGATCGCGCCGCCCGTGCCTGCGGGCGTGAAGGTGTCGCCCGCGTACGGGGCGGGACCTTCCACTCGGTTGCGCTGGCCGAGTTGCGGCGGTGGGGGCGGCTCGTCGGCCTGCCCCCGACGTTCAGCGTCCTCGACCCCGGTGACGTAACAGAGCTGTTCTCGCTTGTGCGCACGGAGCTCGGCGCCGCCGCGGGCGAGGTCCGCTTCCCGCGGCCGGCGACGATCGCCGAGATCTACTCGCGCATGGTGAGCACGCAGCATCCCCTCACCGACGTCCTCGACAACTGGTACCCGTGGTGCCGGGACCACCGGGAGGCGTTGACGGAGATCTTCACGGCATGCACGCAACGCAAGGCAGAGCAGGCTCTTCTCGACTTCGACGATCTCCTCGTGTACTGGCGTGCCCTGCTCTCGACACCCGGCACGGGGCCGGCCGAGCTCCGCCACGTCCTCGTCGACGAGGCCCAGGACATGAACCGCGTGCAGGTCGAGATCCTCGAGGGCCTCGCCGACCGCGGCGCCCGGATCACCGCCGTCGGCGACGATGCCCAGGCCGTCTACGGGTTCCGCGGTGCCGACGTCACGCACATGCACGAGTTCACGGACCACTTCGCCGGCACCGAGGTCTTGTTCCTCGACCACAACTACAGGTCGACACCCGAGATCTGCCGCGCCGCCGACGCGGTGATCGCAGAGGCCGACTCGCCGTTCGCCCGGGACATGACGGCCGCACGCCGGGCGGGGGTGATGCCGGTCCTCGCGACCTGCTTCGACGAGTCCGCGCAGGCTGCGTATGTGTGCGACAGGATCCTCGAGCACCGCGAGGAGGGCATGTCCCTGCGGGACCAGGCCGTCCTCGTGCGGGCCGCCCACCATTCCGACGTCCTCGAGCTCGAGCTGAGGCGCCGTGACATCCCCTACACGGTCTACGGCGGGCTCCGCTTCCTCGAGCGCGGCCACGTGAAGGACTTCCTCGCCCTCCTGCGTGTCCTCGACAACCCCCGCGACTCGCTCGCCTTCAACCGCGTGCTCCGCCTCTTGGACGGAGTGGGTCCCGCCACCGCGCGGCGCTGGCTCGAGGAGCTCGGGGTCGGCTCCGGCGACCCGACGGCACCCGACCCGCTGTGCAGCTTCTGTGCGGGTGAGATCACGGTGCCCGCACGCGCACGGGCGGACTACGAGCTGCTCGTCGCCGCGATCGGAGACTGCACGGCCGAACCCGCACCCACCCCGGCTGGGCAGGCGGAGCGTCTCGTCGACCTCTGTCGCGAGCTCCTCCCACGCCGCTACGACGACGCCCCCGCCCGCCTCGGCGACCTCGAGGTCCTCGCCGCGGCGGCCCGTGAGCATCCGACGCGGGCGAGCTTCGTCGGCGCCCTCGTGCTCGACCCACCCACACGCACCGGTGCTCTCGCCTCCACACCGCACCTCGACGAGGACTGGCTGGTCGTCTCGACGATCCACGGCGTGAAGGGCCTCGAGTTCCGCGCCGTGCATGTGATCCACGCCGCGGACGGCAACATCCCGTCGGACCTCGCGACCGGGGACGCCCGCCAGGTGGCAGAGGAACGGAGACTCCTCTACGTCGCGATGACACGCGCCCGGGACCACCTGTACGTCTCGTGGCCGTTGCGCTTCTACCACCACCGCAGCACCCGGCGCGGATCACACAACTGGGCGCAGCTCTCCCGCTTCCTGGCCGCATCCCGCCACACGTTCCGTGCCGAGCAGGTCGGCTGGGTGGGTGACGACCCCGCCGCGGCAGATCAGATCGTGTCCCGCCCGGACGCGGTGCGCCGCGCCGTGTCAGCCCTCTGGGCGTGAGTCGTCATCCGGCCGCCTCGACGGTCTCCGTGTCGCGGCCGGAACGCAACAGCGTGCCGGGCTTGGCGCCGGTCATCTCGCCGTTGCGCACGATCTCGGTTCCGTTCACGAGGACGTGCTCGATACCCGCTCCACCGCTGTAGAGGCGTCCCTCGCCGGCGGGGAGATCGAAGCGTGTGTACACGTCACCGGGACCGACCGTGTCGAGGTCGAAGACGACTAGGTCGGCGTACCAGCCCTGGCGGATGCGGCCCCTGTCGGTGAGGCCGTAGAGGCGGGCGGGCACGTCCGACAGGTAGTGGACTGCCTCCTCCACGGGGAGCAGACCGCGCTTCGCCACGGCTTCGTGCAGGAGCGTGGTCGTGTAGTTGAACGTCGTGATCATGTCGAGATGGGCACCCGCATCCGACGCACCCACCACGGCGCGCGGATCGCGCCAGATCTCGACCCGGGCCGCCCAACTCCCGTCGTCCTCACCGAGGCGGGGCGTGGCGAGTCCCGTGAGGAGGTTGTCGGCGACGACTATGTCGCACAGCACATCGAAGGGGTCGCGGCCCTCCTCCTCGGCGATCTCCCAGACCATGCGCCCCTCGTACTTCCGGGTCTCGGGCGAGAACGTCTCGGCGATCGTGAACGGTGTCCACTCGGCCAGGGCCCGCAGCCGCCCTTCCATCTGCTTCGCGAGGGTGTCGAGACGCCTGCGCTCGGCGGGATCGGCGAGCATGGCGATCTTCTCGTCGTCGGGCAGGGCCATGGGTTTTGCCCAGCCGGGGAAGCTGTCGAGAACGAAGCCCGTCTTGAACGTGAGGCGCACACCCAAGGCGTCGGGGACCGTGAGGGCCTTCACGGTTCCACCCAGGTGGGCGGCATGGTCACTCGCGGCGAGCTTCTGCATCGCCACGTCCGTGTCCCATTGCGACACCGCGAGCAGGTTCCAGTTGAGGGGTCGGTTCGCCGCCACCGACATGCGGGCCATGATGTCGACGTGGTCGTCGGTCCAGACCTCGACGGCCGGGATGAACTCGAGGGTCGTGCCGTCGTGTCTCCCCACGACCTCGCAGAGGGCGACGAGCTCCTCGGGTGTCGACGCCCGGGACGGTACCGCGTTGCCCTCGCTGTCGTTGTGGGTCGCAGCCCACGACGAGGAGAAGCCGAGCGCGCCGGCACCGAGCCCCGCGTCGAGCAGCCGGCGCATCTCGTCGAGGTCGGCCGGTTCGGCCTCTCCCCCCACACCCCGCGGGCCCATCGCCACACGTCGCAGGGCCGAGTGGCCCACGAGCCAGCCCGTGTTGACGGCGAGGGAACCGTCGAGCCTGTCCAGGTACTCGGCCGTCGTGGACCAGTCCCAGGGCACGCCCTCCTCGAGGACGGAGACGGGGATGCCCTCCACGCGGGCGAGCATCCGCATGAGGTAACCACCCGCCTCGGCGGAGAGGGGAGCGATCGAGAATCCGCAGTTCCCGCCCAGTGCCGTCGTCACGCCGTGGAGTGGCGACGGCGTCAGGTCCGGGTCCCAGAACACCTGGGCGTCGTAGTGCGTGTGGAGGTCGACGAAACCCGGCGCCACGATCTTGCCGCGGGCGTCGATCGTGACGGCAGCCGGCTCGTCGACGGTGCCGACGGCGACGACGCGTCCGTCTCTCACACCGACGTCGACACGGCGTGGTGTCGTGTTCGTGCCGTCGCAGACGAGTCCACCTGTGATCTTCGTGTCGAGCATCTGACCCCCCTGGTCCCGACACTGTGCCTTCCCCACAAGCTTCGCGGGTGGATGCCGTCGTGTCGAGCCCACTAGCTTGCTCGCACACACGGGGGATCACGTGGCGGGAACAGCCTTCGAGCGACATGACGTCGAGTTCCACAGCACAGGGGAGCAGTGCGCAGCATGGCTGTACCGGCCTCACGGTGTACCGGCTCCGCCCGTGCTCGTGATGGCGCACGGGTTCGGCGCCCTGCGGACCTTCGGCCTCGAACCGTTCGCCGAGGAGTTCTGCTCGCGGGGCCTCGCCGTCCTCGTCTTCGACTACCGCACGTTCGGCGACAGCGACGGCCGGCCCCGTCAACTGGTCAGCCCGCACCGCCACGTCGAGGACTGGCATGCCGCGATCGCCCACGTCCGCGCACTCGAGGACGTCGACTCGACCCGGATCGGCCTCTGGGGCACGTCGTACTCGGGTGGTCACACCCTGGTCGCGGCGGCCCGTGACGGCGCGATCCGGTGTGTCGTCTCCCAGGTTCCCTTCGTCGGTGTCACCGCCTCGAACATGCCGCCCCTCGCGTCCTTCGCGCGGCTCGTCCCGGCTGTCGCCAGGGATCTCCTGCGGGCCCGCCGCGGCGGTGCTCCTTGCGAGGTCGGCCTCATAGGGGAGCCGGGTGACACCGCTCTTCTCACGTACCCGGGCTGGAACGAGGCGTACACACGCCTCGTTCCCGCTGACACGCAATGGGTCAACGCGACCCCGGCCCGCACGGTGCCCGAGATCCTCGCCTATCGCCCCGCCCGGGTAGCCGCCGACGTGCGGTGCCCCGTCCTGTTCCTGACGGCGCTGCAGGACAGGGGAACACCGGCCGCCCTTACGCAGGCTGTCGCAGTCCGCATGCGTCGTGCAACCGTGCGCGAGCTCGACTGTGATCACTTCGACGTCTACGACGGCCCGCAGCACGAAGAGGCGAAGAAGCTCGCGGGTGACTTCCTCGCCGAGCACATGGTCGCGCCTGATTCGTGATCGCGGGGATCGTTGTCAAGATCGTGGCGGCCTTCTTCGCCGGGCTCGGCATCGTGCTCATGCGCTTCGAGGCGCGCCGGGCCGAGGCGGCGGGGGCTGCGATCCTCGCCGTCCTCGTGCGCCGGCCGATATGGCTCCTCGGTGCCCTCTGCCAGTTGGTGACGGGCGCACTGACGTTCGTCGCGTTCCAACTCGCCCCGATCCCGGTCGTGCAGCCGTTCTCGGCGGCTGCGCTCGTCTTCATCGTCCTCTTCTCACGACCTGTCCTCGGCGAGAGACCGGGGCGGCGTGAGGTGGGAGGCACCCTCGTCGTTCTGGCCGGACTCGTGCTCGCCCTCGTGTCGGCAGGGGAGGAGACCGATCTCGTGCCGATCGACGGACTCGCGTTCGCACTCACCTTGCTCGTCCTGACCGGGTACTGCGCAGGCATGTTCGTCTGGTACGGGCGCCACACGTTCGAGAGCGACACGGCTGCGGGAGTCGTGATCGGGAGTGTCACGGGCACGGCGCTGGGTGTCGCGACCACGATGTTCCGGGTGATCGGGGTCGCGGTCGACCCCGGGGAGGGGGACTGGGTTCCTCCTCCCGCCATGCTCGCGACGTCGATCGCGATACTCGTCGTCTTCGGCGGCTTCGGCTTCGCCACCTTCCAGAACGCCCTGCGGCGCCACAGGGCGACAGCCGTCGCCCCGTCGGACCAGGTGACGGTCCTCCTCGTCCCGATCGCGATCGCAGTGCTCGCGTTCGGGCAGGTGCTACCGGCCGGTCTCTGGGTGCACGTCCTGCGCTTCTTCGCACTCGGAGTCATCGTCGCCGGTGTCGTGATCCTCTCGACGTCACCGACGGTCGCCGAGGAGTTGGAGGTTGCCGAACCGGACGGAGCGCTCAGTGGTGCAGCACCGCATCCGGATACCGCTCACCAGCCGCCTCCAACACAGCCCGGTACAGGCCGTCGAGCGTGACCCCGTCCTGGATCATCGTCTGGCCCGGCTCCACGCCCATCTCCTCCGCCCGCCTCGACATCTCGTCGGGCAGCGTGTCGAGGAACACGAGCATCCCCGCCGCGATCGTGAAGAAGACGAGGGCGGGCTCGTCTGCGTCCTCGGGGACGAACAGCGTGTGGGCGGAGCGTGGCTCCTCGTAGACGTAGGTCCCGGCCGTCGCCTCCCACTCGTATTCCCGGTACGCCCAGCGACCCGAGATCGTGTAGGCGTGCACCTCGCCGAAGTGGTGATGGGTGGGAAGCTGGGCGCCGGGTTGGGCGCAGAGGAGCATCTGGTACGTGTTGTCGTACCGGCCCACCCGGAACATCTTGATCTCGACACCGGGTGTGAGTGTTGCCCAGGGCACGTCCTCGTCCCGGACGATCGAGGTGTCGCTGGTCTCGACGATCGCGGTCATGTCTCCCCCCTCCCGGCCGGGGCCGGCCGTACGGATGTGGCGACGGTATCACGCCCCTCCTCGCTACTCCAGTGCGTGTCCCACGTAGCCGGGACAGGGACGCGTTGCGGACCGGATTGCCGTCCGCGATAACTTGGGCTGATGGCCATGGCCCGCAGCAAGATCGACTCGGCGCACAAGAAGATCAGGATGACCGGCGACCGCCTCCTCGTCGAGGTCCAGACCGAGGAAGGCGAGCGCAAGTCGCGGGGCGGCATCCTCATCCCCGCCACCGCCGACGTGAGCCGGCGTCTCGAATGGGGCGAGGTGGTCATGACCGGCCCCACCGTCCGCTCGATCGAACCCGGAGACAGCGTCCTCTTCGCACCCGATTCCGCCTACGAGGTCGAGATCCGCGGCGACCTCTACGTGATCCTCCGCGAACCCGACATCCAGGCCCTTGCCGCTGCAGCGCAGGAGGACACGCCCGGCCTGTACCTCTGAGTGGAGGCGAGCACGTGACCGATCCGTACGAGCCCCGGCCGGAACATCATTTCACGTTCGGACTCTGGACGGTGGGGAACCGGGGCCGTGACCCGTTCGGGCTCGAGGTGCGGCCCGTGCTCGATCCCGGTGAGGCCGTGCACTGCCTCGCCGACCTCGGCGCCTACGGCGTGAACTTCCACGACGACGACCTCGTTCCGTTCGGATCGAGCCCGGCCGCGCGGGAGGCGATCCTCACGCGGTTCCGGGCGGCACTCGACGCGACCGGCCTGCACGTGCCCATGGCGACAACGAACCTCTTCAGCCAACCCGTGTTCCGGGACGGTGCCTTCACGGCCAACGATCCCGACGTGCGCCGCTTCGCCGTCCGCAAGACGTTCGAGGCGATTGACCTCGGGGCCTCGCTCGGGGCGGGGGTCTACGTGATGTGGGGTGGTCGCGAGGGCATGGAGTGCGAGGCGGCCAAGGACGTACGCCTCGCCCTCGACCGCTACAAGGAGGCGCTCGACCTCTGCTGCGCGTTCGTGCGCGACCGGGGTTACGACGTGCGTTTCGCGCTCGAACCCAAGCCCAACGAACCGCGGGGGGACATGTTCCTACCCACCGTCGGTCACGCCCTCGCCTTCATCGAGACTCTCGAATGGCCCGAGATGGTCGGCCTCAACCCCGAGCTCGCGCACGAGACGATGTCGGGTCTGAACTTCACACACGCGGTCGCGCAGACGCTCTGGCACGGCAAGCTGTTCCACATCGACCTCAACGCGCAGCGCATCGGCCGGTACGACCAGGACTTCCGCTTCGGATCCGAAGGGATCCGGGACGCATTCAACCTCGTGCGACTCCTCGAGGACGCGGCCTGGGACGGCATGCGTCATTTCGACGCGCACGCCTACCGCACCGAGGACACGGCCGGTGTCTGGGAATTCGCCCGCGGTTGTATGCGCACGTATCTCATCCTCGCCGACAAGGCCCGCCGCTTCCGCGAGGATCCCGAGATCCGGGCGGCACTCCAGGACGTCGAGGCGGCGCGCCTTGCCGAGCCGACGTCACCTGCCGGTCTCGGCGCGGACGCCCTCGCCGCTGTCCAGGCCGAGGTGCCTGACCTCACTGCCCTCCAGGCCAAGTCCTACGCGCACGAGCGCCTCGATCAACTGAGCCTGGAGATCCTCCTCGGTGTGCGCTGATGTCTCTCGTGCTCGGTGTCGATTCCTCCACGCAGGCGACGAAGGTCGAGGTGCGGGACGCGGATGACGGCTCGCTCGTCGCCTCGGGTCGGGCCGCGCATCCGCCGACGTCGCCGCCTCGAAGCGAACAGGACCCCGAGGCGTGGTTCAGGGCACTCGGGTCAGCCGTCGGGATGGCGCTCGGCCCGGCCGGGACCAACCGCGTCGACGCGCTGGCAGTTGCAGGTCAGCAGCACGGCATGGTCGTCCTCGACGCCGCGGGACGGGTGGTGCGACCCGCCAAGCTCTGGAACGACACCGAATCGGCCCCGCAGGCCGCGGCACTCGTCACCCGCCTCGGGGCGGAGGCGTGGGTGGAGGCGACCGGACTCGTTCCCGTCGCGTCCTTCACGATCTCCAAGCTCGCCTGGCTCGCCGAGAACGAACCCGAGAACCTGGCCCGCCTCGCCACGCTCCTCCTCCCGCACGACTGGCTGACGTGGCGGCTCACCGGCCGCTTCGTCACCGACCGTGGCGACGCATCGGGCACGGGCTACTGGTCGCCGGCCACGAATGCGTGGCGCACCGACCTCCTCGACCTCGTGGGCACTGGACGGGACTGGACCCAGGCCCTGCCCGCCGTCCTCGGCCCTGTCGAAGTGGCAGGCGAGCTCACATGCGACGTGGGCCTCGCCCCGGGTGCTGCCGTCGGTCCCGGCACGGGGGACAACATGGCTGCCGCCCTCGCCCTCGGACTCCGCCCCGGCGATGTCGTCTTCTCACTCGGTACGTCCGGCACCGTCTTCGGCGTCACACACGACCCCGTCGCCGATCGCACCGGCGCGGTGGCAGGTTTCGCCGACGCGGCGGGCGGGTTCCTGCCGCTCGTCTGCACCCTCAACTGCATGCGTGTCACGGATTGGGTGGCGGGACTCCTCGGCTGCATACCCGCCGACCTCGATCGGCTTGCCGCGGGGACGGAGCCGGGCGCACGTGGAGTCACGCTCGTCCCGTACCTGGACGGAGAACGCACGCCGAACCGACCCGACGCCACCGGATCTCTCTGGGGTCTCGGCACGAGCACGACTCCGGCCGACGTCGCACGCGCGGCATACGAAGGTGTCGTCTGCAGCCTCCTCGACGCCCGCGACGCGCTCGCCGCGGCCGGCGTCGCGGTGGACGGACGTGTGTTCCTCGTCGGGGGAGGGGCGCGCTCGGCCGTCTTCCGTCAGACGCTGGCAGATCTCGCCCAGTGCGCGGTCGTGGTCCCGGCAGCCGACGAGCTGGTCGCGGCCGGGGCATGCGTGCAGGCCGGAGCTGTCCGGAGTGGACGCGAACCGGGCGCGGTCGCCGCCGACTGGGGGTTGGCAGCCGGGCAGACAGTGGAGGCAGGCGTCGATTCGGACACGGCCACGCGGATTCGCCTACGGTACGCAGCGAAATCTGACAAGGCCTGAGGGGAGATCACCGTGGCCACAGCCGACGACATCCGGGGGACGATCGACGCGTACTTGGCGGCCTTCGAGAAGGGCGACAAGGAGGGGTATCTCGACCTGTTCGCGGACGGGGCGACCGTGGAAGACCCGGTCGGAGCGCCTGTCTGCACGGGGCGGGACGAGATCTCGGGATTCTGGGACCGCATGCGGGGCATGGCGGCTGAGATGCGTCTCGAGCTCCTCGGCAGCCCCCGTGTGGCGGCCAACGAGGCCGCTTTCGCCTTCCGTGTGACGACGACCGTCGGCGACAACTCCGTCGCCCTCGAACCGATAGACGTCATGACGTTCGACGAATCCGCCCGGATCACGTCGATGCGTGCCTTCTGGGCTCCGGAGGACCTGCGCGCAGTCTGAGGGCCACGACCAGGCCACGGGGATACGCAGCCTCGGACCGGCGACTCGGTAGGCTGCCCGCGGATCCGGCCCGAGGCAGCCCATGACAGAAAAGTCCGCAAGCGACACGACCGGCGTCGAACCCGTCGATTCCGACGTCGTCGAACCCGTCGATTCCGACGTCTTTGCGACCGCGGCGTTCGCGAAGATGGCCGAGGACTGGGCTGGCTTCTCGGGCATCTTCGGTCTGCTCGTCCTCGTCTACGTCGTCGGCCTCGTCGCCGACGCGCACTGGGCGGGCGCCACGCAATGCGCACTCACGGCCGTCGCCACGTGGCGACTCGTGGCGGTCTGTCATGTAGTCCGCCGGGCGCGCATCGTCCTGCTCTCCATGGCGGGCGCGGCTGTCGTCGTCTCTCTCCTCGGCCTGGCCGGCACACGGGACTTCTCGGCGGCGCTGAGCTCGTCCCTGCTCGTGGTCCTCTTCTTCTTCCT
>JADZDR010000023.1 GCA_020850945.1 Acidimicrobiia bacterium | reverse complement strand
GGCTTTGAACACCCGTGATCCTTGTCGTGGTTCGTGCGCGTCACGCGGACCCCCCAACCAGCCCTACACCCCAACAGCCGTGGGGGCCTCCGCCCTTACCCCACCCACACCGGGGTCAGGAGAGCCAGAATTCCCCACGCGCGGCCATGGTTCGTCTCCAGGGACGGCCAGGCGGACTCCCCCGTATCCACCCTTGGGTGTTCCCTCTCGGCTCGGCTGGTCAGCGTTGACTGTCACGGTGCCGAGGAGGAACAACCGATGTTGTCCGAGGAGAAGATCATGGAAGTTCTGGAGTTCTACGACCTGGACTTCCCCCGAGAACGTAGAGAGTTCCTCTTTGCTTCCGGTCAGATCGGCAAGGTCGGCTCGTGCCAGGTCTTGCCACTTCTCGTGTCGTACCGCAACGTCCTGAACCGTCGGTGCGCCGCCTGAGCGCTGACACCGAGCGCTGCCCCGATCTGGGACCACGTCGCTCCCCAGCGCATCGCCCGGGCCACAGCAAGATCACGAGCGTCTTCAGCCGAACGGACCGCTCCGACAGCCCCACGCACCCGACCCAAGGCGTCATCCCGCCGCTTCTCGCTGCTCATACTCGTCAACATAGGCTGACGACTCGCTCACGTCAAGCCATGTTGATGAGCAGGCTGAGTCAACAGGTGTGGAGCTACCCGCCGCCTGCGGCACCCGGTAGCCGCACACGGCCGCGACGGCCGCCGCCATTCCGCCCTCGGATACCACTCGCCGGTTGAGTACGAGCGACTGCATGCCTATGGTCTCCTCACAGGCCCCGGCGAGCAACTCGCAGAATCGGCCTGATCCCAAACCCAACCACTCCGTGAAACCGGGGGAACTCCAAGACAGCGACGGAGTCGCTGCAGGACGCAATCTCCATCGACTCGTACATCGGCACCGCGCAGAGTTCCAAAGGAGGCCACGGCTGATCCGGCAGTCGTCAGATCGCTTGGGCAACGACGGCGCTGGCGCCAGGTACGAGAGCGACGTCGCGTGGTTCGTCATGGAGACGATCCGCAACCGCCACTCTGGGAACCCATCTATCCGCGTGAGTCCAGCGGCTCGTACCCACCTGGATCAGGTCGTGCGCTTGCTCGAGGAGCGAATCGATGACATCCGAACTGGGTCCACCGACTGCGATGTGCTCAACGAGCTGACCTTTCTTGCCGACGTCGCCGTCACCGAGACCCTCGTCGACTCGACGGCGGGACCTGTTGCGACACCCTCGTCCCTCGACCCGCTCCATCAGGCTTCGCTGGGTCAGGCGACTTGGCCGATGCGGAGGGGGACCTCGACGTCGCCGTGTGTTTCGTCGTGGAAGACGGCGGTGAGGCGGAGTTCGCCGCCGAGGGCCTCGAGGTAGCGGATCAGGGTTGAGAGTGTGGGGTCTGTGCGGCTCTCGGTCTCTGAAACGGCTGGTTGGCTTACGCCGAGAAGTTCGGCGAGTTGTGTCTGTGTGATACCGAGGGCGTTGCGCAACTCGGTGAGGGCGACCTCTGCTTCGAGTTCGGCACGGAGCTTGGCGATGCGTTCGGCTGCGCCGGGCCGGGTGAGGATTTCGTCTTGGAGGTCACGCCAAGGGGACACTCCCTTGCGGCGAGTCGCCATGGCCTTTCCTTTCTGTGTCTTGCCTGCTCGTCTCATGAGATCTCCTCGAGGTAACGGTCGTAGCGGTCATCTGCTGTGGGGATCGCCCACTCGTACCACTCCTCCCACCGGCCGGCCTTGTCACCACCGAGCAGGAGGATCGCTTCACGCCTGGGATCGAACGCGAAGAGGACGCGCAGTGCGCCACCCTTGCTCACGCGCAGCTCCTTCATGTTGTGATGCCGCGATCCCTTCACCGTGTCGACGAGCGGCCGTCCCAGGCCGGGCCCGTGTGCTTCGAGGACTTGGATCGCTGCCGTCAAGGCCTCCTGTTGATCAGCATCGAGACTCTCCCACCATGGGAGGAAGAGGTCCTCGGTGTAGTTGATCTCCCAAGCCACACAGGCACCATAAGTCAGCCCCTATATTATGTCAAGCTTATCTCAGGTGCCTGTCAACGAGCTTCGCGGACGGTGACCGAATCGCGCGAGCCTGTCGATGGCTGACCCAGGTCAGTTCTTCGCAGTCAGGTTGGTACTGGGAGACACTGAGGTGCACTCAGGTGCACTCGGGCCGCCGGCGGTGTGACACGGAGGTGCAGGTAGGAGCACTGAGAAGCCCTGAGGGACACGGAGGAGCACATCGTGGGCGCATCCCTGATAAGGATGAGGTCCGTGGTTCGAGTCCATGTAGCCCCACGTGGAGAAGGCCCTGTTCAGCGGGGGTTCTTCGCAAGACAAGAATGCGCTCACTGCGCCCGACCCTCACAAGAGTCTCACAAATCCTCACACGCGGGTCGGGCAGCTGGGCGAGCAGGCTGGCCGATCGCAGTGGGAGTGATCGAAGGAGCCGTTGGAGTTCGGCATCTTGTCAAAGACAGGATGGACGTGACCGGCGCCCGGTGGGACCTCGACGGAGCCGAGGCTGTCCTCAGGCTACGAGCACTTCGCAGCAACGGCGACTTCGAGAGTTACCTGAATGCCACCTCAACAAGGAACGCCAGCGAATACACGGGACTCGTTACGCCGACGCTGTCATCCCGATGGCTGCCTGAAGTCCCTCCAGGGGAGCCGCACCCAATCGATCAGGAGCTGCGGTAGAGCGCAGCGACGGGCGCCATCGCCGTGGATCCACCGTCAGTGGCGAGGACCGCTCCCGATACGAAGCTCGCCTGGTCGGACACGAGGAAGCGGACCACGGCCGCTACCTCGTCTGCCGTGCCGATCCGTCCGAGTGGGCACGCCGCGGTCTCCATCTCTTCGCCCGGGGTCGGACCGGACGCGATGCGGCCGGGGCAGACGGCGTTCACACGTACGCCCCGCGCTCCCAGCTCCACGGCGAGTGAACGGGTGACTGCCACGAGCGCCGCCTTGGAGGCTTCGTAGGTCAGGCCAGTTCCGAGAGAAGCGTTCGCCCGGACGGATGCAACGTTGACGACGCTGCTTCGGGGCCGCAGGTGGGGGAGCGCGGCCTGGACGAGCAGCACAGGCGCCCGCGCGTTCACGGCCATTACTCCGTCCCACTGCTCGGTCGTGATGGCCTCGAGCGGGCTGGCATCCTGGCGGGCGGCGTTGTTGATGATGGCGTCGATGCCGGCGAAGCGTTCGAGGCAGGCGTCGACGATCGCCGGCGCGGCATCGGGTAGGGCGAGATCCGCCGGGAAGGCCGCCGCTGCGTCGGTGAGGCGTTCCGCCACGTGGGTGAGGCGGGCTGCCTCGACGTCGACGAGCAGGACACGGGCACCGTGCGCCGTCAGGTCGGTGGCGATGGCCGCGCCGATCCCACGGGCGGCGCCGGTTACGATGCAGGCCCTGCCGTCGATTCCGTCGGTCCTCACGTGTCCTCCGTGATCAGATCGAGGCCGGGTGGTGAGTGGTTGTCGAGCACGGTGCCGTCAGGGAGGAACACCGGCTGGTCGTCCCGGTTCTCGAGAGTGACGATGCCGCGCAGGGTGACGTCGGCGCCGAAGCGTACGTCACCACGCACGACGAAGCGCTCGCAATCGACGAGGGACGGTACGCCACGGTTGAAGCGGGCCGCAAAGTCATCGAAGCGCCCGTAGTAGCGGGATCCAAGTCGACGAGCAGGTCTCCTCGACGTCGCTGCGGCGCGACCAGCACGCGACCGGTCACGCCTTTCGGTAGAGGCCAAGAGGAACGGAGAGCACGGACGTGACGAGGATGAGTGCTCCGAGGGAGGAGGCCACCCAGAAGCCGAATGCGAGCCCCTCGGATGCGTCGGCGGGTCCCGAGAGGATTCGCCAGCCGAGGAGGCCATCATTCCGCCGCTGGCCGCGCCGAAGAGCCTGGCGAGCAGGCCCTGCTGCGCGACGTGGAGGAAGCAGGCCAGAAGGGCGCACAGTAGGGTGCCGTAGATGACCACCTGGACTTGAACGACGAGTTCCTCTTCGCTTCCGCCGGTGAGGGCGTCCAGGGCGTCGAGTGTGCTGGTTGACGAAGCCAAGTGCGATTTCGCCTTCGGCGGCCTTGGCTGCTCTCTTGGCTTTCTTTGCTGCTCTCCTCCTGTCCTTTTCCTGATTGATGGCCCACCTGCGTTCCCGTCTTCTATCGGCGGTAGTTGGGGTGGTGGGGTGGGCAGGCGCTCGATGTGCTGTCCATGTCCATCCGTCCCACCAGCACAGCCATCTCGGATCTGTGGGGTCGGGAGACCAGCCGGGGGGTAGTTGGCTTGCTTGGGGGAGGAGGTGACCGTCGTCCACTGGTGACTCTTACCGCGATCCGGGCGCCCCGCTCTTCTCGGCGGGGGTTGCCTGGCGGTCGGAATGAGATCTGGTCACTTGTCTGTGTTCCGTGTTGTGCTCGTCCAGTGGGTGGGATTCACGCAGACGGCTACTGACCCACCCTGGGTTTGTTGGAGGCTCGGCCTATTGGATTCCAACCATGTTCTGGTCGGTCTGGCGGGTGGCGGGTATGGTAGGCGTCCTCGAACTCGGCGGGTGGGATGTCCTTGCAGTGGCCGTGGAGCCGCTTAGCATGGGTGCGCGGGGATCACAGAGGGGAGCGAGGTGGGCGACAAGCCGCAGACAGCGGGACTCGTCCTGATCGGGAACGAGCTGCTTACCGGGAAGATCCGTGACGCGAACGGCCCGTACCTCATCGCCGGCCTGAGGCGCCACGGCATCGATCTTGCCGAGGTGCACATCGTGAGCGACGACATCGAGGCGATCGCGGAGGCCGTGAACCTCGTGCGTGGCCGGTGTGATCACTGCTTCACCTCGGGTGGGATCGGACCCACCCATGACGACGTGACCATGGAGGGTGTCGCCGCAGCCTTCGGGGTCGAGCTCGAGGAACGTGGAGATCTCGTCGAGGTCGTGCAGGCGGTCTTCGGTACGGGAGAGAGCGCCGAGGCGTGGCGCAAGATGGCGATCGTGCCCACCGGGACACGTCTCGAGTTCATCGGTCGGCATTGGCCCGTCTACGTCGTCGGCAACGTTTACGTCCTGCCCGGGATCCCCGAGATCTTCCGCGCCCAGTTCGACTTCGTCATCTCGAGCATCGAAGCATCACCGGTCGAGAGCAACGTCGCATACATGAAGGTGGGGGAGGGCGAGCTCACTCGTCCCCTCACGGAGCTGGCCGAGTCCTATGCCGGGCGTGTCGACTTCGGGTCGTATCCCGTGCTCGGCCACCCGGACTACAGCGTGAAGGTGACGCTCGACAGCCGTGACCCCGAGGCCCTGTCCGAGGCGACGCAGCGCCTCGTCGACTCATTCCCGGCCGAGGCGCTCTTCGAGCTGGCCGAGCGCGTCGAGGCGGGCGAGGCCTGAACGGGGGCGGGACTCGTCAGCCGCCCTCTTTCTGGTGGAACGCGATGTTCGTGCCGAACGCGGCGGTCGGGGGCGAGGACGCGATCTGGCCCCCCTGCAGGGCGGGCTGGATGTGACCCACCTCACCGCCCTTCTCGCGGATGCAGGCCACACACTTCTCGATGTCGTCGACGGCGAAGGCGATCCCCCAGATGTGGGGGGCGTCCAAGGAGGTCATGCCGATGATCTCGAGGACCGTGTCACCTGCCCGCATGAAAGCCGCCGCGAACCCACGGATCTCCCCCCGTCGGCGCAGCTTCGCGTCGACGTGCTCCTCCAGGCCGGCGATCGCGGTCTCGAGGGCAGGGACCATGAGGACGACGTGGTCGATCCCGCTCACCCCGTTCGGGTGCGAGCCCGGTACAGGTTCGGGACGAGTGGTGACGAGGAACGTGGGTGGTGCCGTGCGGACGTCGAGGCGGAGCTTCTCGTCGCGTGGGCCGAGGAAGGTCCACGAGGTGAAGCCGAGGGGTCCCGTCGGCGCGGACTCGGAGACGATCTGCAGGTCTCCCACCTGCACGATGCCTTCGGGTGAGACGTCGAAGCCGAGCTCGGCGAAGGCGACCTCCATGTCTGCCTGGGCGGGAACGGACAAGTGGAGGGAGACGAGATCCCGGCTCATGCGCAAACCCTAGGTGGAAGTGCTCGTCAGGACGTGTACACGAGAAGGGGGACGTCGCTCTCGGCTTGCGTGAACGAGCCGTGGTGCCCGACGAGCCGCGCGGCGAGCGGGTCGACGTCGGATTGCACCACGCAGCCGACGGCCGAGAAGGCGACGACGACGTCGCCGATCCGGGCGTGTGTGCCGGCCCCGACCGCGGGACCGAACCAGCCTTCCGCGATCGCCTCGTCCCGCAGCCGCACCCACGCCGCATCACCGACCCTGTCACGCCACGCCTCTGCGACCGCAGGCGCGCTCCCTGGTTGTGTGTGCAGGTGGCGGAAGCGGGGTTCGCCCGCCACGCCCACGATGTCGTCGAGGAGGTGCGTCTCGTCGGCGAGATCGATGTGCGCAGTCGGCGGCACGTCCATCATGCCGTGGTCACCGGTGACGACGAGGCAGGTGTCGGCGGGCAGCGAGTCGATGATCGCGGCGACCGTCGCGTCGGTCTCGGCCAGGACGGCCTCGAAGGCCTCGGACGCGATCCCCGCCATGTGGCCGACCCTGTCGAGGCGGGGATCGTACGAGAACACGAGTGCCGGGTCGGAGGCGGTGAGGCAGGATGCGATCAGGGACGGCGTCTCGGCGACGTTCTTCCATCCGACGTACTCGGGGCCGCGCAGTGCCGCCCGCGTGAGGGGTGACGCGTCGTAGGCGATGTCGCTCACCATGTAGGAGGGCACACCGTGGGCCGCCAGCTCCTCGAAGGAGGTGGCGTGTGCCTGCAGTTCCTCGGGCACGACGGTCCCGGCGAGTGACCCGCCCTTCGAGTCACCGTGACGCGTGAAGAGGATCGCGTTGAGAACCGTGTCGATTCCCTTCAGGTACATCGTGTAACCGACGAGCCCGTGCCCACCCGGTGCGAGCCCGGTCCCGAATGAGGCCAGACTCGTCACTGTCGTCGAGGGGATACAGGTCCGGATCGTCCGGCTCGCGGGGTGAGTGGCGAGCGTGGCGAGTGTGGGACAGGCAGCCGCGCGTTGGGCGAGCGTCTCGGCTCCGAGTCCGTCGACCACGTGCAGGCAGACACGTCGCTGCCGTCCGAGGGAGTCACGCAGGCCGAACACGTCGGCGGCGCGGGCGGCCGGTGCGTCCGTGAGGAGTGCCCCGACCTGTGGCATGACCTCGGCCAGGGTCTCGATCCCGTACAGAGGGACCCGAGGACTCCTCGCCGACATGGGAAGCAGGGTAGCGTTGTGGGGCGCCCGAAGTAACGGGGATCAGTCTCAACTCTTCTCGTCGAACCAACGGAGTCAGCTCGATGCGAGTGGGAATACTCGGGGGTACCGGACCTGCAGGCCGAGGTGTCGGCCTGCGGGCGGCGATCGCCGGACATGAGGTCATGCTCGGGTCGAGGCGTGAAGAGAAGGCGTCCCAGGTGGCCGTGGATCTCGGCCATGAGCGGATCAAAGGTGGCGACAACCACGATGCGGCCGCGTTCGGCGACGTCGTCGTCCTCTCGGTTCCGTGGGAGGCGGCGATGCAGACGGCTGTCGAAGTCGAGGCCGAAGCACGTGGCAAGGTGATCCTGTCCATGGCGAACGCCGTCGCCTTCATCGACGGCAAGCCCGAGTCGGTCGTACCGTCTTCGGGTTCGATCGCCCTCGGTATCCAGGCCCGCCTCCCGACGGTCAGGGTTGTTGCCAGCATGCACCATGTGCCCGCCCGTTCCCTCTACGAGGCCGACGTGAAGCTGGACTTCGACGTCCTCACGTGCAGCGACGACCGAGGAGCGCTCGCGCGGGTTATGGAGCTCGTGCGTTCGATCGACGGCCTGCGTCCGATCGATGCCGGTGGTCTGCACAACGCGTCGGCCATCGAGGCGCTCACCCCGCTCCTCATCGCGTTGAACACGCGATACAGGACGCGTACCGGCATCCGCGTGGTCGGGATCGACTAGTACCGCACCCAAGACAGGACGGGAGCGGACTAGGGGAACTGGCGGGGCGGACTGGATGCCTCACGTTCCCGCGACGGGACGTCGGGGATCCAGCCTGAGCTGTCGGCTGGTGCTTCGAGCTGCGCGGGCGCCGTCCCGATCGGGTCCGCGTCGCCGTCGAGGTCATCGAGGGCGAGCTTGTACATGTTCGCCCGATGCCGCACCCGACGTCCGGCATCCACGGCATCGGTGGTGCGGCGCGGATTGGTCTGCAGCGCACGCGTGGCGAGGTCGACGAGTGCCTCGGCGCCGGCCTCGAGCTCGCCGATCATGACATCGATTCGGCTGTTCTCCTCCGCCCGGAGGCGACCCGTGAGCCGTCCCGCGAGCCGGAGGCGAACACGGACCTCGGCGACGCCGGAGCTGAGGTCGGCGGCGAGCCCTGTCACTTCGGCGGCAAGCGCCGATCCTGCACTCACCTGGACGGCTTCTCGTGCCAGCTCCTCGACGCGCGTGGCGCGGCAGCTCAGCCACCAGAGGCGGCGTCCGAACGTCGTTGCCGGCAGGGCCTCGGCGACACGTGCCTTCGTACGACGCGTATGGGCCTGGGCCGCGCGTGTCACGCGGACGAGGCCCCACGTCACGAAGAGGATGACGACGAGGAGGACGAGAGCCAAGGTCACGAGGACAGTCGTGATCGCATCCATGCCCACAGCTTACGAGCCGGCGGGGTTGCATGCGGTCTTGAAGTGTCCGGGCACGACGGTCCACCATCGGGCGATGTCGGAAACGAGCCTCGCGCTCTGGGTGCACCTCATCTTCGTCTCGATCTGGGTCGGAGGACAGGTCGTGGTCGCGTTCCTCGTCCCCACGATCCGGCGCAGTGACCCCGACCCGGCCGGCGCGCGGCGGGTGCTCACGGCGGTCACACGCCGGTTCCAAGCCGTGGCATGGTCCGCGCTCGTGGGTGCGCTCTTCAGC
Organism: Acidimicrobiia bacterium; assembly: GCA_020850945.1. Lineage (GTDB taxonomy): Bacteria > Actinomycetota > Acidimicrobiia > UBA2766 > UBA2766 > QWHP01. The sequence continues at coordinate 40,384 of JADZDR010000023.1, read as the reverse complement.
GGCATCTGGCTCATCCTGCTCCAGCCGACCCAGACCGGCACGTGGGCGCGCATCCTCTTCGAGAAGCTGACTGTGATCGTGCTCGCCGCCCTCGCCGTGGCCGCCCACGCATACTGGATAGGGCCGCAGCTCAGGCAGGAACCGGCCGTGACACAGGCAGAGACCCCGCCGCACGTGCGGCGGCTCCGCACCCTCTCCGGGATCTCAGCCGCCGCCGGACTTCTCCTCTCGCTCCTCGCGATGTGGCTCGGGATCAGGCTCTTCCTTGCCACATGAGGCTGCTCACGTCTCGTTCCTGACGGGTCGCAGCACGACGAGCGACTGGGCGTGGGGTAGACCGCGGATCTGGCGGTCCCCCAGCGGGATGGTCGCTGCGGTCGGCGGCGCGAACTCGGCCATCGCGGCCGGGACGAGGATCGATCCAGGCTCGGCCATGTCGGAGAGTCGGGCGGCGGCGTTCACGACTCCGCCTGTGTAGTCGTCTCCTTCGAAGAGGAGGACGGATCCGTGGGCGGCCCCGATGCGGAGGGCGAGTGGGCACTGCGCCGACGGGAAATGCGACGAGAGCTCGACGACCGCTGCAAGGAGCGGGGCGGGGGTGTCTGTGACGAGCATGGCGCCGTCTCCGAGCCACTTGTCGATGTGCACGGCCCACTCGGTCGCCACATCCCGCGTGTGGTGCCTGAACTCGGCGAGAACGTCGAGGGCGGCGTCGTCGCCGTTCTCAGCGGTGAAGTTCGTGAACCCGCACAGGTCGGCGAAGGCGAAGGAACGGTCGACGCGCATCGGTGCAGTCTGGCATGCCGCATCAGTAGGCGCGGGCGACGTAGGCGACGGACGATTCGACGGCGGCGGGCGTGGCGGGCACCTCGCCGTCGGCTCCTGCGAGGCAGCGCACGGACCAGCCGTCGGCATTGAGGCGACGTTCTCCCTCCGCGCCGAGGTCCGCCCACGTGAGGCGGCAGAAGCCGCTCGCCTCGGACGCGAGGATCTCCTCGATACCGGTCACGTCGCGGGTCATCTCCGTCTGGCGCGAGGCCGCATCCTCCAACATCGAGCGTTGGATGTCGGGCAGGAGGGCGGCGATCGCCCCACTCGCCCCGTCGAGACCGATGCGCTCCTTCGTGCCCGAGTCGCGCCGTACACACGTGACCACGCCGTCCTCGAGGTCCCGCGGCCCGATCTCGACCCGCACCGGAACACCCTTGATCTCCCAATCCGTGACGCGGCGGCCGAATCCGGTGTGGGTGTCGAGGTCCGTCTCGACCCGGACCCCGAGTCCGCGCAGTGAGTCGGCAAGCTGCGTGCAGGCATCTGCAGTCGTCTCCCGCACGGCGAGGACCACGACCTGGGCAGGTGCCAGGGACGGAGGCAGCCGCAGCCCGCTGTCGTCGCCGTGGACCATGATCAGGGCTCCGACCACCCGCGTGGAGACACCCCACGAGGTCATCCAACAGAGCTCACGGTCACCGGATTCCGTCGAGTAGCCGATGTCGAACGCACGCGCGAAGTTCTGTCCCAGGTTGTGGCTCGTGCCCATCTGGAGCGCCTTGCCATCGCGCATCAGCGCCTCGAGCGTGTAGGTGGCCTCCGCCCCGGCAAAGCGCTCCGTGTCGGTCTTGCGCCCGAGGACGGGGCGAATCGCGAGGACGGACTCCATGAGATCCGCGTACACCTCGTGCATGCGCAGCGTCTCCTCCTGCGCCTCGTCCCACGAAGCGTGCGCCGTGTGGCCCTCCTGCCAGAGGAACTCGCTCGTGCGGAGGAAGAGTCGCGGCCTCAGCTCCCAGCGCACGACGTTCGCCCACTGGTTGAGCAGGAGGGGGAGATCACGGTGGCTCTGGATCCATCGTGACATCGCATCCCCGATGACGGTTTCCGACGTGGGACGCACGGCGACGGGCTCGCCCAGCTCGGAGCCACCGCCGTGCGTAACGACGGCGAGCTCGGGGCTGAATCCCTCGACGTGGTCGGCTTCCCGTTCGAGGAACGACATCGGGATGAAGAGGGGGAAGTAGGCGTTCTTGTGGCCGGTGGCCCGGATGCGGTCGTCGAGCTCACGCTGGATGATCTCCCAGATCGCGTATCCCCACGGCCGGATCGTCATCGTGCCGCGCACGGGGCCGTTCTCGGCCAGCTCGGCCTTCTGGATCAACTCCTGGTACCAGCGGGGGAAATCCTCCGCTTGCGGTGTGAGAACCGACTTGGCCATGGCGCAGATGGTACGGGGGACATACTGTGGTGTGGAAACAGGCCCTCCGACCCCTGACGTGTGCCTCGAAGTCGGAGACGCGATCCCGGCCGCGCGGGAGGCCATCGAGCCCTACTTGCGGCACACGCCACTCGAATCCTTCGAGGGACTCGACGTGTGGGCGGGGGCCGAAGTCCTCCTCAAGGGCGAGAACCGGCAACGCACCGGCTCGTTCAAGGTCCGAGGCGCCCTCAACCGGCTTCGCACAGTGCCTGCCGGCACCACCGTCGTCGCGGCCTCGGCCGGCAACCACGCTCAAGGCGTGGCGTTTGCCGCCGCCGTGCACGGTGTGCGGGCGCGGGTCTGGATGCCCGAGGACGCCGCCCTCCCCAAGATCGAGGCGACACGGGGATACGGAGCCGAGATCGTTCTCCACGGTGGAGACGTGGACTCGTGCATCGTCGAGGCGAAGGCGGAGGCGGACGCGGCAGGGTGGGTGTACGTGGCGCCCTTCGACGACCCCATGGTCGTGGCGGGGCAGGGGACAATCGGCCTCGAGCTCGCCGGACAGCTTCCCACCGGGATCCGGACCGTCCTCGTTCCCGTCGGCGGTGGAGGCCTCGTGTCAGGCATCGCGATCGCCCTCGCACGGGAACGCCCCGAGATCGAGGTCGTGGGCGTCGAAGCCGAAGGGGCCGCGGCCATGGCCGCCTCTTTGCGTGCAGGCCGCGTCGTCGCGTTGCCGAGAGCCGCCACGATCGCCGACGGCCTCGCGCTGAAGAGTCCGTCCCAACTCACATTCGACATGGTGCGGACGTGCGGTGTGCGGGTCGTGACGGTGAACGACGATGCGATCGCGCGGTCGGTGCTCGCACTCCTCGAACGGGCCAAGACGGTGGTGGAGCCCGCCGGTGCCGTGGGCGTGGCCGCGGTGGCCGAGGGTCTCGTCCCCGACGAGAACCCGGTGGCCGTCGTCCTCTCCGGAGGCAACGTGGATCCGCAGATCCTCACGAAGCTCATCGACCACGGCCTGGCCGCGGCGGGCCGTCACCTCCGCCTTCACTGCGTCCTCCCGGATCGGCCGGGAGCTCTCGCCGGTCTCACGGGCGCGATCGCCGACATGGGACTCAACGTCCTGACCGTCGACCACCACCGGGCGGCACCGGGTGTTCCCGTCGACCACGTCGAAGTCGCCGTGCACGTGGAGACACGCAACCCCACCCACAGCGTCGAGGTGATCTCCGAGCTCGAAGCGCGTGGCTTCTACGTCGAAACGGACTCCTGACGGCCCCGGGGCTCAACCGCGTGCCAGGTTGTACACGGCGTTGTCGATACCGAGGACGGAGCAGCGCGCGAGGCAGTCCTCGATGAGCTCGGCCGGAACGAGGTCGCGGTCGATGAGCGCCGCCGTCATCGCCGTGTGCAGCATGCCGTACTTGTGTTCCGTGCCCCGGTAGATCTGGGCGGCGGTCACGAGGCGAGACACGCGCTCTGTGGCGTCGTCCGTCTCGACAGCCTCGAGGACGGCGAGGTCCGCAGCGGCGGAGGGTCGAGTGTTGTCCTCGACGAGAGCACGGTATTCGGTGATGAGGGAGGCGGCGCGGGCGCCGAAGCCGAGGGCGGTTGCAGCGGTCGCGAGGGAGGGGAGTGTGCGAGCGAGGAAGTCGTCGGCGCCGATACCCCGGAAACCGGCCGCCGCGCGCTCGAACGCATGGAGGCCGGCGTCGAGCTCGAGTCGCATGAACCGACCGATCGCGAGCCACCACTCGGTCAGGGCACGGTCGAACGGCGTCCCCTGTGCCTCGAGTGCTTCGAGGGCCAGGGAGACGGAGCTCTGGAACGCCCTGTCATCGCCCCGCAGGGCGGCGAGGGCGGCAGCCGAAGCCCTGATGGGGCCCATCTCGTGGTTCGGTCGGTTGCGTCTCACGTCGGTGGCGGCCGCGATCGCCTCCTCCATCCGTCCCCACGAGAGCGAGAGGAAGGCGGAGATCGTCTCCGTGCGCACGACACGGGGCACTGCATCGACGAGTCCACGCGAGTCGAGCCAGTTGCGGAGGCGGCGCAGGGCCGTGAGGGAAGCGGCGTAGAGGTCGGCCGACTCGCACGCGACACCCAGCGCGAACAGCGGAGGCCAGTCGACGCTGTCCTCTCCGGCTTCCTCCCACACGCGGACCGCTTCCTCGGCGAGGGTGACGGCGTCGGGACGCATGCGTACGGCTTGGACGAGGGCGGCGTCACCGAGGGCCGAGGCAAGCGTTGCCGTATCCCCGAGGGAGCGGGCACGCTCGAGCTCCCGACCGACCAGCTCCCACGCCTCGCCGGTGCGGCCGAGTCCGAGGAGGACCTCCGCCCGGCCATGATCGGCTTCGGGTCCTGTGCACTCCTCGAACATGCCGAGGGCGAGTGTGAGCCGTCCGCTGCGCTGCAGCGCGCGGGCGAGTCCGATGCGAGCGTGGCCGTCGCCGCCCTGAGCGAGAATCGTCTCGAAGACACGTGACGCCTCGGACGTGTCTCCGAGGAACAGGAGGGCCTCGCCCTTGACTGTGAGGAGGCGCTGCTCGTCAGCGGGCAGGGGGTCGAGGGCGAGACCGCGGTCTGCGATGTCGATCGCTGCCGCCGGGAACCCACGTGCGAGGAGCTGGTCGGCGGCACCCAGAGCCGCCGAGATGGCCGGTGGGGCGTGAACGTCTCCCGCCGTGGATCCGGCGAGGGCATGGTGCGCGACCTCGTCTCCGCGGGCACCGAGGAGGCGGAGGAGCCCCGCGATCCGGCGATGCACGTCGCGGCGTGCACCGGCCGTCATCGCACTTGTGACGAGGTCGCGCACGACCGGGTTCGGGAACACGATCCGTCCCTCGCGTTCGTCCGCGAGCCCCGGCATCTCGATCTCGCGGAGGGGGCCCCGATCCTCCGGGTCGTGGCCGGCGGCGAGGGCGCAGAACCGGAAGCTGACGGGACGGACGCTCAGCGCCGCGATCTCGAGGATCTCCCGCGCAGGGGGTGAGAGGCGGTCGAGGCGGGCGGTGAGCAGGAGTCGTACCGTCGCCCCGCCGGAGCGGCCTGCTGCGCGTGCGGTGGCGAGCTCGGCGAGGAAGCGTGGGTTTCCACCCGCGTGGACGATGATCTCCTCCACATCTTCCGGGTCGAGGTTGTGCGACTCCCCCAAGACCTGGGTCACCAGGGCCTCGGATTCCTCTTGTGTGAGTGGATCCACAGGCAGGACGAGGGCGTCTGTCTGCTCGAGGAATCTGTTGGCCGTCGGATCGCCGGGGCGGCTCGTGAGCACGACGTAGAGGGGACGATCCTGGTTGAGCCGCAGGGCATGTACGAACGCCTCGACGATCGCCTCGCTTGCCTCCGTCACATGGTCGGCGACGAGCACGACGGGTTCGGCGTCGCACAGACGGGTGACGAAGATCCCGAACAGGCGGAGGATCTCGCGCGCCTTCCGCGCGTCACGCACGGCCGACGCGAGGGCAGCCGCCTCGTCACCGGCGCCCGATTCCTCGATCCTGTCCCAGTGGTCCTGCACGAGGTCGAGGAGAGGGGCGAAGAGCTGAGGGGATGACCCGGGCATGGTCTCGGCCCGAAGGACAATTGCTTCCCCAGCCAGTTCGAGGTCGGTCACGAACGCATCGACGAGGTGGCTCTTGCCCACACCCTCCTCTCCGACCACGAGCACGGCCCGCGCGACCGAACTCCCACGGAAGTGGGAGTCGAGGAGCGAACACTCGTCGCGTCGGACCACCCGGGACGCAACCACCTCGTAGGATTCGGTGTGCACCGGTCGAAACCCTCACCGGCTCAGCATGTTCTCATCTGCCCCCATGCCAACCTCACGTACTCGCATCGACATCCCCGATCCGGGGGAAGTGGTCCGTACCGTCGTCGACGGCCAGCCGGTCGCGGTCTGGAACGTGGCAGGTGAGATCCACGCGATCGGCGACATCTGCCCACACCGGGGCTTCGTGCTCTCGGAGGGCAACGTTTACCTGACTCGCGAAGGCTGCGCGTCCGTCGTCTGCCCCGGCCACCACTGGCGATTCGATCTCGTGAGTGGCGAGGCGGCCTTCCGGCCCGAATGCGTTCGGGTCTACGGGGTCGAGATCGACGGTGACGGCTTGTGGATCTCGGCCCTCCCGGGCTCCTCGCCTGGGAGCCGTGCCGAGGGTGCGGGCTAGATTCGGATTCTGGACTCGGACCCCTACTCCCCCGGAATCTGCGATTCATGACTGCGACCACAGACGCGCTGCTCGAGAGCCTCAAGGGCCCTCCCGTCCTCGACCCGGGCGACCTCGCAGCCGCGTTCGTCGCTGCCGCGAACGAGGGTCGGCTCTCGGACCTGCGGGCAGCCATGGATACGAAGCCGGGGCCGCGCATCCCGCCCCGGTACGAGTCCGAGGTCCGCACCTGGTTGTCGCGGGTGACTCTGGAGGACGATGCCCGGTATGCCCGTGTCCAGGCCTATGCGGCAATGCATCTCGACCCCAACAACACCGATGCCCTGGCCGCGCTCGACGCCGCCTGTGAGTCGCTGGGGGAGACGGTGCGTGCCCACACCTGGTCCGCAGTGGTCCACTCGTACCCCGATGTGAAGGCCGTGCGTGACGCCGTGAGCGCGGCCGGCCTCCCCCTTCCCGACCGGGACCTCCAGAAGAACGCGGGACGCAGGGCGGCTGCGCGCAAACGTAGGCACCGCACCGATGAACCCCTCCTCGTCGACGCCGACAGTGCGACTGCGCAAGCCGCGGTGCCCGCACGCAAACCGACGCGGGCGAAGACGGCCAAGGCGAAGGCGACGGGGTACGCGGCTCTGGTGCCGGCTCTCGAACCCGACGCGGTCTGCGCCGACCGGCTTGCCGTGCTGCACCTCGTCGCCCGGACCGACTGGGTTGCCCCGCCCGAGGCGACAGATCCCCTCTCGCTTGCCCAGGCAGGCCTGCGTGAGGGCACGACCGCCGGGCTCCCCTCTGATGCGACCGGTACGGCCACATTCGTGGCCTTGAGCCTGGGTGAGGCGCCGGACGGCCGGGGGCCCCTCTACGGACGTCTCCTGCGCCGCATGAAGAACCACCCGGCCGTCGTGGCGTGGGCGGTACGAGCACAGCTCGACGAGGGCGATATCGCCGGGGCCCGTGCCGTCCGGACGCGACTGGAGGCACCCGCGATGGTGTGGGCAGACGAGCTCACCGAGATCGACCGTCTCCTCGGCATCGCCACCGGGGATGTCGACGCGGGCTGGGCGGCGTGGGAGGCGGGTAGCCTCCCGTCCGGGCTCCGTCCTGGTCTTGCCCGTGCACTGCAGGGCGCGGACAGGGGACACGATGCCGACGAGGTGCTGGGCCTGCCCGATGTCTCCGCCGACGAGATCGACGATCCGGACCTGCTCTGCGTGCGCTTCGACCTCCTCTTCGTCGACGGCGACGTCGACGGGGCCCTCGCCCAGGCACGCCGCGCGGTCCTCCTCCGCGCCACGTCGGGGACGGTGCCCCGCCTCTGGCTCGGGCTGTACGCGAACGGTGAGCTCGACGAGCTCGCCGGCCGTATGGAGGACGATGCCGACGCGGTGGGCATGTCTGTCGCCGATCTCATAGCTGCCGGCCGTTCCCTGCAGGAGAAGCGCGTCGACGCGATCCTGCGACCTGTGCGAGCCGATGTCGAGGCAACTCGCTCGGCGTACCAGGAGCTCGCCAAGGGGCGGACGATCCGGGAGACCGATGCGTTCGAGGCGGCTGTCGCGACAGCCCGGGCACGCTCGGACGAGTTGCGTGAGGCCCTTTCCCTCATTGCACCGCCCCGGCCTGCCCGTTACCCGGCGGCGGCAGAGGACCTCGTCTCGTTCCTGGCGGCCGCGGGTGGACTCCGCACGCGGCCCGACGGCGAGTTCGTCGTGACCGAGATCGTCGGAACAGGGGAGGGCGCCGAGCCCGATGCAGTCGCACCGTTCTTCGCGCCGGCGCGGGAGCTGATCTCGCGTGCCGACCTCCTCGCGCCCTTGCTGGCGCGGGCACAGGCCGACATCGAGACCGCGGCCGAGCAGGGTCGGCGCGAGGACGTGCCGCGACGTCGCCTCGAGGAACGCGTGGCTCGGTACGCCCGGTCGGCCTCAGCCGCACTCACGACCCTCCTGTCCGCCCTCGACGTGTTCGCGCCTCGGCCCGAGATCGATCTCGCCGAGTCGGACGCGACAGAGACGGATGCCGAATACGACCTGCCCGACACCGACTCGGGAGAGGGCGACGCGGGAGACCCCGGGCTCGAGGTGCCGGGAGGAAGCGTCGAGGTCGATTTCGTGGACGAGGTGGATGCAGAGTCGGGCGGGGAGGTGGAGGTCGAGGCAGAGTCGATCACTCCTGCAGAGACGGGTGAGGCAGGCACGGCTGGTACGGAGGAGACGGACGAAACCGCCACGGGTCGCTGGTTCCGACGCCGCCGATGACCGATGCCACAGTGCGGGCGACGTTTGCAGATCGCCAGTACCTGAGGCGTCCCGGACCTCTCGATCCGTGGGTACCTGCCCTCGAGCTCTCGCTGTCCGAAGAGACGACGGTCGAGGATCTGCGCGCGGCTCTCGCCCACGCGCTGGAGGCCGAGCCGCGGTTCGCGGCGATACCCGTGGGGAGGGGACGTCACGTGAGGTGGAAGGCGACCGGTGTCGCGCCCGAGATCTCGACGGGGTCGGTCGCGAGCGAGGACGAGTGGCGTGCTGCAGTCGTGGACACGCCCTTCGGTCCCCAGGACCCTGCGCTTCGTGTCGCGATGCGCGATCGGCGCATCCTGCTTGCGTGGCGCCACGCCGTCTCGGATGCAGCCGGCGGAATCGGACTCTGCTCCCTCATCACGCGTGCTCTGCGTGGGGAGGCCCTGCGCGTCGCCGACGGTGATGGCATGCGACGTGTCGTGGGACGGTCGATCTGGAAGGAGGCGGTGGGGCCCGCCTCACTCATGGCGTTCACACGCAAGGTTCGAGCGTTCGGGGCGGCACCGCACACGGAACTGCCGACGACGCGGCCCCTCGCTGCTTCGAGCACGAGCCGAATCGCCCACTTCGAGGCGGGTGCGGGGGCCGGCACCTTCACAGGCCGCGTTGTCGCGGCAGTGGTCGCGGAGTGCGCAGCGCTCATGCCGGGCGATGCACCGGTGACCCTGCTCCTGCCAGTGAACCTCCGCCCGCGGGAACGCTGGTTCCCGGTCGGGAACTTCGTCGGAAACGTCGAGCTCTCGTATGCGACTCCACCCGATGTCGACGTAGCGAGCGCTGATGTGCATCACAGCCGTGGCCCGGAGCGCTACTCGGCCTGGCTCGCGTCCGCCGTTCGCGAGGCTCTGCCTGCGGGTGTCGGACACCGGGGCGAGGGCAGCGGCGGCAGGCTCGGGCGTTCGGCAGCCGTGAACAACCTCGGCCGTGTCGACTCTGCGCTGCTCCCGGGATGTGACTCGGTCGCCTTCCACGGACCGACTGCCGTCGATCTCCCCTCGATCTCGCTCGTCAGCCTCGGCACCGAGACCGCCCTGTGCGTGCGGGTGCGGGACCACCAAGGGGGCGGAGACGTCGCCGGTGCACTCCTCGAGCGGCTTGTCTCCCGCCTCGGGAATGCAACGCGCTGAGCAGCAGAGCCGTTGTCGTGAGTTGTGACGCGATGGGTACGCTGATCACATGCCTGCACCTTCCGACGCCCAAGGAGCGTTCGCTTCGATTCCGGACGCGGTCGCCGGGATCGCCGAGGGCCGTGTCGTGATCGTGGTCGACGATGCGTCTCGAGAGAACGTGGGCGCGCTCGTCGGCTCCGCCGCCCTCGTCACGGACGGCATGGTGAACTTCATGGCCACACACGCCCGCGGGCTCATCTGCGCGCCGCTCACAGCGGCGCGACTCGACGAGCTGCGTATCCCTCCCATGGTCCGGGACTCAGTCGATGCATCGGGAGAGGCATTCTGCGTGGCCGTCGATCACAAGTCGAACTCGACGGGCATCTCGGCCGCCGATCGGGCCGCCACGGTCCGAGCCCTCGTCGATCCCGCGTCGTCCCCGGACGACTTCCGTCGCCCCGGCCACACCTTCCCGTTGCGCTACGCCGAAGGCGGTGTGTTACGTCGCGCCGGGCACGCCGAGGCCGCAGTCGACCTCATGCGCCTCGCCGAACTGGCTCCGGCCGGCGTCGTGTGCGAGATCATGGGTGAGGACGGGGCGATGGCGTCTCTCGAGGACCTCACGTCCTTCGCCGCCGCGCACGGCCTCGTCATGATCAGTGTCGCCGACCTGATCCGCCACCGCCGACAGTCAGAGCGAATCGTACGCCGCGTTGCGGAGGCCCGTATCCCCACCCCGTGGGGGGAGTTCCGCTGCATCGGCTACGAGACGGTCCTCGACGGAACCGAGCACCTCGCGTTCGTGAAGGGTGACGTCACCGGCGAACCCGAGGTGCTCGTCCGCGTTCACTCCGAGACGCTGATCGGGGATGTCCTCGGTTTCCGTGAGAGCGATACCCGGGTCCTGTTGCACGAGGCCCTACGCCGCATCGCGGAGCAGGGTCACGGTGTACTCCTCTACTTCCGTCGATACGAGGGCCGGGGCCTGGAAGTGGAGAGCGAACTGCGCCAGCTCGCGGCTGCACCCGGCACCCGCCGCGACCAGCCCCCCTCGGGGATGCGCATGGACGAGCGCGACTACGGGATCGGTGCCCAGATCCTCGCCGACCTCGGTGTGACCCGGATGCGTCTCCTCACGAACCGGCCCACGCGGCGTATCGCGATCGAGGGCCACGGCCTCGAGATTGTCGGGACGGAGCCCCTTCTCGCAGATGTGACGACGGCAGCGGCCGACAGTAGCAAGCTCACCAAGCTCCTCGACGGCCTCGAAGATCTCGGCGGCCACGTCCTCGGGGCCGACTGAGACGAAACGCGCTCTCGACCCTCTGGCGTGGCGCGTTCGCCTACTCGTCCTTGCGGGCGAGCACGTCGAAGGCGCGGCGGGCGGCGGACGCGTAGATGCCACCGAGGACGGTCTCGGGCGAGTTCGGCGCACTCCAGCACGGGGGCCGGCCGAGCTCACGCAGGGCGGGGGCCTCGTCGGGATCAGGTCCACGGGCCGCCTCGTCCCAGCCCATGACCGCGACCTCCCGGAGAGTGTGCCCGCACTCGAAGAAGTCGTCCGCCTCTGCCACCGACACCTCATTCACGGAGCGTCCTCCAGGGCGACGAGGCGGGCGAGCTCGTCGTCGCCGAGCTCGGTGACCCACGACTCACCTTCGGCGACGACCGTGTCCGCGAGGGCACGCTTGCGCTCGAGCATGGCGTCGATGCGCTCCTCGACCGTGCCGAGGCAGACGAGCTTGTGCACCCACACATCTCGCGTCTGGCCGATACGGTGCGCCCTGTCCGAGGCCTGGTCCTCAACGGCGGGATTCCACCAGCGGTCGAAGTGGAACACGCGGTTGGCGGCCGTGAGGTTGAGCCCCTGGCCGCCGGCGCGCAGGGACACGACGAGGACCGGCGGTCCTCCGTCGGCCTGGAACTCGTCGACGAGGTTGTCGCGGGCGCGGCCCGTCAGGCCTCCGTGGAAGAAGGGTGCCTCGAGGACCGAGGCGAGGATCTTGCCCATCTCGACGAACTGCGTGAACACGAGGCAGCGATCGCCGGAGGACGTCACATCCTCGATCATGTCGAGGAGGAGCTCGAGCTTGCCGGACGACGCCTCAACACCATCCCGCCGCAGCCTCCCGGATCCGGGACTCCCCCTCTCGAGTCCGAGCGCGGCGTGGTTGCAGATCTGCTTCAGGCGGGTGAGGAGGGCGAGGACGAGACCGCGACGGCCGATCCCACGGGCTGCTGCCACACCCGCCATCCCGTCCTCGACGGCGGCCGCGTAGAGGGCGCGTTGCTCCTCGGTCAGGTCGCAGTAGAGGACCGTCTCGTGCTTGGGTGGCAGGTCGCTCCGCACGCTCGGGTCCGACTTGCTCCGGCGCAGCACGAACGGTCCGCTCACGCGCTGCAGGGCGCGGGCGAGATCGAGATCACCGTTCTCGATGGGGAGGACGAACCGCTTCCGGAACGAGGCATGTGACCCGAGTACGCCGGGGTTCGTGAAGTCGAGTATCGACCACAGTTCACCCAATGTGTTCTCGACGGGCGTTCCCGTGAGAGCGAGGCGGCTGTGTGCCTGCCCCGCCACCCGCCGCGCTGCTCGCGCGGTCTCGCTTGCCGGGTTCTTCGTGTGCTGTGCCTCGTCGAGGATGACACGGCCCCAACCCATCTCTGAGAGGACCTCCACGTCGCGCCGCAGGATCGCATAAGTCGTGAGGACGACATGGCGCTCGTCCACACCATCACCGAGCACGCCCGCCGTCCGTGGCCGCTCAGGTCCGTGGTGGCGTACGGTGCGGAGGGACGGCGCGAACCGGTGCAGCTCCCGCTCCCAGTTGCCGAGGACGCTCGTCGGGCACACGACGAGCGTGGGGAGCGGGTTGACGAGGAGGAGCGCGATCGCCTGCACCGTCTTGCCCAGGCCCATGTCGTCGGCGAGGCAGCCGCCGAGACCCCTTTCCTCGAGGCGGAGGAGCCATTCGAGGCCACGCTCCTGGTAAGGGCGCAACTCGCCACTGAACGTCGAGGGTGGCGGGACACCGTGCAGTGGTCCGCCCCGGAGCAACTCGACGATCTCGGCGACCTGGCCCGCCACTGCCACGGGCACCGCGGCGGCGTCCTCGCGGGGAAGGCGACCACCGAGAGCGGCAAGGATGACCTCCGCCGGACCCAGTTGGGGAGGTCCCGCGTCGAGCTGGGCGCTGAGCTCGCGCCGCATCTCGTCAGTGACGAGGACCCAGGTGTCGTCGACGTTGACGAGCGGCCGACGTCCCGACACGAGATCGGCCACCTCGCCATCCGTCAGGACGCGCTCGTCGACGGCGAGCTCCCACGCGAGGGTGGCGCCGGCAAGCTCGGCGAGCAATGGTGCCTGCAGCCTCGACTCCGCCTTGTCCACTCGTTCCCCGTGCAGACGCGCCTGCACTCCCCCCGGCCCCCACACACGCAGGCTGTGCGGAAGGACGATGCGTGCGACGACGGATCCCTCATCGCCCTGCCGGGTCTCGGCAGTGGTGAACATGGCGAGGACCGCGGCCCCACGCGCGTCCACGACGTCGATCGGGCCTCGTGCCTCCAGGAGATCCTCGACGAGGCGTCTCGCGCCGGCAAGGGCAGCGCGCTGCGCTTCCGGCCCGTTCGCTCTGACGGAGGCCTCGGCCACGACCGTGTCGGGGTCTTCGCCGGAGCGCACGTGATAGGTGATGTGCCAGTCGGCCCCGTCCGGTCCGGGTGGGAGCAGCGTGGCGATCCCCTCCCACGTCTCCGCCGCGGGTGGGCGGCCGAGCCAGGCCAGAACGCAGTCTCGTACCGGGCGTGACCCGACCTGCCATTCGACTCCGGGGGGTGAGGCAAGGTGCTCGACGAAGTCGAGCTCCCACCCGTAAGTCGGGGGGAGGGCGGTGTGGGCGCGTCGCAGCAGGGCGTCGACGAGAGCACGCCAGAAGGCGTCGAGGACATCGGCCGCATCCATGTCAGGGCTCGCCGCCCGCGCGGCACCGGGCATTGCGCGGCTGAGGGCGATGCGGCGACGCCTGTCCGCCGCCGAGGCAAAGACCGGCTCCCACGCGATGTTCAGACCTCCTTGGTCGGTACCGGGGCGGGCGACGGGAACGACTTGTCCCCGCGCTACCAGTTCGAGGCCGACACGAGAGGCGACAGCCCAGAAGCCGAGGGAGCCATCGCACGCTCGGGGGTCGGAACCGCGGGCTGCGAGCCACTCCGCGGCATCCTCGACCGGAACCGTGATACCGGGAACACGTCGCCGGTCCGGGGTGAAGAGATCACGCGTCTCCTCCGCCGCAGTCGGCCCGAACGGCCCCGCTTGGAGTCGATCTCCCGCCCGGTCCCAGAAGTGGACGGCGGTACCGGAGGGAACGTAGGTCGCGTCAGTCAGCACAGAAGGCAACGAGGCCCGAAGCGGGTGGCCTCACGGCTCGGTGGTGGTGGTGGTCCCGCTCGTGGAGTCTTCTTCGGTTCCGCCTTTGGGGGGGATGGTCAGCGTCATGCCGGCTGTTATCGGGCTGTCCTTGGTCAGACCGTTCGCCTCGGCGATGAGGACCCACTGGTTTCCGTCCCCGTAGAACTGCTCGGCGATGTCCCAGAGCGTGTCGCCCTTCTCTGTCTCGTATGTCTCCTCCGACGTGGGGCCCGACGTGTCGGAGTTCTCCTCGTTGTCCCGTGCGGCTGCCTCGGCCTCCTTGGCTGCGGCCTGGCTCAGCTTCTCGTTGGCGAGCTTGAGCTCTCCCTGGAGGCGCGTGACCTCCTGCTGGAACTCGTCTTCCTTGGCGGCGAGTTGCTTCTCGTGGGTCTCCTGGGAGATACCGCCGTTGAACGCGTTGCCGATGAGGAGTCCGAGCAGGAACACGAGGAAGAGGGTTGTTCCGAAGAAGACGATGCGGCCCCAGAGGACGCGACCCCCCAACATGGACATCGAGGGAGGTTTGTTGCGGAAGGTGTGTTTCGGGACGTTCACTTCACGGTTCCCAGTTCAGCGACACGGACTGTGTTCGCATCAAGACCCTAAGTTACGCGGAGAGCATGGCAAGATCCGAGGCAGCCTGCCGTCCGTGCTCAGACCGCGTGCTCGACCGGGAGGTCCAAGCCGGACCTGCGGACGATGTCGGAGAGGAACTCACGGCCCGCCTCGGCGCCGAGAAGGGTGTCGATCGTCGTCGCGGGGCGGGGGATCATCCACGAGTGACCGCCCCAGATCCAGTGCATGGGCCGGCCCGTGATCTCGGCGAACTCGTCTGCGGTCCAAGGCGGTACGAGCCTGTCGAGCCGCCCCCACATGGGGAGGATGGGCAGATCCGAGGCCCCCAGCCTCTCGACGAGAGGAGTGAGGTCCGTGTAGAGGAGCATGGAGGCCACGGGCGCAGTGTCGAGGAGGTTGCGGGCGTTCTGGCGGACGTCGGGCGTGAGTGTGCTCAACATGCTCGAAAGCCGTGAGTAGAGCCAGTCCGGGAAGTCGAGGATGGCGGAGAAGCCGATGTCCACAGCGTCCGCGATATCGGGCGAGACGGGGTTGATGAGCCACTTCAGCAGTCCACGGCGGTGTGTCCAGGAGGCCGTGGCGACACCGTCGCGATAGATGAGACCGAGGGTCCTGTCCGGATGGTCGTGGGCGAACTGCACGGTCACGGCGCCGCCCATCGAGTGGCCGAGGAGGAGGGCTCGGTCGATCCCGACGTGGTCCATGAGCTGCGCGAGGGTGGCGGCGAAGTTCTGCATCGTGAGGTCGTCCCACTGCAGGGCGTCCGAACCGGCGAAGGCCGGCATGTTCGGGTTCACGACTCGAAGGCCGAGCTTGGCGGCGAGACGCGTGCTCTCGCGCCAGTACACCCCGCCTCCGGCGAAGAAGCCGTGCACGTTCAGCGCCCAGCCCCGCGCGTCGACGTTGTCGCTGATGCTGTAGCGCATGCGGCGGCCGTCGACGACGAAGGACTCGTCGATCATGCGGATGCGAGCCGTCTCTTCGTAGTCCATGTGCATTCGCCCTTCAGGCGTTGTCCAGTGTGAACCAGAGGACAGGCGTATCGCGATCCCCGAGTCGCGCTGCCATTCGTCCCAGGTAGAGGCCGGGTGCGAGTCGGCGGACGTCGCCGCGTATGACACGCAGCGGCGCCGGATTCCGGGCGACGTCGTAGTCGAGGCGCAGAGAGCGCTCCCCGTCCCCGACGTCGAAGGACACGATGTCGGGTCCTCGCATCGTGAGCCAGATGTTCGACCCGGTGCGGTCCCCTGACGCGTTGCGGCCGAATCGTTTGCCGCGCCATGGCATGAGGGGTGTGCCGAACACGACGTCGATCAGCCACCGCAGCGGCGTCGGCACCATGTCGAGTCCCCATACGGAGACGAGTCTGCCCCGATACGCGCCGTCGAGCTCGGTGAGGTCGGGCTCGGCACCGCCTTCGAACGCGGCTTCGATCGTCACCCAGTCTGCGTTTCTCAGGTCGGCGCTGTCCGCCGGTGCGGCTGTCTCGAGAGCCATCCGTTCCTCGCTGTCTCGGTCATTCTTCCTTCGGCCCACCGCGCCTCGATCCTTCGGCCGAACCCGGGTAAACCCGTGTGGGCGAGGACGGCTGGTTCGAACGCGTCAGCCCTCGAGCATGAGGTCCGCGATCCGTTCGGCGAGGGCCGCGATCGTCATCGAAGGGGGCAGCCCGCTTGCCTGAGGGTACAGGGAACCGTCCGCCACGTAGAGACCTTCTGCCCCGAAGACCCGGCCACAGTGATCGGTCACACCCGTCTCGGCCGTCTCCCCCATGCCACAGCCACCGAGCGGATGGACGGTGAAGTTCCCGTGAGGTGAAGCTGCGGATGTGATGCGCGAGATGACCTGTGTCGCGCCTGCTGCGTCGGCGGTCGCGGCGATCTCGGAGTCGAGCGCGTCGAAGAGCGCGGCGTCGTGCCGGCTGTCCCAGTCGACGGCGATACCGTCGGTGCGCCATGTGACCCGCCCGGCATCGGGCCGCTCCCGGCCCATGCAGAGGAGCATGTGGGTTCCGACGAGGCGTCGGGCGGCGAGGGTGGGCAAACCCAGACCGGTCCACGGGATCCCGGCCTCACCGATGAGGAATCTGTGCTCGTCCGCCGAGTCCCGGCTGCGCATGAAGGCGTTGAACGTCGGTCCCGCCTCACCGGCGAAGAGCAGGCTCGAACCGAGGAGGATCGCGCCTTGGTCGCCGTTGCCCGTGAATCCGAGTCCGAGGCGAGGGCTCAAGCCGTGCAGCGTCCGGAACCTGTCGCGGCTCTTGAGAAGGATGCGGAGTGTGCCGAGTGTGCCCGCGGCGAGGACGACCCGCGCGGCCGTGACGACGCGGTGTCGTTTCGCCGCGTGGTCGAACCAGCGCACCTGCCACCCTTCCCGCGTGGGGCAGATCCCTTCGACCTCGGCGAGGATCCTCACGTCGGTTCCCGCGCGCAGGGCGGCCGGGATGTAGGTGCGGTCGAGCGTCGTCTTGGCGGTCTCCATGCAGCCGAGCACGCAGTTGCCGCAGTAGTTGCAGGTCCGCTGTTCCTCGCCTGCGGCGTTCACGACCGTTTCGGGATGGTCGGGATCCCCGAGCACGACCGCGATGTCCGGATGCTCCAGCCTGTCCGCCCGATCCATCACCTTTGCGAGGCGGCGGAAGGCCTCGTTCTTGGGTGGGAGCACAGCCGCCTTCTCGATCGATTCGGGTCGCTGCATCGCGCGTACCCGGTCGAACCACGGGCGCATCTCGCCACCGCGCAACTCCGGTGGGAAGCACTCGAAGAACTCCGCGTCGGGCTCTTCCTGCACGTTCGTGTAGATGAGCGAACCGCCGCCGACTCCGCTGGCCGTGAGGATGTCGAGCTGGTCGTGGAGGTGGAGCTCGTAGAGGCCGGTGGGATCACGCACGAGGTTGCGGTGCACGTTCGCGCGGGCGAGACGCACGTTGCGCACGGCGCGGGCGACGCCCCCGAGGCCGCGGGGGAAAGCCCGGCGGTCCGATTCGGGACCCCACCACGTTCCCCGCTCGAGGAGGACGACTCGCATGCCTCCTTCGGCCAGCCGGCACGCGGTCACGGCACCACCGAACCCGGACCCGACGACGACTGCGTCCGTCAGCAAAGCGAGGCGACGAGCGGGGTCGGGTTCGTCGCATCACCCCCGCCCGGGTGGTACTCGAAGTGCACATGGGCGGCGGTGTAGCGGGCATTGCCGGTGTTGCCGACGTAGGCGATCAACTGACCGGCGGACACCTGCGCACCCGCGTCGACGACGTTGCTCTTGTTGTGGGCGTAGTAGTACGTGTTGCCCGCGCCGTCTCGCAGCCAGAGCGTGATCCCACCCAGACCGGACTCCGACGCCGACGCACGGATGATCGTGCCGTCCGTGATCGCGACGAGCGGCGTGCCCGACATCGCCATCATGTCGACACCCTTGTGACTCCGTCCCCCCGAGCGCGAGGCGCCGTAGCTGTCGGTGAAGCTGACCGCGCCTTGAACGGGGCACACGGCTCCACCCGGGGGCGCCGCCACGAGTTGGCGCGACTCACCGCCCCGCGAGCTGGCCTTCGCCTCCTCGAGGGCGCGGGCAGCCGCCTCGGCCCGGGCCTTGTCCTCGGCGGCCTTCTGCTCGACGAGCTTCTGCTCCTCCGCCTGGGCGGTGGCGAGTGCGGCATCGATGTTGCGCTTCTCGGTCGCTGCCGCCTCGGTCGTGGTCCGGATGACCTCGGCTTCGGCCGCGAGCTGGCGTTGCTTGTCCTCGAGATCGCCGCGCACGGTCGAGATCTTGCGCAGGTTGCGGTCGTCGGCTTCGAGGACGGCCGCCATGTAGACGTCTCCGTTCGTACTGTCCTCGAGGGCATTGATGCCGAGCATCTGCCGCAGGGAGCCGACGTCGAATCCCGCCTTGTAGGCGGCGACCGCGCGGGCGCGAAGTGTCGCTGTCAGCTTCCCCTCCTCCTCCTGCAGGGCCTTGACCTCTGCCTCGGTTCTGGCCACCTGCTCACGCGCCGCTTCGAGCTTCTCCGTGAGCTCGTGGAGGCGGGCAGTCGCTGCGTTCGCCTTGTTGCGGGCGGCAGCGAGGCGGTCCCGTGCCTGTTGGATGTCGGCGTCGGTCACGCCTGCCGCCGGGAGTGCCGTGATGCTCACGAGCAGGGAGAGGCAGATGAATAGGACAGTTCGTCGAAGCATTGCGAGGGTCGACCTCCGGAACCCGAGCGTAGGCGTTCGCGCCGGACACATCGGGAGTGAACCAGGATACCCGCGTCGCGCGCGTTCGGACAACGCCACATCACCATCTGCGGTGACGCTCTCACACTCTGCGGCTGGATTTGCTCAGGTCAGGAGGGGGATGGCGGCAGCCAGGCACAGGACACCCACGAGGTCCATCGCCGCGGTGACGATCGGGAGGACGTGGTCATCAGGGTCGAGGCCCCACTGCACGGCGGCGTATGCCGCGTAGTACCCCGTGGCCAAGGCGAGGGCGGTGGCGACGAGACCACCTGCGAACGTGACGGCGACGACCGTGCCCGTACCCGGTGACGCCATCCCGGCCGTGGCGGCTATGAAACTCGCACCCACGGCTACGAGGGGCAGGACCACGACCGCGAGGAGGACGACGAGTGTGGAGTCGAGGACGGCGAGAGGGTTGGGGACGGGGCGCGCCTCCACGGTCCCGAGATGCAGTTTCGTGCCGAGACGGCTCGCGTACATGCCTCCGAACCCGCCGATCGCCTCGAGAAAAGCCGGTACGAGGACGAGGAAGACGGCTTGCGTGAAGAACTCGTCCCTCTCCGCTTGCAGGACCCCGCCTGCACCGAGATCCACGAGCATGACGACGAGGAGGACCGGAAGGGATGTGCGCACGATGCGCCGCGCATCGGGATGAACTCGCAGGACCGTGCGGGCAAGGACGGCCACGGCGAGGAGAACGGAGGCGGTGGCGAGGGCGGCCGTGACTGGGCCGCGCCCGGCGAGTTGGGCGGCGAGCACGAGCGAAGGGACTCCGACGACGTCTCCGGTCATGGTCACGAGGGGGGCTGCCACGGTGTCCAGGTCCCATTCCCAGCGGGCACAGCCGGCCGAGAGGAATGCAGTCGCGACGCCGACGACGACGCCGGACAGGACGCCACCGAGAACGGCGATGACGATGAAGTCCACGAGGCCTCCCGCCGTCCCGCCCATGAGGAGACTGCCGAGCCAGGCGAGGACGGCGATGATGGGAGCCGTGACGATCGTGAGGATGGTGACGGCCACGACGTTCACGCGCAGGACGGATCCCGTGCGCAGGGTCGCCTCCCACGCGCCGACACCGAGTGCCGTGCCGAGGCGGGCTCCGAAGGCGCCGAAGATCATGCCGCGCAGGCCGTTCGAGGCGAGCACGATGAGGACGAAGCCGGGCAGGCTCTCCAGCGTCCCGGTCGATGCGGCCAGTGCATATCCGGCGAGCAGTCCCGTCAGGGCACTCACGCCGTGCACGACGAGGCCGAGTGAGATCGTGCGTGATTCCGCCTGCCAGTGCCGACCGATGCGTCGCATCGGTTGCAGGGGGATCGACATCGCGGCGAACAGCGAGCCGAGCCGCCGGCGGCGGTCATCCTCGTGCTCGCGTCCGGTCATCGTTCTCTCCTGGGGATCGTCCGCGGGGCCGTGGTGTGGGATGGGTGCGCCGTGGCGGGCGACTCCCGGAACGCTAGCCCCCTGAGTGCTGTCGGCCTGCAGAATCGGCTCCTACGGGTGCGGCCGGGTGCCGCCGATAGAGGGAACATGGGGAACCAGGCACCGGCAGGGGCCGGCACGATCGAGCCGGTCCGCCTCGACACGGTCCTCGACGGACCGGCGGGTGAGGCTGTCGAGCTGCGTGCCCTCGATCTCGTGAGCTTCCTCTCGGCGCTGCGCATGACCGAGGGTTCGGACCTCCACCTGAAGCAGGGTCAGCCACCCCTCATCAGGATGGACGGGGACCTGCATCGCCTGAACACGGACTGCCTCGGTCCCGACGACGTCGCCCGCTTCGCCCGCGAATCGATGCCGGTCGACCTCTGGGAGCGGTTCGAGGCAAGGCAGATCTTCGAGGCCGACTACGCGTTCGAAGCCGAGGGACAGGGCCGCTTCCGTGTGAACTGCTTCCGCCAGCGCGGCTCGATGGAAGTGGTGATGCGGCGTGTCGCCGAGGCACCGAGCAGTTTCGCCGCTCTCTGCCTGCCGGACGGGGTGAGTCGCCTCACGTCGCTGCCCCGCGGCCTCGTGCTCGTGACAGGACCGACGGGATCGGGCAAGACGACGACCCTCGCGGCGATGGTCGACCAGATCAACCGCGAGCGGCCCGTGCACATCGTCACGATCGAGGATCCGATCGAGATCGTGCACCGGGACATCCGGGCGTCGGTGAGCCAGCGGGAGGTGGGGAGTGACACGGCCGGCTTCCTGACCGCGATGCGTTCCGTGCTCCGCCAGGATCCGGACGTGATCCTCATCGGGGAGATCAGGGACAGTGAGACGATGCAGGCGGCCCTGCACGCCTCGGAGACGGGCCACCTCGTCCTCTCGACCCTGCACACCAAAGACGCCGTCGAGACCGCGCAGCGGGTACTCGACCTCTTCCCCCTCGAGCACCAGAACCAAGCGCGGTCGGCCCTCGCCGCCAACCTCGCGGGCGTCCTGAGCCAGCGCCTCCTTCCCCGCGCGACGGGAACCGGTCGCGTCGTGGCCTGCGAGGTCCTCTTCGGCAGCGGCCACGTGGAGCAGGCGATCCTCGAGAACCGCATCGACGACCTCTACGACGTCATGGCTCGCGACGAGGACGGAGCCCAGACCTTCGACCAGGCCGTCGCCAAACTCGTCCTCACGGGCGAGGTCTCGGTGGCGCATGCGATGACGAGCGCGTCCCGTCCCGACGACCTGCGTGTCATCCTCGAACACGCCGGTATGCGCCTGCGCTAGCCGTGCGCGAGCCGCAGCGATGTGGATATGGATGTTGGGCGCACACTCAGGCCCCGTCCGTCTCGACGCGGCGGGCAGCAGCCTCGAGACGGGCCGCGCGGCGGGCGAGGATCCCGCGCTGGTCCGCGTGCGTGAGCACGTAGAGGTCACCGTTGCGCATCGCTTCCAGGGTCCTCGTCGTGACCTGGGCGACGTCGACACTCCCGCCCCGCATCCCCGGCGGTATCGACCCGGCGTCCGCTGCCGCGGCATGGACCTCGGGCTCGGGATCTCCCCGTGCGTGTGCCCACGCCCGCATCGAGTTCTCGTTGATGGGAGTGTCGACGATCATGGGGCAGATCACGCTCACGCCGATTCCGTGCGGGGCGAGCTCCCGCGACAGGGCTTCTGACAGGCCCACGACGGCGAACTTCGAGGCGTTGTAGACGCCGAGCCCTTCCATGCCCACCAGGCCGGCCATGGAAGCCGTGTTCACGACATAACCCGTCCCGCGCTCGACGAAGCGCGGGACGAACGTGTGGATCCCGTGCACCACCCCCCAGAAGTTGATGTCCATGACGAATCGCCAGTCGGTGAGGGACATGCCCGTGAGTGCGCCATAAACGGCGACCCCGGCGTTGTTGCATACGATGTCGACTGGGCCGAGGCGGCGTTCCACGGTGTCCGCGAGCTCGTCGAGCCGGGCCGGGCTGGTCACGTCACAGGCGACCCATTCGACCGTCGCGCCCTCGTCCCGCAGCCGCGCCGCCGTCGCGATCATGCCCATCTCGTCGATGTCGGCGAGGGCGACCTCACACCCCGCAGCCGCGAACGCACCGGCGAGGCCGGCCCCGATCCCGCTCGCACCGCCTGTCACAACCGCGACCTTGCCGTCGAAGGACTCCAGTCCGACACCCACGGCCACCTCTCGTTCCTAGACACCGGCACGTCTTAGGATGGCCGTTCGCGGGACGACATGCCACGATCACGGGGACCGAGGAGACAAGACGTGGGCGACCTCATCGACACGACCGCCCCACCCCGGCCGGGTGAGGAGCTCGACACGGCCGGCCTCCGGGCATGGCTGACCGCCCACGTGCCGGAGCTGCCTGACACCGAGATCGAAGTCGCGCAGTTCCCATCCGGCCACTCCAACCTCACGTACCTCCTCCGCCTCGGCGACCGCGAGGTGGTCCTGCGCCGCCCACCCTTCGGGGCACAGGCCCGGGGTGGTCACGACATGTCCCGCGAGCACGCGGTCCTCGCCCGCATTCATGCCGCCTATCCCCCGGCGCCGCGGCCGATCGCCTTCTGTGACGACCACAGCGTGATGGGCGTGGACTTCTACCTCATGGAGCGCATCAGGGGGATCATCATCCGCCAGGAGGTACCTGCCGACCTCGACCTGGGTCCGGCAGTCATGGACCGGCTCTGCGAGTCCTTCGTCGACAACCTCGCGACGATCCACACCCTCGACTGGGAGGGGGCGGGTCTCGGGGACCTCTCCAAGGGCCTCGGCTACGTGGAGCGCCAGATCCGGGGATGGACGGCCCGCTGGGAGGCGGCCAAGACGGACGAGATCCCGCAGATGGACGAGGTCGCGGGTTGGCTCGCCCGCAACATGCCGCCTGATCGCGGTCAATCACTCATCCACAACGACTTCAAGTTCGACAACATCGTCCTCGACGCAGCCGACCCGACCCGCGTGATCGGCGTCCTCGACTGGGAGATGGCGACGATCGGCGACCCGATCATGGATCTCGGCACGACCCTCGGCTACTGGGTCGAGGCGGACGATCCAGCCGGTCTCCAGCTCGGCAAGTTCGGACCCACAACCCTGCCCGGCTCGATGACACGGGCGGCCATCGTGGAGCGCTACCACGCCCGCACCGGCTACGACGTGACCGGGATCGGCTACTACTACACGTATGCCGTCTGGAAGCTCGCCGTGGTCCTCCAGCAGATCTACTTCCGCTACGCGCAGGGCTACACGGGTGACGAGCGATTCGCAGGCATGATCGAGATCGTGCGCATGCTCGCCGAGGTCGCTGCCGACTCGATCGACGCAGGCTGAGAGGAGACGCACGCATGGCGATCGACTTCACGTTCCCGCCCGAGGTCGAGGCGACGCGGCTGCGCTTCCGTGAGTTCTTCCAGGGGACCGTCAAGCCCAGGGAAGACGGCCTCGACCCCGACCGGGGGGATCCCGACGCGCGTGCGAAGCTCGTGCAGGCCGTCCTCGAACTGCGCGGCGACGCGAAGCGGGAGGGCCTCTGGAACCCCCACATGCCGCCCGCATGGGGTGGGCTCGGCCTCGGGCCCACGGCCCAGGCGGCCGTGTCGTCGGAGGCGGCCAAGACGATGCTCGGATCGTACGTGATCAACTGCCAGGCCCCGGACGAGGGGAACATGCACACGCTCCTGCACTTCGCGACCGCGGAGCAGAAGGAGATGTACCTGCGCCCGCTCTGCGAGGGGTCCACCCGATCGTGCTTCGCGATGACCGAGCCCGAGGTCGCCGGCAGTGACCCCACTCTCCTCCGCACACGCGCCGTCGAGGAAGGCGACGAATGGGTCATCAACGGCCACAAGTGGTTCATCTCCGGCGCCCGCGGCGCGAGCTTCGCCATCGTCATCGCCAAGACCGATCCCGATGCCGAACCACCCCAGGCACGCAATTCCGCGTTCATCGTCGAGACCTCGAACCCGGGCTGGCATGTCGTGCGGGACATCGAGAGCATGGCAGGCAGCCACAACCACTGTGAGATCCGCCTCGAGGACGTGCGTGTACCCGCCGAAGCGATGCTCGGCGGTCGCGGTGAGGGCCACAAGCTCGGGCAGGTGCGTCTCGGCCCGGCCCGCCTCGCGCACTGCATGCGCTGGATCGGCCAGACCGAGACGGCGCTCGACATGCTCGTCGACCGTGCGCAGGAGAGGTTCTCGCACGGCTCGGTGCTCGCCGACAAACAGGGCATCCAGTGGATGATGGCCGACTCCGCCCTCGAGCTGTATGCCGCGAAGCTCATGGTCCTGCATGCCGCCTACAAGGTGGAGCACGGTCTCGACTTCCGCCAGGAGGTGTCCATGGCGAAGCACCACGTCGCGAACACCCTCTGGCGTGTCATCGACCGTGCGATCCAGGTGCACGGGGCACTCGGCTACTCCCGCGACACGCCGCTCGCCGGGATGCTCCTCCAGGCACGGTGGTCCCGGTTCGCCGACGGTGCCGACGAGGTCCACCAGATGCGCATCGCCAAGAACGTCATCAAGGCCTACGAAGCCGCGGGAACGACGTCGGCGGCGACGGGTGGCCTGCCGATCTGATCCTCAGTCGTCGGTGCTGCGGGGTGCGGCGACGAGGACCGCGCACGGTGCGTGGTTCACGACCTTGCCCGACACCGACCCGAGGAGGAAGCGCTCGAATCCCGAGAGGCCGCGATGGCCGATCACGATCAAGTCGACGCCCGCTTCCGCCGCGAAATCGACGATGACCGTCGCAGGTGAACCGTTGCGGACCTCGGCTGTGTATTCGATGCCCTTCTCCTCGAGGGCGGGGCGCACCTTGTCGACCGATTCCTTGGCCACCACCTCGAGGAACTCGCTGATCTCGGCTACGGGCGGTGCGACACCGAGCATGAAGGACGACGGGATCTGCGACGCATGCAGCACGGTCACCTTCGCGTCGTATCTCTCGGCGAGATCGGCCGCGAGTCGCGCAGCCTCGATTGCACCTTCGGATCCGTCGGTCGGGACGAGAATGTGTCGCACGCTATCCCCTTCTGTCGATCAGGTATGAGACCGAGGGTATCTTGCGGGGATGTCCAAGCAATCAGCCGACACGGTCTTCGCGATCCTGACCCTCGTCTGCTGGGCGTTCCTGGCCGTCGTCCTCGTTCTCGCCCTCGGCTCCCTGGTGTCGGGACGGGTGAAGGCGGCGTTCTCGGATCTGCGTGACCTCCTCGACGGCCAGACCCTCCCCCTCGCCTGGGTCATCTCGCTCGTCGCCCTCACCGGCAGCCTCGCATACTCCGAGGTGTTCCATCTCGTGCCCTGCCGTTACTGCTGGTTCCAGCGCATCGGCATCTATCCCCTCGCGATCATCCTCGGCATCGCCGTCTTCACGGGTGACCGCAGCGTGAAGAAGTACGTGCTCGGTCTCAACATCCCCACGATCCTCGTGTCGATCTGGCATGTGCTCATCGAACGCTTTCCCGAGCTCGAGTCGGTAGGCACGAGCTGTGACCCCACGAACCCGTGTTCTGCGATCGTCGTCGAGAAGTTCGGGATCATCACGCTGCCGGTCATGGCCCTCACGACGAGCGTGACGGTGGCGGTCCTCATGCTCCTGACGCGGAGCAGCCCCCTCGATGACGAGATCGAGGACCCGGATCTCGTCGCGGACGTCGACGAAGCCGAGGAGGACGCGGAAACGGTCGGGGCGCCCACGTCTGCGTGAGGGCCGCGCGACCGCTCAGTGGCGCGTGCGGAACCTGAATCGAACCGTGGTGCCGAGCCCCGGGGCAGACTCGATCTCCGTGACGGCACCGACTGGTTCGAGGCGTTTGCGGAGGTTGCGCAGCCCGAATCCGGATGCCTGGTCGACAGGCTCGAACCCGCGGCCGTTGTCGACGATCTCGACCACGAGCCACGCGTCGTCCTGCGTGACACGCAACACTGCCTCGGACGCGCCCGAGTGCCGGGCGACGTTCGACACGGCCTCACGTACCGACCGCACGATCTCCTCCGAGTGCGGCGCGAGACGCGTGGCCGCGCCGGGATCGATCTCCGTTCTCGTCGCGATGCCTGTCAGCTCGTTCAACTCGCCCGCGAGGAGCATGAGGGCGGGTCGCAGGTCCGTGGAGGTGAGCACGCCGGGGCGCAGTTGGTGGATGTAGGTGCGGATCTCCTCGATGACGGTGTCGATGGAGTCGACGGCCTGGCCGACCCGGGCCTTGATGCCGGGATCGGGTGCGTCGTATTCGACTCCCTGCAGCGTCATGCCGATCGAGTAGAGGTCCTGGATGACACCGTCGTGCAGGTCCATCGCGATGCGCTCGCGGTCGGCGAGAACGGCGAGATGCCGGCGCTGCTCCTCGAGCTCCTGCTCCGTGTGGCGCAGTGCGTCCTCCACGCGGCGTCGCTCCGTCATGTCGCGCACGACAGCCACGGCCGCGAAGTCTCCGGTTTCTCGGAATGGGCTCAGGCTGATGTCGACGGGGAACTCCGAGCCGTCCTTGCGCACTGCGAAGAGCTGCAGGCCTGCTCCCATGGGGCGGCGTCGCGGGCGGCTCAGGTAGTCGACGGAGTCGACGGTGTGCATCGCCCTGAAGCGCTCCGGTACGAGTACCTCGACCGGCTGGCCCTCGAGTTCGGCCGCTGTGTAGCCGAACATGCTTGCGGCCACACTGTTGACGCGCGCGATTCGACCCTGCGCGTCGACGACGACGATCGCGTCGGGGACGTTGTCGAAGACGGAGGCGAGATCGTCGGAATCTCCGGCGGCGTCGTTGCCGGGATCGTGCATGCGTCAAATGTACAGAACCCGCACCCCAAACCACGTGGTGGGTTCAGGCCCGAGCCCTCAGGGCCAGTTCGGAGGGGGTGGATCTGCCGTCGGTCCGTCCGACGCGGACGACGTGAGACGCGCTGCGAACGCGGCGGCTTCACTGCGCCGTGCCATCCCCAGCTTCGCGAGGATGTTCGACACGTAGTTCTTCACGGTCTTCTCGGCGAGATGGATCTCGTCCGCGATCTGGCGGTTCGTCTTCCCTTCGGCGATCAGCTCCACGATCCGTCGCTCTCTCTCGGTCAGAGATCCGAGCAGGGCCTCGTCCGGATCGTTCGTCTCGCCGCGCAGGCGGCGCACGACCCGGTCGTGGATGCCCTGATCGAGGAGTGACCCCCCCCTTGCGACCGTACGGATCGAGGTCACGAGATCGTTGCCCCGTACCTGTTTGAGGACGAAGCCGGAGGCCCCCGCCATGATCGAGTTGAACAGGGCCTCGTCGTCGGCGAAGGAGGTGAGCATGAGGACGGCGAGATCGGGGCTCTCGGACTTGATGTCACGGCAGACGTCCACGCCGCTCCCGTCCGGCATGCGCACGTCGAGGACCACCACATCGGGCCTCGACTGGCGGATGCGGCGGGGGGCGTCCGCAGCCGACGCGGTCTCCCCGATGACCTCGATGTCCTCCTGGGCGTTGAGCATGGCACGCACACCCGTGCGCACGATCTCGTGGTCGTCCACGAGGAACACCGTGATCGGCTTGTCGTCTCCCTCCACGCATTCATCCTGGCATACTTCCGACCCCCGCTTCCGGGACTTGTGTCCCGATCCGGAAGGGACTTTGCCCATGTGCCCGCCGCGTGGCCGGAGTCCGTGCGTGCCGCTACGCCGCCTGGATCAGGACCGTGCCGGCGTCCGTGGTGGGCGGGCGGAGCGGGCATCCCGGCGTGCGCGGTGAACACCGAGCCACATGCCTGCGGTCACGGCGGGCAAGTGGAGCACGGTCACGGCCAACAGTCCCGGCGCCATTCCGGCCACGCGGCCGTACGCGAGGGTGTGGACGATGACGCCGGGTAGGAACGGGGCGATGCCCACCCCCGCCGGGACGAGCACCGCCCGGCCCGTCCCGCCCGGCGCATCGGCTGCGACCCGCCCCGCCGCGAAGAAGACGAGAGTGGCCGATCCGACTGCAGCGGAGTTCACCCAGACGAGAACGTCCACGGGATCCCGACCCGGAACGAGAGCCCAGGCCGCGCGGCCTGCCACGAACACGACGACGACGTGGCCGAGCAGGGCGACGAGACCGGCAACAACGAGGGGGTGGCGTCTTGGCAGGTTCAGGGTCGGCCTCCGGTGCAACGCGTCCACTCCGACCAGCCCGCGGCCGGATCGAGGTAGAGGGCGCGCGTGAGCGCGCGATGGTCGGAGGTGATCCCGGCGCTGATACCCGCGGGCAGCCCCGAACCGGCGGCAAGGGTGCCTCCCCACTCGGACCCCTGCGTGTCATACGTCATCCACGTGATGCGTCCGCGGCGGCGGATCAGGTCGACGAGGAGTCGTGCCGCCTCGAGACGCCCGTCCGGTCCACGCCGCAGGGCTGTGCCCACGGCGTCGAGGTCGGCGCGGACGTGGGGATCCGAGAGGTCGAGCCCGATCGTCAGGGTGCCGGAACCCTCGATCCCACCCCCGTGTCCGGGGTCACCCACGAGGAGATCGAGCAGGCGTCCGGACGTGTCGCCGGCAAGGGTGACCTCGAGGGTGAGGTAGGACGCTTCCCCGCCGGCTGTGACGTCGAGGCGGGCGAGGAGCTCGACGCTCCCCCGTGCCGCGAGCAGGGCCGGCCTGTCGGGTATCTGCGCGACATCAGCCGCGACATCGATCACGAGGGTCGTGAAGAGACTGCTCGAACCGTCGCCCGCGAGCCGCACGCCGAGATCTGTGCCGAGGAGGCCGGCCGCACCCCCCATGAGCCTGCGCAGGGATGCCGCAGCCGACGCCCCGGCATCGACGGATATGTAGCGATCGAGCTCGGGCCAGCGCCTGTCGATGAGCTCGCGTGCCGGGTCGGGCAGGCCGGGCAGGTTGGGCAGTCCGAGTGGCACTGTGAGGGCCCGCCCGAAGCGGCCTGCCGCGCGGGATGCGGCATGGGCCGTCACGAACTCCCGCGCCTCGGCCTCCGTTGCGAACGAGCCGACCACACCCTCTTCGAAGCCGAGGTGCACACCCGCAGACGCAGACCCCGAGTGGCCCACAGTCGTATCTCCCACGTCGGCCTCTGCGCGGGAGCCGCTGCCGGCCACGGCGCCTATGCGCCCCGTCTCGGACCAGGAGACGCGGAAGGTCCCGTCCGACAGGCGCTCGAGGGTGTACGTACCGCCCCCCTCGAGCTTGAGGGCCTTGTAGACGACGTGACCCCCTGCCCGGTAGGAGTCGGAGGACACGACACAGGGGCCGTCGGGCTCAGCGCAGTCGAGACCGAGGGCACGGCACAGGACGGACGTGACCGCGCCGTAGAGGTCCCGCATCATGCCGGGGGCGATGACCGACAGCGTGAGGCCGACGGCGGCTGCGACGACGACGACCAGCACCCATTCGACTGCTGCCTGTCCCGTCTCGTGCCGTTCCCGCCCTCTGGAGTCCACCAGGCCAATGTGTGCCGCTCGCGTGCTCGAAATCCAGGGGCCACGGCCCCAGGCTCACGTTCAGCGCGAGGCCCAGTCGATGAGGTCCTCCATGGCCGACGTGGGGTCGAAGCCGACCTGGTCTGCGTCGCCCCGTGCCGTCACGGCCACCGTGAGCGGAGTGCCCGGAGGCGACCACACGGCGTAGGGAAACGTCCCCTCGGCGTTCTTGACCAGGCCTGTTGACACGGATTCCCCCGCCACCTGTACGACATCGGAGTCCTGGAGGTCCCCGGAGCCGCTCCCGAAGAACGCCGTGCGCCTCTCGAGGTCCGGGTCCGGCGCCCCCCGTGTGACGACGGAGATGAAGCCGCGTGCGGTGTCGCCGGCACCGGCGACCATCGTCGCCCCCTGGAACGACGTGACCCACTCCGCGAGGCCGTACACATCCGCTTCGGCGGCGACGTCGGCGTTGAGGGTCGGGGGGAGCTTGCCGACGCGCAGCCCCGCGAGCCGGGGGGGGAGATAGCGGTCCGGGTCGTCGCGATCGAGGGGCCGGCCGGACTCACCCACGGGTTCGTCGGGGAGGCGGGCACTGCAGGCCGGGAAGGCGAGGAGGATGCAGCACACGAGGGCACCCGTGCTGACGAGGCGCGGAACGGGCATGCCGGGCATCGTAAGCGCGAGGTGTCCCCCGAACCAACGCGAGATCGCCCGGTAGCCTTGCGTGATGCGAGCACGTGTCGTCGGACTTGCCCTCATGCTGCTCGCGCTCGTCTGCGCGTGCGGAGAGGGCCCCGCCGAGACGGGACGCCGCCTCATCGAGGAGGCACCCGCGGCCCAACTCGCCCCCCCATCCGATCCCGACGCTCCGGTGTCGAACCCGGCGGTGGCGAACGGTCCTGCAGGGACGGCCCGGTTCGAGGCGCCCAGCCCCGGACAGGCCAACGTCGTGGAGGTGACGGTCGCGAGCGCGGAAGCATCCGTCGGGCTCGACTCCCGCCTCGTCGTCAAGCCTGTCTGGGTGTCCGGTCCGCCGCCTTGCCACGTGCTCGACCACACCACGTCTCGCGTGGTCGGGGACACCGTCGAAGTCCACGTCTTCGAAGGGGGAAGCACCGACACGCCGTGTCCGGAGATCGGCGTGCTCCGCACCACGGATGTGGACGTGGGAGTCGTGCCAGCCGGCACGTACAGGCTCCTCGTCGGCCCGCCCACCGGGGAGGCGCCCGCATCGGTCGTGAAGTCGCTCGAGATCCCGGCCTGACGAGAGGCTCGGGAGGATCTCGGAGCGGCCTCGCATCCCGCGTTGCCGCGGGGGCCTCAGTCCGACACCCTGTCCTTCGCCCAGCGGTAGTCGGCCTTGCCGTTCGGGCCGCGCACGACCTCGTCCACGTAGACGTAGTCCTTCGGGAGCTTGTAGCGCGCGATGTGACGGGCCGCTTCGTCGGACAGCTCGTCGTCGGACACGTCGACGCCGTCGCGCAGTTGGACGACGGCCACGACCTCGCTGCCCCAACGCTCCGAGGGCCTTCCCGCCACGACCGCGTCGAACACGGCCGGGTGGTGCTTGAGTGCCGACTCGACCTCCTCGGCGAAGATCTTCTCACCCCCGGAGTTGATCGTCACCGATTCGCGGCCGAGGAGCTCGTACGTCATGGCGTCGACGAGGCGCGCCCTGTCGCCTGGAACGGAGTAGCGCACCCCGTCCACGACCGGATACGTGGCCGCGGACTTGGTCGGGTCACCCAGGTAGCCGAGCGGGACGTGTCCCCGTTGCGCGAGCCAGCCCGCCTCTTCCGATCCGGGCTCGAGCGGAGCTGTCAGGTCCTCGTTCAGGATGACGGAGTTCGCGTCACGCAGGAACGTCCCCCCGGTCACGTTGCCGCCCCCACTCGTGTTCGTTCCCTGCATACCCGCCTCGGAGCTGCCCAGCGCGTCGAGCACGAGGACACCGAGGCGGTCCATGAACTCCTGTTTCGAGGTCTTGTTGAGGATCGCGCCCCCGGACGCGACGACCATCAGGGCCGACGTGTCGTATTCCTTCACGCGTAGCTGGTCGAGGAGGGGCCGGGCGAAGGCGTCACCCACGAGGAGCAGGACCTGCACGGCCTGGGCCTCGACCGTGGACCAGATGTCGTCCGCGTCGAGAGCCCGGACCTGGCGTTGGATGACGGTTGTGCCGCCACCGAGGAGCGTGCCGAACGCGAGCCAGTGCGCGGCACCGTGCATGAACGGGGGGACGGGGAGGACCCGCATGCCACCCGCCTGTGCCGCCGCCGTGAAGGCTTCGACGGAATCGACGGGCTGGCCCCGCAACGTGGCAGGGAGCATCGCCGCCAAGAGGATGTCGTGCTGGCGCCACAGCACGCCCTTGGGCATTCCCGTCGTTCCACCCGTGTAGAGGATGTAGAGGTCGTCTGGTGAGCGCTCGACCGGGGGACGGTCCGGTGACGAGCCGGCGAGAGCATCCTCGTAGGCGACGGCGCCGGGAAGGAGGGCGTTGCCCGAGTCGTCCTCGACCTGCAGGAAGAGCTCGAGGTCGGGTAGGTCGTCGCGGATCGCGGCGACACGCGGTGCGAACTCGGCGTGGTAGATGATCGCCCTCGCCTTCGAATCCGCCAGCAGATAGAGGAGTTCCTCCTCGACGTACCTGTAGTTGACGTTGAAGGGGGCGCAGCGCGCCTTGAACGCTCCGAGCATGCCCTCGAGGTAGGCATTCGAGTTGTACATGTACAGGGCGACGTGGTCCTGGCCGGATTCCCACCCTTCGAGATCGGCACGCTCGCGGCTGGCGCCGAGGCCCCCGGCCACGAGCCGGTTGGCGAGGCGGTTCACGCGCGCATCCACCTCGGAGTAGGTCCATGTGGTGTCACCCCACACGATGCACTCACGATCACCGACCTCCGACGCGACGGTCTCGAAGACGTCCGCCAGGTTGAACTCCATCGGGTTCCCCTTCTCGTGTCGCCGGGCACTCCTCCTCGCCCCGGCCGCGTGGACGGTACCCGTGTGCCACACGACAAGTCCACGCTGGCTCTCCGGTCAGGGGAGACCCGCGTGGGGGATGTCGACCGCCACGGTCTCGATCGCCCCACTCCTCGCCTCGCACGTGAGCGAGGGGAGCATCTCCGAAGACGTGCAGCAGAAGAGCGTGCGCCCGTCCGCGCCACCCAACATGCATGCATAGGCCGATCGCTCCTCCGAGACGGTCACTCGATCGGTCACGTGACCACCCTCCTCCACGCGGACGACATGCCCGGTGGTGGGGCTTGCCACCCAGATGGCGCCGGCGGCATCGAGGCAGCAGCCGTCGGGAACGTCCCCCGGGGCGAGGCGCGCCCAGATGCGGCGATTCCCGAGAGACCCGTCGGGACCGATGTCGAAGGCGGTGAGTTGGGCGGCGAAGGTCTCCCCCACCACGAGGGTCGTCCCGTCCGGCGTGACGACGGCGCCGTTCGGGAAGAGCAGATCCGCGGCGGCGACGGACACGTCGCCCTTGGGTGTGACGAGGGCGAGGCAGGTCGGCACGGGTGTCTCGCCTGCGTAGAGGTCGAAGCCGAAGTTGCCCACGTACGCGTTGCCTCGCGCGTCGACCACCATGTCGTTGCACGGACCGGCCGCAACCCCTTCCAGGTCAGCGTGCCCTGTGAGGGCGCGGCCATCCCAGCGCAGGACCCTGTGGTCCTCCTGTGACACGACGAGGAGCGTGCCGTCGGGCATCCAGCCGAGGCCGGACGGACCCGCGTCGACCTCGAACCGGACTCGACTTTCGCCCGAGGCGTCGACGGTGCGGACCTCGCCCGCGTGCATGTCGGAGAACCACAGCAGCCCGTCGTGCCAACGGGGGCCCTCGGGGAAGGCGAACCCTTCCGCCAGGACCTGCGTGGCGTGGTCGCGCATGTCACCTCCCATCGTCGGCCTGCCCGACCGTAGTATCCCGTCGAAGCTGTCGCACGGGCGGCCGCCTGTTCGATCGACGGAAGCAGAAGATGACTGAGACAGACACGCAGACAGAGCAGAGCGGCGAGGGTGTCGCGCCCGAGGTCGTGGCGGCTGCCGACGCCGAGAAGTCCAAGGAGCTCGTCCCTGCCGGGGAGGCCATCTCACAACCCGCGAAGCTGCTCCGCATCGCCCAGATGCTGCGCAGCATGCAGGAGACGGTCATGAACATCGGTCTCGACGAGGAGGGCCGCCGTCAGCTCGCCGAGGTGCAGTCGCGGGCTGTGCACGAGCTCAGTGACGTGATGTCTTCGGAGCTCTCGGGCGAGCTGAAGGGGATGGTCGCGACGATTCCCGACGACGGAGTTCCGTCCGAGAGCGCTGTGCGAATCGCCCAGGCGCAGCTCGTCGGCTGGCTCGAAGGTCTCTTCCAGGGGATCCAGGCGAGCATCGCCGTGCAGCACATGTCCACCCAGCAGCAGCTTCAGCAGCTCCAACAGGCGCGGGGTGAGGGCCCGGAGCGGTTCGGCACCTACCTCTGACAGGGAGACGATGTGAAGCGGCGTCATCTCGCGTGGCTCCTCGGACCGAGGATGCCGAGGACGTCGGGAGTTCTCCGTGTGGACGGGCCGGGTGACGAGGTGGTCGTGCGGCGTGACCGGCACGGAATCCCCCACATCGATGCGTCGGACGAGGCGGATGCGGCGTTCGGCGTGGGCTTCTGTCAGGGCCAGGACCGCACGTTCCAACTCGAGATGCTCCGCCGTGTCGGCCGCGGGACCGTCGCCGCACTCGTGGGCAGACGTGGTCTGCCGATAGACCGTCTCAGCCGCCGCATCGGTTTCCGCAGGAGTGCCGAGGCGCAGGTCGCCGCCCAGACCGAGAGCACCCTGACCCAACTCGCCGCCTTTGCTGCCGGGGTCAACGCCGCGGCGCGAGCCGGCCTGCGGCGCCGGCCGCACGAGTTCGCCCTCCTCCGCGCCGACCCCGCCGCATGGGACACCGCCGACGTCCTCGGCACGATCAAGCTGGTCGGCTTCATGCTCTCCACGAACTGGAGCACGAAGGTCGCCCGCCTGCGAATCCTCCTCGACGACGGACCGGGTGCCCTCGTCGCACTCGAACCCGGGTATGAGGAGGCACATCCGCTCATATCGCCTCCCGGCCGCGAAGCCGGTCCCGCTCTCGACCGGCTCGCCGACGAGATTGCGGCGCTCGAGGCGGTCGTCGGTTCCGGACTCTCCAACAACTGGGTGATCGGAGGCGAACGGACGGCAAGCGGTGCCCCCGTCGTTGCGAACGACCCGCATCTCAACCCGTCGATCCCGTCGCAGTGGTATCTGGCCCATGTGCGGACGCCGCGGTGGGAGGTGGCGGGGGCGACGTTCGCCGGCGCCCCCTCGGTGATCGCCGGGCACAACGGCCATGCCGCGTGGGGTGTGACGAACGGGGCGGCGGACCTGTGCGACCTCTGGCTCGAACGTCTCGGTCCCGAACCCGGGACCGTGCTGCGCGGCGACTCGTTCGTGCCGTGCGAGGTCCGCGAGGAGCACATCGAGGTGAGGCGGGGCGCACCTGTCGTAGAGGTCGTGCACGTGACGGACCGGGGACCGATCATCGGTCCCGCGCTCGACGGGGGAGTCGACGCGATCGCCTTCGACGCGGCGTGGCTCTCGACAGGACGTGTCGCAGGCTTCGTCGAGGCTCACACCCGCCACGGGTTCGACGACTTCCGGCATACCTTCGAGCACTGGCCTTCGGCCTCGCTCAACGTGGTCTACGGCGATGCATCCGGCGGGATCGGATGGCAGTTCGCGGGCGAGATACCGCGCCGGCCCGGGGGCGGATCGCTGCTGCCCATCCCGGCTGCAGAGGGGACGGGCGGCCACGGCACGGTGCCGTTCGCGTCCATGCCATTCGAGGCATGCGGGCCGGACGGAATGCTCGTCACCGCGAACAACAAGCCCGTGGCGAGCTCGGCTGCTCCCTACCTGGGCAGCGACTGGACAATGGGTTACCGGGCGATTCGGATTCGTGAGGTCCTCGCCACGCGGGACGACTGGGACGTGGAGGCGACCCTCGAGCTCCAGACGGATCAGGCGAGCGTCCCGTGGCGTGACCTGCGCGGGATCTTCACCGGCATCGACACCGCGGGTGACCCGGACGTGGGCCTTGCCGTCGAGCTCCTCTCGACGTGGGACGGGGTCGTGTCCGCAGCATCCGCGGCGGCTGCTGTCTTCGAGGTCTTCCTCGACCGCATGACGGTTGCGATCGTGCGGGCAAAGGCCCCCCGGTCCTGGGAGTGGGCGTTGGGTCGTGGTCCGCATGCGATCACGCCGTTCAACACGTTTCACACCACCCGCCTCCCCCAGATCGTGAGCCTCCTGCGGGAGAGGCCGGCTGATTGGTTCGAGCAGTCGGGTGAGTCCGCCGGAGACGGTTGGGACGGTGCCGTGCGCCACGCCCTGGCCGATGCCGTGTCCCTGCTGCGTGGACGTTTCGGAGACGATACGGGCACATGGGCGTGGGGAGAGCTCCGTCCCCTTCGGCTCCCCCACTTGCTCGGCGGCGACAGCAGTCCCCTCGCCAGGATCTTCGACATCGGGCCGTTCGCGTGGGGCGGGGATCTCACCTCCGTGAACATGTGTAGCTCGAACCCGAACGACATCACGGCGAACCCCGTCCTGGTGCCCACGTTCCGCATGGTCGTCCCCGTTGGCAAATGGGACGATGCGAGGTTCGTCCTCGCGGGCGGCCAGTCGGGCAACCCCGCCTCACCCCACTACGACGACATGGTCGAGCCCTGGAAGGGCGGCGCCGGCGTGCCGATCGCGTGGTCACCGGAGGCGGTCTCCGCCGCCACGGTCACGGTCCTGCACCTCCTGCCGGCGGGGGCGGCGGAGGGCTCCTGAGTCAGGTGTCGGCCGGGTCGTCTCCCGCGTCGGCGGCCGCGAGCTCGGCTGGTATCCGCGTTCCGCGCAGGGTCCGGCCGACCTCGGTGAGAGTCGTCGTCCCCTGGGAGGTTGCCCGCAGTCCCTGTTCCCACAGAGTGGTCAGGCCCTCCTCACGTCCGATGCGGAACACCTCGGCGTCGCCGACCCCGGGACGGAGGATGTCGCGGATCGATTCGGTCAGGGGGAGGATCTCGTAGAGGCCGATCCGTCCCCAGTAGCCGCTCGACAGGCAGCTCGGACAGCCCTTCGCCGTGCGCCACTGCCCGAGTTGGGGGAGGCGGATGCCGAACTCGGCAGCCTGTTCGCGGGGGGCGGGGGCGGGCTCTGCGCACTGCGGGCACAGACGGCGCACGAGGCGCTGTGCGACGACGAGCGAGACGGCCGACCCTACGAGATACGGCTCGATCCCCATCTCGACGAGACGCGTCACGGTCGAGGGGGCGTCGTTCGTGTGCACGGTCGAGAAGACGAGATGTCCCGAGAGTGACGCCCGCAGCGTGATGTTCGCGGTCTCGAGATCCCTGATCTCGCCCACCATGACGACGTCCGGGTCCTGGCGGAGGACGGAACGCAGGGCGGTCGGGAATGTGAGGCCCGTCCTCTCGTTGATCTGCACCTGCGTGGCCACGTCCAGGTCGCGTTCCACGGGATCCTCGAGCGTGATCACGTTCAGCTCCGGTCTCGCGACCTCGTTCAAGGCGGCATAGAGGGTCGTCGTCTTGCCCGATCCTGTCGGCCCCGCCATGAGGACGAGGCCCTTGCTCATCGAGATCGCCTCGCGGAACGCGTCGAGCTCGCCGGGTTGGAAACCGCACATGTCGAGGTCCGTGATCCCCGTCGACTCGTCGGAGATGCGCAGAACCACCTTCTCGCCGTTCGTGGCGGGCATCGTGGAGACGCGGGCATGCACGCGTCTGCCGTCCACGACGAGGGACACCTTGCCGTCCTGGGGTAGGCGCCGCATGGAGATGTCGAGGTCGGAGAGGATCTTGAGACGGTTGACGATCGGCTGGTGGACGCCGTCGTCGGTCGTGAGCAGCGGCCGCAGCCTGCCGTCGATCCTCGCCCGGATGAGCATGCGGTCCGATTTCGGCTCGATGTGCAGGTCGGACGCCTTGCGCCGCACAGCGTCGGAGAGGAGCGTGTCCACGAGCGTGCGGGCGCGGTCGTCCTCGTTCTCCGCGGTGTCGAACTCGATGAGGCTGTCCCCGCTGAGGCGGTGGAGGGTTCGTTCGACGGCACTGGGCAGGGCGGCACTCACCGCCACTTTTCTGCCTGTGAGGACGGCGAGGTCGTCGGCGGCCACGACGTCTGTCGGATCCGCCATCGCGAGATGGATCTCGCCGTTGTCGCCGACCTCGTAGGCGACGGCCGTGAGTCTCACGCAGAGATCCATCGGCACGATGCGCAGGAGGGACGTGTCGATGGGCTTCGAGTCGAGATCCACATAGGGGACACCGAGGCGCCTCGCGAGGGCAACGGTCACGTGCTCCTCGCTCGCGAACCCCATCGCGATGAGAACCTCACCGAGACGGCGCCGGACCGGCCCCGAGTACTGCTCCTGCAGCGCCGCCGCGAGCTCCTCTCCGGAGATGATCCCGTCCTCCACGAGAATGTCACCGAGGCGGAGGGGGCTGCGTTCGGGTTCGGCGTAGCCGGTGTGGCGGCGTGCGAAGTCGTGCGCATCGAGGTGGCGCTGCATGGTTCCGGCATCGACCGCCGTGGGTCGGGTGCGGGTCTCGTCCTCGTCTGTCGGGATCTCGCTCGGGTCGGGTCGCGTCACGCGGACGGCCGACGACGTGGGATCGTCGATCTGGCCGTGCGCCGAGTGCGGGTCGTGGCGCGGCGGCGCCGCCGGCGCGAAGGCAACCGGGCCCGCGCCTTCCACCCCCGCCGGCATTTCCGGTTCCGCCGGTCCCATCTCCGGTTGCACCGGTCCCACCGGTTGGGACACACCGCCGTCCAGGCGTCCCCCGCAGTGGTGGCAGACGGCCGACGTGGGCCAGTTCAGAGCCGCGCATGCCGGACACGACGTGTACCCGCCGCCTGCACTGCCTGCATCGCTGCCGGCATCGTCGCCGGTCGTGTGTGCCGTGAGTCGAGCCCACGTGTCACGCACCCACGACTCGGCCGCGGCCTCCGGCGCCGACGTGGTCGCTGCCGCCTCCGCCACAGGTGCGGGGCCGGGCGTGGAGGAGACGGGCGCGGAGGAGACGGGCGCGTTGCCACACCCGTGACAGGTCACTGCGGTCGCCCAGTTCGACGCGCCGCAGTGGGGGCAGGTTCGCGTGTCGTTCACCTTCGAGGTATCGGGTGTTGCGGGGTTCGAGCTGAGGACATGCCACCTTCCCCGTTTCGGGGATTCGTCCACCGCGCGCGGCCGGAAGGCGCAGGACAAAGCGCCCATGGCGTGGAAGAAGAACTGACTCTGGTCAAGCCGGACGCGCGCATGTCGCGGGCCCGTTGCGGACCGACTCGAGACTGGGAGGCACAATGTCACGGGAAACCGGCCGGAAGACGCACGGTCGCACCTTCAGACTGACGCTCAGAGCTCTGCTCGCCACGCTGGTCGGCGCACTCGTCGCCCTCTTCCTCGTGCCGGCGGCTTCCGCCCAGAAGGTCGCGAACCCCGGCTCGTTCACGCTCTCCCTCGACACGGGAGAGATCAACATCAAGACGACGTCATTCGACGTCGGGGGGGCACCTGCGTGCAGCAACGGCGAGGACGACGCATCCGACACCGACACCCTCGCGGACTATCCGGCCGACCCGCAGTGCGCGGGGCCCGACGACAACAGCGAGCTCCTCTCGGGCCACCAGCCCGTCGAGCCCGTCGACCTGACGGGCACCGTCGACGCCGCCGGCAACGTCAGCATCCCGTCGTCGGGAGTGTCCTTCCCCGACACGTGGATGGAAGCACCCGTGATCGGCGTCATCACCGTGCAGATCCTTGCGGTCGGGACGGCGACGGGGACGCTGAACCCGATCACGGGTGCCGTGGACGTGACCGCGAAACTTCGCATCAAGCTCAACAACGGCTCCCTGACGAGCGGCTGCTACATCGGCTCCGCCTCCGGCATCCCGATCCCGCTCACCACGGGCACGCGGCCCGCGAACGGCACGATGCCGGCCATGACCGGTACTCCCTACGACAGCGGTGAC
This sequence comes from Acidimicrobiia bacterium, assembly GCA_020850945.1. Taxonomy (GTDB): domain Bacteria; phylum Actinomycetota; class Acidimicrobiia; order UBA2766; family UBA2766; genus QWHP01. The sequence goes on along the minus strand of JADZDR010000023.1, from coordinate 532 downwards.
GGGTCCGCAACCCTCGTCGACAACACGTTCGACGTGCCCGGCGCCACAGGCTGCGGGGCCCTTGGCTTGTTGAACGGGACCATCAACAGCCAGCTCGGCCTGCCCTCGACGGACGCGAACAGCGTGTCCCTCACGGGGTCGGCGAGCCCGATCCTCCTTCCCGGTGTCGTCGCCGCCTTCACGTCCTCGCCGTCCGACCTCACGGCCGGCTTCGACGCGTCGTCGTCCACGGCCGTGGCCGGCGTGGCCGGCTACGCATGGGACTTCGGTGACGGGTCGCCTACCGGTTCGGGTGTGTCGCCGTCGCACACGTATGCGGCGGCGGGTGTGTATGACGTCGTCTTGACGGTGACCGACACCGGAGGCGACTCGGCCAGCGTGACACACCCCGTCACGGTGTCGGCACCGCCGAACTTGTCGCCTTCGGCTGTGGCTTCGGCTGCGCCGACGTCGGGTGTGGCGCCGTTGGCGGTGGTCTTTGACGGGTCGGGGTCGATTGATCCTGATGGTTCGGTCGTGTCGTACTCCTGGG
>JADZDR010000022.1 GCA_020850945.1 Acidimicrobiia bacterium | reverse complement strand
TCCTCGCGTGGACGACCACACCGTGGACGCTCCCGTCGAACCTCGCCCTCGCCGTCGGCCCGGACATCGACTACGCGGTCGTCGAGGACGGCGGCGACTTCTACGTCCTCGCCGAGGCGGCACTCGCGAGATACGAGGCACAACTCGACGGCACCCGCCCCTACGGGGCGGTGCGGGGCGCGGACTTGGTCGGGCGCACGTACCGGCCGCTCTTCCCGTACTTCGCGGACACGCAGAACGCGTTCCGTGTGCTCGGCGCCGATTTCGTCGACACGGCGGAAGGCACCGGTGTCGTCCATCTCGCGCCCGGTTTCGGGGAGGAGGACCAGCGAGTAGGCGAGGAGGCGGGAATCCCCCTCGTCGTTCCCGTGGACGAGAGCGGACGCTTCACCGACGACGTGCCGGAGTGGGCGGGTGAGAACGTCCTCGACGCGAACACCTCGATCATCCGTCACCTCAAGGACCTCGGCCGAGTCGTGCGTCACGACAGCTACACGCACAACTACCCGCACTGCTGGCGCACGGACACGCCGATCATCTACCGGGCGGTTCCGTCGTGGTACGTAGAGGTCACACGCGTACGGGACCGTCTCGTCGAGTTGAACGGAGACGTGAACTGGATTCCCGCCCATGTGCGGGACGGCCAGTTCGGTCGCTGGCTCGAGGGTGCACGGGACTGGTCGATCAGCCGCAACCGCTTCTGGGGGGCACCCATCCCCGTGTGGCGCAGTGACGATCCCGCCTACCCGCGCACCGACGTCTACGGCAGCCTCGACGAGATCGAGGCCGACTTCGGCGTGCGTCCCGACAACCTGCACCGCCCCTTCATCGACGAGCTCACCCGGCCCAATCCCGACGACCCCACGGGTCGCGCGACCATGCGGCGCGTGCCGCACGTGCTCGACTGCTGGTTCGAGTCGGGCTCGATGCCCTTCGCTCAGGTGCACTACCCCTTCGAGAACCGGGACTGGTTCGAGCACCACTTCCCCGGCGACTTCGTCGTCGAGTACATCGCGCAGACACGCGGGTGGTTCTACACCCTCCACGTCCTCGCGGGCGCCCTCTTCGACAAGCCCTCCTTCCGCAACGTCATCTGTCACGGCGTCGTCCTCGACGAAGATGGCCGCAAGCTGTCCAAGCGCCTCCGCAACTACCCGGATCCCGAGGACGTGTTCGAGACATATGGCGCCGACGCCATGCGCTGGTATCTCGTCTCGTCACCGATCCTGCGTGGGCTCGACCTGCGCATCGACCGCGAGGGAGCGGGCTTCGCCGAGGTGGTACGTGCCGTCCTCAACCCGATCTGGAACGCCTTCCACTTCTTCACGCTGTACGCGAACGTGGACGGGATCCGGGCGGAACTGCGTGCGGACAGCGACGCCCTCCTCGACCGGTATGTCCTTGCCAAGACGCGAGAGCTCGTCGAGCACGTGACGGCGCGCATGGACGCGTACGACATCCCCGGTGCCTGTGCCGAGGTGACGGCCTTCGTCGACGCCCTCAACAACTGGTACATCAGGCGAAGCCGCGACAGGTTCTGGGCACCGGTCGAAGGTGAGAGTGCCGACCCGGCCTCGAAGCGGGATGCCTACGACACCCTGTACACGGTGCTCGTCATCCTCTCACAGGTGATGGCGCCCCTCCTGCCGCTGCTGGCGGAGGAGATCTACACGGGCCTCACGGGCGAGGAGTCCGTACACCTCACCGACTGGCCGGACGCGTCGGCCCTCCCCGCCGACCCCGCACTCGTCCGCAGCATGGATCGGATCAGGGCCGTGGCCTCGACGGCCCTCGCGCTGCGGTCGGAGCGGAGCCTGCGGGTGCGCCTCCCCCTCGCCCGCCTCACGGTCGCAGGCCCCGATCCGGATGCACTCGCGGCCCTCGCAGATCTCGTGCGCGACGAGGTGAACGTGAAGGACGTCACCTTCACCGATGACGTCGAGCAGTTCGGGACGTTCATCCTGCGGCCGGACGGGCGGGTCCTCGGCCCCAAGCTCGGCAAGGAGGTGCAGACGGTCATGGCGGCGGCACGGGCGGGGGAGTGGTCCGCCAACGCCGACGGATCTGTCGACGTGGCCGGCCGCCGCCTCGAGCCGGGGGAGTTCGAGCTCGCTCTCGACGCCAAGGAGGGACTCGCCGCCGCACCTCTGCCCGACAACACGGCGGTCTGCGTCCTCGACACGGACGTGACCCCGGAGCTGGCCGCGGAGGGCCTCGCCCGGGACTTGGTCCGTCTCGTGCAGCAGGCCCGCAAGGACGAGGACCTCACCGTGACCGACCGCATCGTCCTCACCGTGAACGTGTCCCCCGACGCCCTCGGTGCGATCCGGCTCCATGAGGCGTACATCGCCGAACAGGTGCTGGCTGCCTCGGTGTCCTACAGCGACGCCACCCTCAGGCATCGGGGTGAGCTCGACGGCGGTCCGGTCTCCTTCGAGTTCACCGTGGCAGGCTGACACCGAGGCCTTTGCCTCACTTCGGCGCGGGCGTTACCTTCTGACGGACCGTCAGATCCGAGCAGTCACACGGGAGTCGAGGCATGCCCCACAACGCTCTGACCATTCCCGCCATGGTCGCGCGTGCCGCCGAGGTCTACTCGGACCGCTCCGCTGTGGAAGACGGCGAGACCCGACTCGACTTCGCCACCCTGCACGCCAGGGCTCGGGACGCCTGCAAGGCCTTCCTGGGTGCCGGCCTCACGCAAGGGGACCGCTTCGCGATCTGGGCGCCGAACATCTGGGAGTGGATCGTCGCCGCGCTCGGCGGCCAGTACGCCGGTGGGACGCTCGTCCCTGTCAACACCCGCTTCAAGGGCGGCGAAGGTGGCTACGTCCTGGAGAAGAGCGGCGCCCGATTCCTGTTCACCGTCGAGGGCTTCCTCGACACCGACTACGTGGCCATGCTGCGTGGGGCCCGCGGCGATTCGTCACCGGAAGGTCCCGTGGCAGGCCTGCCGCACCTCGATCGGATCGTCGTCCTCCGCGGAACCACACCGCCCGGCACCCGGTCGTGGGACGACTTCCGGGAGGAGGGTGCCGGAATCACAGACGCGGCGGTAGACGCCGCCATGGAGTCCGTCGATCCGGGCGATCTCAGCGACATCCTCTTCACATCGGGCACGACGGGCAGTCCGAAGGGGGTGATGACCGGCCACGAGCAGAACCTGCGTGCGTACCGTTCGTGGAGTGAGGTCGTGGGTCTGTGGGAGGGGGACAGGTACCTGATCGTCAACCCCTTCTTCCACGCGTTCGGGTACAAGGCGGGGTGGCTTTCCGCGATCATGCGGGGTGCGACCGTGATTCCCCACCAGGTGTTCGACGTGCCCCAGGTCCTGGCCCGCGTGCCGGAGGACGAGGTGAGCGTCCTGCCCGGCCCACCCGCCCTCTACCAGGCGATCCTCGCCCACCCCGACCTCGATACCTTCGACCTCTCGAGCCTGCGCCTCGCCGTGACGGGAGCGGCGACGATCCCGGTCGAGTTGATCGAACGCATGCGGGATCGTCTCGGGTTCGAGACGATCATCACCGGCTACGGGCTCACCGAGTCGTGCGGGATCGTGACGATGTGCCGCTTCGACGACGACCCCGAGACGATCGCTCGCTCGAGCGGGCGGGCGATTCCCGACGTCGAGGTACGGATCGTCACTGCCGGCGGTGTCGAGGTACCGCCGGGTGAACCGGGCGAGGTCGTGGTGCGTGGGTACAACGTCATGCAGGGCTACCTCGACGACGCCGAGGCGACCGCCGAGACGATCGACTCGGCTGCCTGGCTCCACACGGGCGACATCGGCGTGATGGACGAGAACGGGTACATCCGGATCACGGACCGCAAGAAGGACATGTTCATCATGGGTGGCTTCAACTGCTACCCGGCCGAGATCGAGAACCTCATGCTCGCGAACGAGGATCTCGTCCAGGTGGCCGTCATCGGCGTGCCGGACGAGCGCATGGGCGAGGTGGGCCATGCTTTCGTCGTCGCCCGTCCCGACGTGACGCTGACGGAGGACGAGATCGTCGCCTGGTGCCGTGACAACATGGCGAACTTCAAGGTGCCGCGCAAGGTCACCCTCGTCGATGCCCTGCCCTTGAATGCGACGGGCAAGGTGCAGAAGTTCGTGCTGCGTGAGATGGCCGCGGACAGGACGTGAAGCCTCAGGCGGCGAGGAATGCGAGACCGAAGATGGCGAGGTCGAGGACGACGTGGCCGAGGACGAGCGGCCACACATTCCGCGTCCACGCGTAGGCCAGCACGAAGATGCTGCCCATCGCCAGGACCTGGAGTACGGCCAGTGGCCCCTGCCACAGGTGCATCGCCGCCCAGAGGAGGAGGGGAACCCACCATCCTGCCCGTGCCCAACCGGCATCGGCGAAACGGCTGATCGCGTAGCCACGGAAGACGATCTCCTCGGAGAAGCCGGCGGCGAGGGAGAGGAGGACTGCCGCCGTCACGGTCCCCGCCGTCATGCGCACGCCGCTCGTCGCCATGGGGGAGAGCGTGCCCGCACTTCCCGACATCGCATGCCAGGCGACGGCGAGCATGCCCACGACGAGGGCAGCACCGAGCGCGAGGAGTGCCGTGCCGAGGCCGATGCCGAGGAGACGGCCGAACGCGATTCCGCCGAACCCGGCGGGACGCAGTCGCCCGTCTCGCCAGAGGAGGTATATGCAGATGCCGATCAGGCCGACGGCGAGGCCGACCTGCGTCGCGATGGCCCAGGTCTCGAGGTGCAGGACGTCGTCTGGTGAGGACGGGTTGTGGAGCCCCTTGACCGCACCGGGGAGTCGAGGGAGGAGGACGAGGGCACCGACGGCAAGCAACTCGATCCGCACGCGTCGCCGGAAGCGGGCGAGGAGTCCCGGTCCGGCAGGTTCGGGAGCGGGCTGCTCGCTCCAGCGCGCCGGAAGGGGGGGGACGACGGCGCCGTCGAAGGGGCCGGGGAAGGGACGTGTCGGTGTCGTGTGCTGGGGGTGGCGGTGTCCCGTACGAGTTGTGCGATCTGTCACAGTCCGAGGATACGAGCCTGGAGTGGTCGCAGGAGCCGGGATGTGCGCGAGTAGCCTGAGCGGGTCCATCCAGCCCCCGGCGCGGAGTTCTTCTGATGCCTGATCAGCTCAAGACCGCCTACCAGGTCTCCCGCCTCGCCATCGGCTGCGCGGCTCTCGCCACACCGAGGTTGTCCGGCCGCGTGGCGTTGGGTGGCACGGGAACGGGCCCGGAGGTGCTGCTGGCGAGGATGGCGGGGGTGCGGGACATCGCACTCGGGTTGGGCCAGGTCCTGGGGGAGCGCCACGGGTCTGCACGGGGTTTCTACGAGGCGGCCGCCCTGGCCGATCTCGGTGACGTGGTCGCGTTCGGACTCGCGGGTGCCCAAGGCGGCATCTCGCGGCCCAAGGCCGTGATCGGCGTCGTGCTCGCGGCGGGAGGGGCGGCTCTGGGCATCTGGTTCGCGAGAAGCCGCGACACGGCTGATGACCTGGATGCCGAACTGGCCGAGCTCACGCGCACCGCCGCCGCCGTCGAGGACATGGGTTGAGGCACCGGTCCGGCCGGTGTGGGGTGTGAGGGTGTGCGCTCAGCCGGCGCTCGAGCGGGCGTAGCGGGGATGGCCGCGACGGCGGAGGGGAACGACGTTCGAGTTCGGTTGGGGGACGATGGATTCGAGCTCGTCGAAGAGGAGGTCGTAGGCATCGACGCGGGCCGTGAGCCAGGTCGCAGGTGACAGCGGCGCCAGGAATGCGACGTCGTCGATCCCGAGTTGCCGAGCTCCGACTGTCACTACGGAGAGGGTGGCGTCGTCCGGGTCGCCCGCCCGGTGGACTCCCACCCAGACTTCGACGGGGGGGCGTTGCGTGGAGTCGTCCCTCTCGTCGAGGACCTGCAGGGTCGGGCTCGATGCGAGGACCTCGCCTCCGGGTACGAACCAGGCGAGGGAACCGCGGGCTCGTGTGAGGCGTGCCCCGACACGGGTCACGAGACCGATTGATCTGAGGAGCACACTGCGGGGGGCGTTCTCCCCGAGGTGGTGGCCATCGGGGCCGAGTTTGGCGGTCCGGATGCGGACGTAAGCCCCGTGGGCGGAGACGGCGGATTCCCCTTCCGGCGTGATGTCCGTGATGAAGCTCGAGCGTCCGAGGGCACCACGCAGGGTGTGTTCCCCGAACTCGCCGTCAGCCCAGGCTGCGAGGAGAGGCGAGTCCACGGGTTCGTGGGCGAGGGTGTCGGGAAAGGGACGGTCAACGATGTCGACGCAGACGTGGATGCCGTCCGGTGTGGTCGTCACCAGCGCCGGACCCTGAGTCGCCCAGCCGTAGGCCCCGGGATGTGGGGCTTCGTAGGACCAAGGCCCGAGATCACCGATGAGCCCCGCGAGCACGGAGCGGCGTGGTGCTCGCCTGAAGAGCACGCAGGCGGTGTGCATGTAGCGCTGCAGGTGCTCCTCGTGTGTGGACGCGGTCATGGTCCTCCTCGCCTTCCCGCCGGTCTGGATGGGTTCCGGTGTTTCGTGCGCCGATTGGCTCACATCGACATCCTGGGGTGGCAGCCTGAGGCCCCCGTTAGGCGACGCTGAACGTCCCGTGAGAATACGGTCACGCCTGTTCGTGAGCGGGGGTTTTCCACATGCGCGACGCCGCCCGGGGCGTGATTCAGTCGATGACGCTGATGGCGGGAATCTGGCCGGCCACCGCCCGGGATGCGAGGGCGTCACGGTCCGGGAGGCCCGTCTCGAGTTTGGGGAGGACGTCGAGGACGGCGATCCGGCTCGGGATCTCGGGGCGGGAGAGACGCGCGCGAGCGTCGTCGAGCACGGCCTGGGCGAGACGGTCGTGATCGGTGCCGGCTCCCGGCACGGGTCGGATCACCGCCCAGAGCATCGTGTCGTCCTCGGTGAGGGGGACCCCGAACACGGCGGCGTCCCGCACGTCTTCGTGCTCGACGAGGACCGCCTCCACGGACTCGGGGAACACCTGCTTCGTCCCGACGCGAACGAGGTCGCGGGACTGGCCCACGATCCAGACGAATCCGTCCGGGTCGAGCCAGGCGTACTCCCCGGTGCGTACAGCACGTTCGCCGGCGAGCTGCACGGTGAGCTCACCGATGCGGCCCTCGGGGAGCGGAGTCCCGGACTCGTCCCCGAGGTGGATCTCTACGCCGTCACGGGGGCGGCCCACGGACCCCACCTTGGTCTTGGCGAACTCCGCTGCGTCCTGCGCCGTCCAACCCATCACCTCACGTCCGAACTGCCGGTCCCCGTACCCGGCCACGACATTCACGCCGAAGCGGCGGTGGAAGCGCCGTACGAGGGGGAGGGGCAGGTGCGACGAGGCGAAGCGGACTGTGTGCAGCGGGCCGAGGTCCTCGACGTCGGGGTCCTCGAGGAGCATCGCCATCATCTGCGTCGTGAGCGAGGCGACACCGATGCCGTGCCGTGCCACGACACGCCGGAAATCGCCGGGTGAGAACGGGGCGCAGAGGAGGATGCGGTGCTCACCGCGCAGGGCGGCGAACACCTCGACGAGGCCGGGCCACGACTCGAGAGGGAACGTGCAGATGCGGCATTCACCTCCGAGGTCGGCCGGCACCGCCGCAACCGCCTGTGCGATCGCGTCGGATGTGACGGGGACCGTCACGATCTCACCCGCTGCATCCAGGACCCCGAGGCGCAGGGCGGTCTCGGCAGTCGGGAGGGCAGTGACCTGGCGGCGGGGAGTGCCCGCCGAGGCGGACGAGTCGACGTCCCACTCGAGATGGTCGTCCCCGGCGGGTTGCACGACTCCGGCTCCGTCGGGCAGGACCGGCGTCGGTCCGTCTCCGGCGAGGACGACGGTGGGATCGATCATGTCGAGGTGGCGCCGCGCGAGATGCGGCGAGAGGTGGGGATCGACGGGAGCGAAGGTCGCGCGGAGCTTCCACGTGGCGTAGAGGGCGGCGATGGCGTTCGGCTTGCTGCCGAGCACGGCCGCCACCACGTCGCCGGCACCGACGCCGGCCTTCTCCATCGCGGCCGCGCACGCGTCGCGGCTCTTGCGGATGCGCTCGGCCGTGAAGGGGGTGCCGCGGTGTTCGCAGAGGATTCGCGTGCCGGGACCTTCGTTCAGGAGTCCCGCCAGGCTGTCGAGCCGGCTCGGGACCGTGCGGCGCGCCTTGGGCATGCCTACCTCCTCTGCCTGGGTGGCTGCAGCTGCGGCTGCCCAGACAATAGAGGAGTCACCGGCGATCACGGTGGCAGGAACGGCGGATGCGGGTCCGGCCCATGGGTCGTGCAAGTATTCCTTGCACGACATGTACGAGCCGACGGGGGACGAGAATGACCGAGGCAAGGGACCACATGTGGGACCCGGACATCCAGACCCTGCCACGTGCCGACCTCCTCGCCCTGCAGCAGAAGCGACTCGACGAGGTCGTCGCGCGCACGTGGGAGCGGCCCGTGCCGTTCTTCGCCCGCAAGCTCGAGGCAGGCGGCTTCGATCCCGGGGACGGAGTGACCCTGGCCGAGCTCGGCCGGGTGCCGGTCACAGTCAAGGACGAGCTCCGTACGAGCGAAGCGGCGGCACCCCCTTTCGGTGACTACCGGGGTGCTCGCCTGCGTGACTGCGTGCGAGTCGGCGCGACGGGCGGCACCTCGGGTGTGCCCACGTTCGTCCTCTCCACGAAGCGGGACATCGCGAACGAGCAGACGGCTGCCGCCCGCATGTTCTGGCGTCAGGGCCTGCGCCCAGGCATGGTGCTCGCCAACGCGCATCCGCTCGGGGTCTACGGCGGCGGCATGTCCCTCACGACCGCCATGGAGAGCTTCGGCTGCCTCGTGCTCGCCGTCGGCGAGCTCGAGTCGGACACGGCGGTCGAACGGGCGATCGACCTGTGGCGGCGCTGCCGGCCGATGGCGTACCAGATCTTCCCGGCCACCTACGTGAAGGTCTTCGAGGCCGCCGTGCGCATGGGCATCGATCCCGTTGCGGATCTCAACCTGCACCCACCGATGGAGCACCCCGACGCCGCTGAACGGACGATCACGGCCGGGAGCGAGGGGTTCGCGTTCCTCGGTTCGGCCTGCCCGGAAGGAGGAGGGGCACACGCCGCTGAGGACTTCGCGATCGTCGAAGCCGTCGACACCGCGGGCCGTGCTGTTCCCGACGGTGAGGTGGGCGAGCTCGTCGTGACCACGATCGACCGGGACAACTTCCTGATCCGGTACAACGTCGAGGACTACGTGGTCGTGAACCCGGATCCCTGCGCGTGCGGCGAGACGAGCCGGCGCGTCAAGTGGCAGGGGCGCAAGAAGGATGTCGTCAGCGTGGGTGGGACGGCGATCCTCCCGAGCCAGGTGGCCCGCGTCATCTTCGGTGGGGAAGCGTTCCGCACGCCCACGATGGAGTACCAGATCGTGCGGCGTGGTCTCGAGATGGAGGCCCTCGAGCTCCGGGTCGAGTACGACGCGGCAGCGTTCGGCGACCCGTCCAAGGCGGCTCGCGGGCTGGAGAGCGCGATAGGGGACGACCTCGGGGTGCCTGCCCGTGTCGAGCTCGTCGCCCGCGGGGCCCTGCCCCGGCCGCCGTACAAGCCCGAACGCGTGGTCGACGAATCCTGAGAGAGAACCCCGAGACCCTCGGAGATGCCCGGGTGCCACGGTCCTTGTACCCGAGGCCGTTCCCGAGCAGCATCGGTGGCGCAGGATTGTCGAGGTCAGGGGGACGGACGGATGCGTGTACCGGAGGGGTTCCTGGTCGCCGATGCCGATACCCATTGCGTGGAGCCACGTGACGCGTTCACGCGGCACATGGATGTCGGAGACCGCTCGCGGGCGGTGCGCGTCCTGTCCGCAGAGGGGCGGGAGAGGGTCCTGGTCGGCGACTCACCCCGTCCCCTGGAGGCACCGCCGTTCGAGGTGGCTGTTCCCGAGATGCGTGACCGGGACCTGCGCATCAAGGCGATGGACGAACGTGGCGTGGACGCGGCGCTCGTCCTCCCGACGCTCGGCCTCGACGTTGAGCACGAGATGCGTCACGACGTCGCCGGCACGTACGCGAACCTGCGGGCGTTCAACACCTGGCTCGAAGAGGACTGGGGATACGCGTGGCGCGAGCGGATCTTCGGTGTGCCCCTTCTCTCGCTACTCGACGTGGACCTCGCAGTCGCGGAACTGGAGCGCCTCATCGCCCGTGAAGTGCGTGCCCTGCACCTGCGTTGCAGTCCCTCGAGGGGGCGGAGTATCGCCGATCCTGTCTTCGACCCGATCTGGGCGCGCATCGAGGAGGCCGGCATTGCCGTCGTCTTCCACGTCTGCGAAGCGGGTTACACCGAGCTCCTCTCGGTCGCATGGGGTGAGGACCCGTACGCGGGGGCGAGCAGTCGCAGCCGATTCCAGTCTGCGTGCTTCCACGGTGATCGCCCCATGATGGACACGATCGCGGCTGCCGTGTTCGGTGGCCTCTTCGCCCGGTTTCCCGACGTCGCATGGCTGAGCGTCGGACACGGTGGCGGATGGGTGCCCTACCTCCTCGGGCGTCTCGATCAGGTCGCGACAACTGCCTCGCCCACCGGCCGGCGCGTGGAGTTGCCGAGCGACGTCGTGCGACGTCATCTGCACGTCGCTCCCGGGGGCGGGGACGACATCGCCGACATCGTCGCGTGCCTCGGGGTGGACCGCGTCCTGTACGGAAGCGGATGGTTCGGGCACGAGGGCGAGATGGAGCCGGCCGGACCCGGGGACTTCCCGCCGTCGATGACCGAGGCGGACGTGCGGGCCGTGGCGGGAGACAACCTGCGGCGTCTCCTACGTCTCCCGGTGGGCTGAGGGGGGTGCGAAGGCCGTCTCGGCACGTAGGATGGGTGCGTCATGGGGGATCAGAGGCATCCGGAGTTCGTCCGTCTTTGTGAGGACTTCTACGAGGCGGAGTTCGCGACGGGGAAGCGCGAGGAGACAATGGAGGCGGCGAAGCGCCACGTCCTTCTGCGTCTCGCCTCGATCGCGCTCGGTATCGCGATCGTGATCCTGGGACTGATCCTCATGCCCCTGCCCGGTCCCGGCCTTCTCGTCGTCGTCGCCGGTGTCGCTCTCCTCGCCAAGGACGTGCCGTGGGCCCGCCGGGTCGAGCAACGCGTGCGACAGCGGCTGCCCAAGGACGCGTCGGGGAACGTGCCCCGCTGGATGATCTTCGTAGCGGTCGGTACGACACTCGTCATGACGACCGCCAGCCTCGTCTACACGTTCGTGCGCTGAGGCGGGAAGGTCACAGCGGGGCCGCCACCACCCGGAATGTGAGGTGCTTCACGGGTGCGTTGTCGATGCTCAACTGGAAGCGGTACGTGCCGGCCCGCGGGACCTCGAATCCCGTCAGGTTCACCGCCATGGGGACGATCTGCTCGTCGCCGGGCTGGAGGCCGGGGGGGCGTCCCACGTTCAGCTCCGTGCCGAGGAGGGGATCTTGGGGTGAACCGATCGGTGTGCCGCCGGGTCCGGTGGGGCGGATCGGTGTGCCGTCGGCGTCCTCGAGGCGTACTTCGATGCGGTGGGCCTCGTTCGTGGCCGTGTAGGGGACGTGCACGAGCATGCCGATCCCGAACGGGGGCAGTGCCCCGGGGATGACCCGCAGGGTCATGATGTTCCAGCCGATGCCGTTCGCGTACAGCTTCCCGTTCGCCTCCACGACGTGGTCTGCGAGGAAGGCGTCGAGGGTCAGGTCGGTCGTGGCCAGGGAGAGGTTTGCATCCTCGGTCTCAGTCATCGTGCCCGCAGCCTATTCCACCCCCACATCCCCGGTCCCCTTCGACGTGGGCGTACTCAACCACAGTGGGGGTGGTTGAGTACGCCCACGTGGGGTGTTTCGTGGCTTTGGAGGCGTTCAGGGCTCGACGATGACCTTGATCGCACCGCTCGTGCGATCGGCCGCCGCCGCGAAGGCGCGGGCCGCCTCGTCGAGCGGGAAGCGATGTGTGACGAGCGTGGCGGCGATATCGGGATTGGCGGCGAGCAGGGCGGCCGCCTCCTCGGTCTCGCGGTGTCCGGCATGGCGGCCGTAGGTGGTGGAAGCCGCGACGACGATCTCCTTGTGGAGGGCAGGCAGGCCGGGCAGCGGGATGTGCCCGTGGAAGACACCGAGCACGACCACACGGCCGCCGGGCCGGGCGGCGTCGACGCTGCGGGCGACGCCGTCTGCCGAGCCGGTCGCCTCGATCACGACGTCGGCGTCGGTGGCGCGGCCCACGGTCGCACCGAGCCGTTCGGCTGCCTCCTGCTGGTGGGGATGGCGCGCCTCGACGGTCGGGCTGTGGCCCTGCGAGACGAGGCAGGCCGTGACGGCGAGGCCGATACTTCCACCGCCGACGACGGCGACGGTGTGGCCGTCTGCGATCTCCCCCCTGCGCGTGGCGTGTAGCGCCACCGCAACCGGCTCGACGAGGCACGCGTCACCGACGGGCAACGAGGCCGGCAGGGGCACGAGGGCGTAATCGGGGACCCGGAACTCCTCGGCCATGCCTCCGTCGCTGAAGAACCCCATGAGAGCGAATCCGTCGACACAGCGCTGCGTAGCACCCATCCTGCATTGCGCGCACTCGCCACAGAAGCGTGTCGGCTCGATCGCGAACGGAGTGCCCGCGACGCGGCCCGCGAGCTCGTGGCCGAGGACGAACGGCAATTCGCCCAGGCCGGCGAGCTCGAGATCCGTCCCACAGATGGAGGCGGCAGCCAGCTCCACGAGGACGCCGGATCCCGGCGGTTCGTCGCGTTCCTCCACGGCGATTCCGTCGGTGGTCGAGCGGACGACACGGGTCATCGGGTCTCCTCGGCAGGCGTGGTCTCCCAGTCTGTCACGGCGTCGCGTGCGGCTCCGCATGCTGCGCGGCCGCCGTCTTCGAGATCTGACGGGTCGTCAGATACACTGCGGCGGTTGGATCTGCCGGGGTCCAAGCCAAGTCCTCACGAGGAGAGGTGCATGGATTTCGAGTTCAGCGAAGAGGAGCTCGCCTTCCAGGCGGAGGTCGAGGCGTTCCTCGACGCGACCCAGGATCCCGCCGTCATGGATCCGGCACGGGAGAACATGGCCCAGATCGTCGACACGCCCGAACGGCGCGCGTTCATGGCGCAGCTCTCGGAGAAGGGCTGGCTCGGCATCACATGGCCCACCGAGCTCGGCGGCAAGGCAGGCTCGGGGGTCTACGAGTACCTCCTGAACGAGGCCCTCGCCCGCCGGGGCGCACCCCAGATCGGCAAAGGCGTGGGCATCATCGGCAAGACACTCATCCGCCACGGGTCGGACAAGCTCAAGTCGGAGTTCCTCCCCAAGATCCTCGCCGCCGAGGTCGAGTTCGCCGTGGGCTACTCCGAGCCCGACGCGGGCAGCGACGCCGCCGCCATGAAGTTGAAGGCCGAGAAGGTCGACGACGGCTGGATCCTCAACGGCACGAAGATCTGGACCACGTCGGCCCACTTCGCGGACTGGTACTGGGTCGGGGCGCGGACGGATCCCGACGCACCCAAGCACCACGGCATCACGCTCTTCCTCGTGCCGATGGACCATCCGGGCCTGACCGTGAACGCGATCTGGACGATGGGGGACGAGCGCACGAACGAAGTCCACTTCGACAACGTGCACGTGCCGGACGACTACGTCGTGGGCGAGCTCAACCACGGCTTCCAGTACATCAGCGAGGCGCTCGACCTCGAGCGCTTCACGATGTTCACGTTCTCGCCGATCCAGGCCCGCCTCGATCTCCTCACCGAGTACGTGAAGGCCGCGAAACGGGACGGCCGTCCTCTCAAGGACGACCCCGTGGTGCGCAGCCGCATCGCCCGCCTCACGGCCGAAGCCGAGGTCGCCCGTGTGCTCGGCCTGCGGTTCGTGGCCGCGGCCACGCACGTCGAGGGCAAACCACCGACGACGCAGGCGTCCCAGTACAAGCTGTACGCGACCGAGCTGTCCAAGCGCCTCGCCGACGCGTCGATGGACCTTGCCGGACCCGAGAGCCTCCTCGCCGTCGGCACCGACACAGCGCCGATGCGGGGGCGGGCGGAGTCGACGTACCGCTACACCGTCCTCGACACGATCGGTGGCGGGACCTCCGAGGTCCAGAAGAACATCATCGCCCGCCGCAAGCTCGGGCTACCCAAGAACTTCTGAGCGGTATGGGGACGTCATCGCCTCTCGACGGGATCACGGTGCTCGACCTCTCGAGTGTCGGACCGGCAGCGCGGGCGAGCCGCATCCTCGCGGACTACGGCGCCGGTGTCGTGAAGGTCGGCCCGCCTCCGAAGAAGGCGGGGGTGCAGATCGACCCGCCTGCCTATGCGTACAGCGGCCACCGCGGGATGCGCCGCCTCGGCCTCGATCTCAAGAGCGACGCGGGCCGTGAGGCATTCCTCCGCCTCGCCGAGCATGCGGACGTGGTCATCGAGAGCTTCCGGCCGGGCGTGAGCGACAGGCTCGGCATCGGGTACCACACCGTCGCGATGCGCAATCCGGGCATCGTGTACTGCGCTACGAGCGGTTACGGCCAGACCGGCCCCCGCCGGGCCTGGGCCGGTCACGACCTCAACTACCTCGGTGTGGGCGGGTACCTCGACTGCTCGGGGCGAGGCTCAGGCGGTGAGCCCGCTCTGCCCGGCGCCACGGTGGCCGACATCGCCGCGGGTGGGATGCAGGCCGCGATGTCGATCATGGCCGCGCTCGTCGAGCGCCAGCGGACGTCGCGGGGTGACTATCTCGACGTCTCGATCGCGGACGGCGTCCTCTCGATGATGTCCCTGTACGCCGACGAGTACCTCGTCACGGGTGAGGTACCGGGGCCGGGCCACTACGTCCTCACGGGGCGCTACGCCTGTTACGGGATCTATCCGACACGGGACGGTGCCTGGCTCACGGTGGCCGCCATCGAGGCCGCGTTCTGGGCGAACCTGTGTCGGGCCCTCGACCTCGAGAGGTGGATCGACCACCAGTACGACGACTCCGTGCAGGACCGGATCCGGGCGGATCTCACCGCGGCATTCGCCGCCGACGACCGTGACGCGTGGGTGGAGCGGCTCGGCCCCGCCGACTGCTGCGTGGCGCCCGTGCTCTCCGTCCCCGAGTCCGTAGTCGACGCCCAGTTCGAGGCACGCCACGCCGTCGTCGAGGCGGAGAGCGTCACGCTGGGCCGATTCCGCCAGGTCGGCGCCGTGCTCGCGGGTCAGGGGCCCCTCGACGAACCGGTGTCCGTGAAGGACATGTCGGTGTCCGACTGCGCCGCCGTGCTCTCTGCGGCCGGGTTCGGGGCCGACGAGATCGAAGTGCTCGAGCGTGAAGGAGTTGTGGCGTGAGCGACCTGCCGGCCGAGATCCTCGAGATGGTCGGGAGCGTGCGTTACGAGGAGGAAGGCGAGTTCCCTGTCGAGCGCGGCTACGTCTGGACGTCGTGCGCCTCGGTCGAGAACGCCAATCCCCTCTTCTGGGACGACACTGTCGCCGCAGAGGTGACGGACGGCCCGATCGCCTGCCCGACGATGCTCTCCCTCTGGTTCCGGCCGCATCACTGGGCGCCGGGCCGGACAGAGGCCCACCTCCCGCTCAAGGTGCACTTCGACCTCAAGGAGGCCCTCGGCCTCCCCGAGGCGGTCATGACCGACAACGAGATCGTCTTCCACACCCCGGTCCGGCCGGGGGATCGCCTCCGCACCCGTCAGGTCCTGCGGTCCGTGAGCGAGGAGAAGCAGACGAAGCTCGGCGTGGGTCGCTTCTGGGTCATCGACGTCGAGTACGAGAACCAGGACGGCGAGCAGGTCGGTGTCGAGTCCTACACGGGCTTCGGTTACAGGCGGGAGGGCTGATGGCCGTGACCAGGACAGACCTCGTTCTCGCGGATGTCGCAGTCGGTGACACCGTGCCGGAGCTCCGCTACGACGTGACCGCCACGACCGTTATCCTCGGCGCCCTCGCCACGCGGGATTCGCGGCCCATGCACCACGACCGCGACTTCGCCCAGAGGCGCAACGGGGTCCGGGACGTCTTCATGAACACACCGAACCAGGCCGCCTGGTTCGAGCGGTTCCTCACGGATTGGACGGGGCCATACGGCCGCCTCGGCCGCATGCGCTTCCGCATGCGGGACTCGGTCTTCCCCGGGGACGAGATGGTGATGCGTGGCACCGTGACGGACGTGGCGACCGACGAAGCCGGCTGCGGCTGGGTCGAGGTCGACGTGACCATGCTGGCGATCACGGAGGGGGAGGAGCGGGTCGCGACGACCTGCCGGGCTCGCGTAGCGGTGCCGGTGGAGGCCGGCGACAATCCGTGGCAGCGCCGCGGCGACGCATGGCGGCCGTGAAGCGACTGACAGCGGACTGGCCAGACCTGTAGAGAGGAGCACACAGATGGACTTGGACTTCACAGGAGAGCAGGAGCTCCTCCGCGAGACGGTGCGGGGCGTGTGCGCACAGCACGCGGCGATGGATGCCGTGCGCGCATCGGAGGACGACCCGAATGGATTCCCGGCCGAGCTCTGGAAGCAGCTCGGCGAGCTCGACTTGATCGGCCTCACCCTGCCGGAGGAGGCAGGTGGCTCCGGCCAGACTGCCCTGGAAGCCGTGATCCTCTACGAGGAGATGGGCCGCGCGCTCGCCCCGTCACCGCACTTCGTGTCGGCGGTCATGGCCGGCGGCGTCCTCACGCGTGCGGGCAACGCCGCCCAGCAGGAGAGGTGGCTGCCGGGGATCGCATCCGGGCAGCAGATCCTCACGACAGCCTGGCTCGAGGCCGAGCACGGCTTCGGGGCGGAGGGTGTCGCTCTGCGGGCGGAGCCCGACGGCACCGATGTCGTCCTCTCCGGCACCAAGACCCTCGTCCCCTATGCCAATGTTGCCGACCGCCTCGTCGTGCTCGCCCGCACGGGCGATGCGCCCGCCGCCGTCGATCTCTTCCTCGTGGACCCCGCCGCGGCGGGTGTCACGATGGAGCCCTGCCCCAACATCGCGTCCGAGAACTCGCACACGGTCCGCTTCGAGGGCGTGCGCGTGAGCGGAACGGATCGAGTAGGGGAGCCGGGCACGGGCTGGGCAACCTGGGACGAGACGATGTGCGACGGCGCCATCCTCCTCGCCGCGCAGGCGATCGGAGGTGCCGCGGCGGTGATCGCGATCACCGTCGACTACGCCCTGAACCGCGAGCAGTTCGACAAGCCACTCGCCGCCTTCCAGTCGCTCAGCCACTACCTGGCGGACCGGGACACGGAGGTCGAAGGGGCCCGCACTCTCGTGTACGAGGCGGCATGGGCCCGTGCCACGGGCCGCCCGGTCACACGGCTCGCGCCGATGGCCAAGTACATGGCGTGCCGTACGTTCGTGGAGTCGACGAAGACGGCGCAGCAGATCTGGGGCGGTATGGGGTTCACACTCGAGGCGGACGTGCAGCTCTTCTTCCGCCGCGCGAAGGCGCTCCAGCTCACGTGGTGGGATGACCGCCACTGCGAGGAGCGCATCGCCGCCGACGTGCTCGACTGATTCCCTATGGGGGATCGGGTCGAGTTGGGCTGGCTCGGCCGATGCTGGCCTGAGTTGGACAGAGGCCCGGTGAATGGCGTTCACTTGGTGACATCCCGGTCTTCAGAGGTGCAATGCCCGCCTTCGATCCGCGCACAGACGAGCTCGTCTTCCCCCTGCATCTGCCCGTGCCGCCGCGTCGCGAGCTGCGCCACCGGGCGTGGAGGGTGCTGCGCAGCACGGCCCGTCACTTCCTGCCGCTGGCCGTAGCCCGCGCGCGGGGTGAGGACCTCGACGAGAAGGCCTGGGCCCATCCCCTCCGCCTCACGTTCGAGGATCTCGGCGGGACGTACATGAAGTTCGGACAGATGA
The DNA here is from genome assembly GCA_020850945.1 of Acidimicrobiia bacterium. GTDB lineage: Bacteria > Actinomycetota > Acidimicrobiia > UBA2766 > UBA2766 > QWHP01. The sequence goes on along the minus strand of JADZDR010000022.1, from coordinate 154,231 downwards.
TCGGGTCGTCCCCGGGGGTGTTCGGGGACGACGTGTCCGCCGAGTTCCGATCCTGCCTCGACACGGGACCCGCCGTTCCCTTCGCAGACGTGCGTCGCCAGGTCGAGATCGAGCTCGGCCGTCCCCTCGAGGCGACGTTCGCCGTTTTCGGTGAGGTGCCGATGGCAGCCGCGTCGATCGCGGTCGTGCACGAGGCCCGCCTCCACAACGGCACACGCGTGGCGGTCAAGGTCCTCCGGCCCGGCATCGAGACGTCGGTCGCCTGTGACCTCGGCCTCATCGGGCCACTCATCGAGATCCTCGCCCGCCAGATCGGCGCCGGCTTCAGCGGGACGCTGCTCCAGCTCGTGGACGGCTTTCGCGAGCAGGTGGCGGAGGAGCTCGACCTGCGCAACGAGCTCCGCGCGCAGAGGGCCTACCAGCGCCTCCTCGCCGCCGTAGACCTCGATCGCATCGTCGTCCCCGATCCCCACCCGGAGGCATCGGGCAGGACGATCCTCACGATGGACTACCTCGACGGGGTGCCGATCGACGACCTCGCCGCGATCGCGTCGATGGGCCACGACCCCGTGCCTCTCGTCGACCAGATGGTGCGGGCGAACTTCATGACCGTGCTCCGCAACGGCATCTTCCACGGCGACGTGCACGCCGGGAACCTCATGCTCCTGCGCGATGGCCGCCTCGCGCTCATCGACTGGGGAATCCTGGGACGCCTGGATCCGACGTCGTGGGGGATGTTCCGGTCGATGATCGAAGGCGCACTCGGCCGCGAGGGCGCGTGGGAACGGGTCGCCGACTACATGCTTCAGATCTACGGCAACGTGTTCAAGGCACAGCTCGGCATGGACGAGGCCGACCTACGTGACTTCATGCGGGCCACGGTCGAGCCCATGCTCACACGCCCGTTCGGAGAGGTGAGCCTCGCCGAGTTCATGAGTGCCCCCCAGAAGGAACTCGCCCGCTCGCAGGGACTCGAGACCGGGGGGCGGGGGCTCGTCGCCCTCTGGCGGAAGTGGCGCAAGATGAGATCCGTGAACGCCGACATGCTCGACACCGGCGGGCTCGGTTCCGCAGGAGACAGAGGCATGTTCCTCCTCACGAAGCAGATGATGTACTTCGAGCGTTACGGGAAGATGTTCCTCGGCGACATGGCGATCCTCGAGGACAGGGACTTCTTCACGGCTGTCCTCGATGCCGACCCGATCGACCCGGCCGAGGTCGCCTGACCCCGCGGGAACCCCCCTCCTCGGTTCTGCGGGCAGGCGTGTCGATCAGAGGCTGTCCACGTCGACTTCGGGCGCCGCGCGCCACCGGTAGCCGTCCCACCAGTAGCCGCCGTCGCCTGAGCGCAGCACACCGGGCGGGATCTCTACGCCGCAGCCCTTCCAACTCTGCGTGGGCTCGTCCCACCACCACTGGCCGTCGTCGGAGAGACGCCACGGCGCCCCCGGCAGGGTGACTGCGACGACCTGATCGCCGCGGAACGAGCGCGTGCGGAGGAGGACGGCGACACCGAGCCCACGGAAGGTGAGGTGCCAGCCCTTGGTGACGTACGCCTGGACGACAGCCTCGAGCTGCGAGGCATCGTGCACGGGCACCGTTGTCGGCTCGGAGGCCATCAGCCCGGGTCCGGAGTCGCCGTGAGGATCTCGACGCCGTCGGGTGTGACGAGGACGGTGTGTTCGAACTGGGCGGTCCGTGCGAGGTCGGCCGTGACCGCGGTCCAGTTGTCCTCCCACACGACGGCCTCGTGCGTGCCGATCGTGATCATCGGTTCGATGGTGAAGGTCATGCCGGGGTGGAGCTCTACGGTCAGGTTGGGGTCGTAGTAGTGGGGGACGTTGGGGAACATGTGGAACTCGGAGCCGATGCCGTGCCCGACGAAGTCGCGTACGACGCCGTAGCCGTGCCGGGTGGCGTGCGCTTCGATTGCTCTGCCGATCTCGTTGAGGAGGCCACCCGCCCGCACGGCCCTGATGCCGCGCTCGAGGCACTCCCGTGTCACCTTCACGAGCCGGGCCGACTCGGGGTCGGGGTCTCCGACTGCGAAGGTCGCGGACGTGTCCCCGTGCACGCCGTCGAGGTAGATCGTGACGTCGAGGTTGACGATGTCGCCGTCTGCGAGCGGACGGCTGTCCGGGATGCCGTGGCAGATGACCTCGTTCACGGACGTGCAGAGCGACTTCGGGTAGCCGTGGTAGTTGAGGGGGCTGGGGTAGCCGCCCCGCTCGATGCAGAGGTCATGGCAGATGGCGTCGAGCTCGTCCGTCGTGACGCCGGGCGCGACCTGCGTGCCCAGTTCGCCGAGGATCTCCGCCGCGGCCCGGCCGGCCGACCGCATGCGAGCGATCTCGCTCTCTGTCTTCACTGCGACGCCGGCCTTGGCGGCCGGCTCACCCGTATGCGCGTACGACGGTCGCGCGATCCCGTCGGGGACGAGCCGCATCGGACTCACGACCCCGGGCCGCACGGGATCGGACACGCCGAGGCGGGGGCGCTTCGCGGCCCGGGCGGACTGATGTTGGCGCGTCCCGCGATTGCCGGGGGCGCGCCTCACCTTTGTCCGTCTCGGCCGGGAGTTCTTCACAGTGACCCAACGTTAGTTGGAGGATGCGAGGTATGACCGGGCGGGGTCGACGGCGAAGCGTCCCCGCACCGACTGGCGGCCGAGGAGCATGCGGAAGCTCATGAGGTCGCGCGTCGTGAGCGTGAGCTCGATGTCGAACTCGGCCGACCCGACCCGCAGGCGTGTCCGGATCACGGGCCGGAGCTGGCGTTTCCCGTCGGAGCTCCTCACCCAGCGCCGCTCGATGAGTGGGCATTCGGCCCTGACCGTGCGGTGGGCGTCGCGCTGGAAGGGGTGTACCGAGAACGAAACGACCTCGAGCCCGCTCGCATCCCGGTGTGTCTTCACGTCGTAGGCGTGGAGGGCTGACGTGCGGGCACCAGTGTCGACCTTCGCCTTGATGCGGTCGATGCCGAGCGCGGGGAGGGCGACCCATTCCCGCCAACCGAGGATGGGGCGGGGGCGCCGCGGGGTCGCGCTCACCTTCCCTGCCTCTCCGTGCGGCTGCCGTCGTCGGCGGTGACCCCGACATGCACGAGAGCGTCGCCGCGGTGCACGACCGGGTCGAGAGAGTGACCTATGACGACACCCGGTACCGGCGTGCGCACGCGCAGTGCCGACTCGCCGAACGCGTCCACGATCCGACCGAGGCCGGCGCCGCGTTCGACGTGGGTGCCGAGCTCGACCTCACTCAGGAAGATCCCCGCCCGGCCCGCCCGGACCCAGCGTGTGCTCCGCACTGTGACCGGCGGGATGGCGGGCGGCAGGGGTGCGTCGAGCATGCCGAGATGGCTCATGAGGCGCCGCACGCCCTCGGTGCCGAGCCTGATGGGCTTCTCGTCGAAGCGTTGCGCCTCACCTCCCTCGTAGAGGAGCATGGGGATTCCCCGTTCCCGTGCCGCCTCGCGGAGCGATCCGTCGCGTGTGCCGGCATGGATGAGGAGAGGGGCGGCGAACGCCTCGGCGCAGCGCAGCGTCTCGGGCGCGGTGAGATCCGCTCGGATCTGCGGGTGGTTCATGCGGCCGGCCGCGCCAGTGTGCAGGTCGATGGCGTGCGAACAGCGGCCGATCACCTCGGTCATGACGAGGTGGGCGAGACGGGCGGCCATGGAGCCACGCGGTGAACCCGGAAACGCCCGGTTCAGGTCGCGCCGGTCGGGCAGGTACCGCGACTCGTTGAGGAAGCCGAACACGTTCACGATCGGTACCGCGACGACCGTACCGGCGAGGGAGCGTGGCTCCGTGTCCTCGAGGACGCGGCGGATGATCTCGATACCGTTGATCTCGTTGCCGTGGAGTGCCGCCGTGAGGCCGAGCGTCGGACCGGGCCGGGTGCCGTGGAGCACGGTGACGGGGAGTGACAGCCATGTTCCCGTCGGGAGGCGGGCGACGTTGAGGTCGATGCGGGCGCGTCGGCCGGGGCGGATCTCGGTGTGGCCGAGGACGAAGGGTGCGCGGCGCGTCGTCGGCGGGCGGGCCCCGCCCGTGTGGGTGGCGTCACCCGGGGCGGTGTGAGCGCCGCCGTCAGCCTTTGATCCGGTCACGGGTCTTGCCCGTCTGGGCGCTCGCCTCGACGAAGGCGATGATCTTGTCGGCGACGTCGATTCCGGTCGTCGTCTCTGCTCCCTCGAGGCCGGGTGAGGAGTTGACTTCGATCACGACCGGCCCGTGGTTGGATCGCATGATGTCCACACCGGCGATGTTGAGGCCGAGGGCCTTGGCGGCGCGCTTGGCGATCGTGCGTTCCTCGGGCATGAGGCGGATCCGCTCGGGTATCGCCCCGCGGTGCAGGTTCGAGCGGAACTCGCCGGGCGCGGCGGTTCGCTTGTAGGCAGCCACGACACGGTTGCCGACGACGAACGCACGGATGTCGGAACCGCCTGCCTCGGCGATGTACTCCTGCACGAGGATGTTCGCGTCGAGTTGGCGGAAGGCCCCGATCACGGACTCGGCGGCCTTGCGGGTCTCGGCGAGGACCACCCCCATGCCCTGCGTACCTTCGAGGAGCTTCACGACGAGGGGCGTGCCACCCACGATCTCGAGGATTCCGGCGATGTCCTTCGTCGAATGTGCCATCGACGTGACGGGGAGACCGACCCCGGCGCGGGCGAGGAGTTGCAGGGAACGGAGCTTGTCGCGGCTGCGGATGATCGCCTGCGACTCGTTCGCGGGCACGACTCCCATCATCTCGAACTGGCGCACGACTGCCGTGCCGTAGAACGTGTGCGGGGCCCCGATACGGGGGATGATCGAATCGAAGTGCAACGACTCACCGCCGTACATCACCTGCGGCTTGTGGGCGGTGATGTCCATGTAGCAGCGCAGGTAGTCGACGACGCGGACGTCGTGGCCGCGCGCGTCGGCGGCCTCGGTGAGACGGCGGGTCGAGTAGAGCTTGGCGTTGCGGGACAGGATCGCTATGCGCACAGGTGGTCGCGGATCGGGGACGGAACCCGGCAACGATACAGTCAGCTGCAAGCGCACGGACCGACGCGGGCTCGGTTGGGGGCCTTCGCCGGTCGGGATGCACCGCCGAGGACACCTGGGAGTCGGGCGGACGCCAACCTCGGGATCACCCCGTCTACTCGCCTCCGCTCGTGCCCCGGTCGCGCACGAAGATGTCCCAATGACCGTTGGTGTCGCCGGCCACGAGGTCCGTCGCGTACGAGACGAAGGTGACGTAGCGGCCGTCAGCGGAGACGGACGGCTCGTAGGAGTGACCGTTGCCTTGGGTGGCGTCGGTGGCGACCGAGACGCGGGTCGTTTCGCCGGTCTGGCGGTCGTGCACGAAGACATCGAAGGCAGCGTTGGTGTCTGCGGCGACGAGGTTCGTTGCCTGCGAGTCGAAGGTGACGTAGCGGCCGTCGGCGGAAACGGCAGCCCTGAAGGAGCTGTTGTTGGCTTGGGTGGCGTCGGTGGCGACCGAGACGCGGGTCGTTTCGGCGGTGTCGCGGTCGTGTACGAATACGTCCCCGGCTCCGTTGGTGTCACCGGTGACGAGGTTCGTCGCTGTCGAGGTGAAGGTGACATGTCCACCGTCGGCAGAGATAGCGGGCACGCTGGAGGCCGAGTTGGCTTGGGTGGCGTCGGTGGCGACCGAGACGCGGGTCGTTTCGGCGGTGTCGCGGTCGTGCACGAAGACGTCCCCGGCACCGTTGGTGTCGCTTGTGACGAGGTTCGTCGCCACCGAGTCGAAGGTGACGTAGCGGCCGTCAGCGGAGATGGCGGGGTTGTAGGACGGGGAGTTGGCTTGGGTGGCGTCGGTGGCGACCGAGACGCGGGTCGTTTCGCCGGTGTCGCGGTCGTGCACGAATACGTCCTGGGCTCCGTTGGTGTCACCGGTGACCAAGTTCGACGCCCCAGATCGGAAGGTGACATACCGTCCGTCCGCGGAGATCGCAGGCTCGTAGGAGTGGTCGTTGCTCGGGGTGGCGTCGGTGGCGACCGAGACGCGGGTCGTCGTGCCCGTCGCACGGTCGTGCACGAAGGTGTCGACGACACCGTTGGTGTCTGCGGCGACGAGGTTCGTCGCCGCCGAGGTGAAGGTGACAAACCGGCCGTCGGCGGAGACAGCGGGCGTGAAGGAGGTGCTGTCGCTCTGGGTGCCGCCGGTGGCGACGGAGACACGCGTGGTGGAGGGGTCGATGGGGCCGGGATCGGCGATCACGGTGGTGAGGCTGCTGTAGGCGGCCTGGGGGCCGAAGGAGTTCGTGTTGCCGACCCGGGCGCGGAGGCGCTTGCCGATGTCCGCGGCGGCGACGACATACGTGTTGGCCGCGGCGCCGGCGATGTCGGTACACCCGGTGCCGTCGGCTTCGCAGCGCTGCCACGCGTATGTGTAGGTGCCCGTGAGCAGCCACGAACCGGCCGTCGTGGTGAGCCCCGATCCCACCGCGGGTGTACCGGTGAGGACAGGGGGAGAGATGCTGATGGGCGGCACGCAGCCGCCCACGGCCAGGGCAAGGACAGAGATCAGGACAACTACCCGCCAGCGCGTCATTGAATTCCTCCCTCGACAGCCCCACGACTGTGCGTCCGACGACGGTAGCAGGATGTCGCCGTACCCGTCGATCGGGGGCAACTCGCCTTCTCTCAGCCGAGGGCGCCGGCACGGCGCAGGGACACGATCGTGTCGGTGTCGTAGCCGAGCACCTCGCCGAGGACGGTATCCGTGTCACGGCCGAGATCAGGGGCGATCTCGGGGTCGGTGAGCTCCTCGCCGTCGATGTGGACGGGGACCTGGAGCATGTCGGCCCCGTGCGTCTCGTGCGGGAGCCAGTCGAAGCGGGCCTGGAACTGCGGGTCGTGCGCGATCGTCTTCGGGGTGTTCACGGGTGCGATCGTCGTGTTGACCGTGCCACTCCACGTCACCCAGTCCGCCGTCGTGCGTGTCCTGAAGATGTCGCGCAGCTCCGCCTGCAACTCGCGGTTGCCCCGCGCATGGTCGGCGTACGTGCTGCCGGGCCATCGCTCGAAGAGGTCCATGCGTCCCACCCCCTCACAGAAGTTGCGCCAGAACGCCTGCTCCGAAGCCATGAAGAGCACGTGGCCGTCGGCGGACTCGTACATCTGGTAGCGCACTCCCTCGCGCATCCCCGCCGTACCCGGCGCCCGCCGCTCGTAGTTGTCGGACTTGTTGCCTGTGACGAGGTCAGCGGGTCGCTCGTACGCCTTCCACGTCTCCGATCTGTACCAGTCCATGTAGGCCGCGGCGTCGGACTGGGCGATCTCCATGCGGCAGCCGTTCCCCGTCTCGCGTGCCTGGATGATGCCGGCGAGGATCGCGAGGGCTGCCATGAGGGGTCCGGCATGGATGCCCATCGAGGGGTGCTCGGGTATGTAACAGAAGCCGTCGTCGTCGTACGCCGGGTTCACGAGTCCGGCCCACACGTCGTACGCGATGCCGTGACTCGGCAGATCCTTGTACGGGCCGGTTGCGCCGTAGCCCGAGATCGTGCAGAACACGACACGCGGGTTCACCTCACGCAGGGCGTCGTAGCCGAGGCCGAGGCGCTCGAGCGCACCAGGCCGCATGGCCTCGACGACTGCGTCCGCATGGCGGACGAGGTCCTTGTAGACGCCGACGCCACCGTCCGACTTGAGATCGAGCACGAGGCTGCGCTTGCCCCGGTTCAGGTGGAGGTGCATGAGAGACGTGCCCTCGACGATCGGCCACGTCATCTCCCGGATGTAGTCACCCGACGGCGATTCGACCTTGATGACCTCGGCCCCGAGGTCCACGAGGTGGGTCGTGACGGCCGCGGGTCCGAGGAGGGAGCTCTCGACGATCCGGACCCCGGAGAGTGGGGGAGGTCGATGGGTCATCATCAGAGTCTAAATGTGACGACCCGTCAGACCCCAGTGACGGCAGGGAGTCGGGCGCTTCGCTGGCTGACAGGGCACACCCAATCGCTAATCTGACGGGTCGTGAGATCAAGCGAGGCCGAGCAGAGCGGCGTGGCTGCCGTGGCTCAGGACGGCCGCCCCCTCGGCCGGCGCGGGCTGGAGACACGCCGCAGGTTCCTCGACGCCACCGAGGAGATGCTCCGCGACACGGGTGTGCGTGAGATCCGTGTCGTGGACATCGCGCGACGCGTGGGGACCTCACCTGCGACCTTCTACCAGTACTTCACGAATGTCGAGGAGGCGGTCCTCGGGGTCGCGGCCGAGGCGCAGGCCGACATCCCCCCGATCGTGGAGCTCATGGAGGGTGACTGGGCCGGAGACGTGGGGCTCGTGCGGGCGCGCAAGGTCGTCGACGCGTTCTTCGACTACTGGGACAGGCATCACGCCGTGCTGCGCGTCCGCAACCTCGCGGCCGAGGAGGGTGACGAGCGCTTCGTCGACGCCCGCATGGCGACGCTGCGTCCCCTGACGGAGGCGATGTGCACCCGTCTCCAGGACGCGCACGACAGTGGCTGGATATCCCCGGAGATCCAGCCGTACGCTGCCGCAGCCGCACTCGTCGCGATGCTCGAGCGCATCGGCGCCTACCACCACCAGCTCGAGCACGCGGACCTGAGCAGGCGGGACATGGTCGAGACGACCGCTCGCATCCTCCACCAGACCGTCGCCGGGACCGCTGCCTCCACCGTGGACTGAAAGCCCGAATGCATGCTCGGCCTATCGGCTGTCGGGACGCCGATTCGGGGGGAGGCCGCCGAGGACCGCCTGGCTGCGCAGCTCTGCGATCGCGTCCGCACCGTAACCCGCTTCGCCGAGGATGGCGTCGGTGTGGGTGTCGAGGTCGAGGGCGGGGAACGCCGGCGGTGCCGCCTGCCCGTCGAATCGGGCGGCGGGGCGTGCCTGTCGCACGGGGCCGAGCACCGGATGCTCGAAGGCTGAGATCGAGCCTGCGGCCACGATCTGCGCGTGCGTGTGAAGGGTGTCGAGCCCGAGCACGGGTGCGCACGGCACGTCCGCAGCGGTGAGGCGGGCGACAACCTCGGCTGTGGTGAGCTCGGCCACGCGGGCCCGCACCTCCCGCATGACCGTCGCGCCGTCCCGCATGCGGTCGGCAGAGTCGGCGAGGTCGGGCGCGCCGGGGTCGTCGAGGAGGGCGTCGACGAGCCGGCTCATCTCCCCGGACGTCAGGGTCACGAGCACGACGGCTCCGTCACACGTCGGGGTCACGCGGAAGCTGCGGCTGACCGGGGGAAGCACGGTGTCGGGCTCGACGATCGTGTTGTTCATCATGCCGTCGGGCCAGAGGAAGGCGAGGGCGACGTCGAGCATCGAGACGTCGATGCGGGCACCGCGCCCCGTCTCGGTGCGGGCGAGGAGTGCGGCGGTGATGGCCTGCGCCGTGGTGTACGCGGTCGCCTTGTCGATCACGCCTTGGCGGACAAGCGAGGGCAGGCCGGACTGGTCGGTCTGGAGCGCGGCGTAGCCGGCGAGGGCCTGCACGACATGGTCGTACGCAGGTGCGGTGGCGAGGGGGCCGTCGCGTCCGAAGCCGCTGATCGAGGCGTAGACGAGGCGGGGGTGGGCGGCGGTCATCGTCTCGGGACCGAGGCCCATGCGCTCCGCCACGCCGGGCCGGAAGTTCTGGACGAAGACGTCGGCATCCGTGGTGAGGCGCTGGACCACGGCAGCGCCCGCCTCCGTCGTGAGATCGATACCGATCGCGCGTTTGCCGCGGTTCAGGTTCGCGAAGTACGCACTCATGCCGTTGCGGCCCGTGCCGATCGTGCGGATCACGTCGCCCGTGGTCGGCTCGACCTTCACGACGTCGGCCCCTTGGTCGGCGAGGACCATCGTGGCGAGGGGGCCGGACATGTTCGTCGTGAGGTCTACGACGCGGACCCCCGTGAGCGGCAGGTGTGCAGAGGGCGTCTCCGACGTGGACATCGGGTCAGGATACGTGCGGTGCGTCGTGAGCGGGGAGGCTTCAGGCCTCCGGTGCCTGCGATCGCACTTCCCGTACCTTCACGAGGGATTCCTGGAGCTCCTCGAGCCATGCGGCTTCGTGGTTGCGCACGAGGCGCACGCACCACGCGAGGGCGTCGCTGCGCGACCTCGCGACGCCGCCTTCGACGAGCGTGTCGAGGACGCGACGCTCGGGGAGGCGGAGCCGCGTCATCACGGGGACCGTGAGATGTGTGAAGAGCCACGTGTCCTCCCGGGCCCGTACGCCCCAACTCACCTTGCGGCGAAAGAGGGTCTCGGCCCCCTCGGCGAGCCGGACGCGCTCTGGGCGCGTCCTCTCGCGGAACGACGTCACGGTCTCCCCGTCAGGCGGGGGATCGGAGTCCGGGAGCGTACCGACGACGAGTATCTCGTCCGCGTCGGCCTTCACGTCGAGGTCGGCGAACCACGACTCGGGGACCTTCTCGGCGAACCAGGCCGAGATCTCCGCCTCGGGTGTTCCTCCTCGCCCAGCTCGATCTGTCATGCTTACATCATTACACAGAAACGCCACAAGGTCCAGGGATCAGCGGCCCGCAGCCAGATAGTGCCGGCGGGCCGGCTCGGGGAGCCTTTCGATGGCGTAGCGCAACATCGTGCGCGGCATGTCCGCGGCATGGGCGTCGAGAAAGCGGAGGAGGGTCGGCTCGTCCTTCTTGCCGACCTCGCGCAGCATCCAGCCCGTCGCCTTGTGCATGAGATCGTGGTCGTGAACGAGGAGGTCCGTGGCGAGGGCGAGCGTGTCGGCGAAGTCACCCTCACGGATGAAGGCCTGCGTCGCGACCATCGCCATGCGTTGCGCCCACAGGTCCGGCGAGCGGGCGAGGCGGTGGAGCGCCTCGCGTGGGGCGGGGCGGTCGCGTAGGTGAGCGCCCACGACGCGGGGTGCGACGGTGTCGACGATGTCCCAGTTGTCGAAGCGATCGAGGCGCCGCATGGTGAGGTCGTAGATGGCCCTCTGCCCCTTCGCATCCGCCTTCGGATACTGCAGCGTGAGGAGGATGGCCGCCGTGAGCCGGTGTTCGTGGATGTCGCTGCCGAGCAGCACTTCGATCTCATGTAGGTCGAGCGTGGCGAAGCGTCTCGCCACGTCGCGCTGGGCGGGCACGCGGACTCCGATGAAGCGGTCTCCCTCGCCGTACTCACCCGGGCCGGTCTTGAAGAAGCGCTGCGAGTGCTCGGCATAGCCGGGTTCCGCTTCTGCGTCGAGCGCCGCCGCGACGTCGGCTGCCGTTGGCTCTGCCATCGCCGCGAGCGTACCGAAGGGCACCGCGGCCGGGCGGGCCCGTCAGCCGGGCGTCGTCGACACGAGGTTGGCCGTGAGCTCGTCGATGTACGTGATGTTGAAAGGCGGCATCACCTTGATCGTCTGCGCATGCTGCAGGCGCACGATCATCCCGTTCGCCGTTGCGATCCAGAGGTGATCGACGGTCGTGCCGTTCTGCGAACCCGATACCGTGCGGTCCTGACGGACGTGGTAGGTCTCGACCTTCTCCCCACCCACTGTGGCGCTCTCGAGGCCGACGTACGTCGTCGGCCCGGCGGACTTGGAGGTCCCCGCCATCGAGTTCGAGTTCTTGATGCTGCAGGACGCGTTCGAGGTCACCGCCCCCGGCTGCATGCCCGGCACGACGAGCTGCGAGGGGGACTCGCACGTGATCGTCGCCTCGTTCGCACCGATCGATCTCGAGATCGAGGACGTCCCACCCACGTCGGCGAGGCTCCCGTCGCCTCCCGCGCAGAACGTCGTCGTCTGCGTCTGATCGGAGAAGTAGCGGACGGTGAGGTCCCAGCAGCCGCTGCGGCCCGACGCCCGCACGCTTGCGGGGAACTCGGCCGGATACCGGCGGGTACCCAGGTCCTTGACGAAGCCCGACGCCTTGTAGGTGTAGGCACCGAATGCAGGCTGCAGGACGACGGGGGCAGCCCCAGGCTGTGTGGTCTCACCCGGCACCGTCGACCCGTCCCCCGGAGCCGTGCCGTCGACGGGGGCACCATCGGGAGTCGTTGCCGTCGCGGCGCCGGGCAGGGTGCTCACCCCGCCCGGTGACGTCTCGATCGACTCGGGTTCGTCGCCCAGCCCTGCGGGGCCGCCATCATCGTCACCGGTCGAGCGCGTCATGAGGAAGAAGGCGAGGCCGCCGACGACGAGAAGGGCGACGATCGTGCCGAGCACTGCGATGGTGGCCACGCGAGTGCCGTAGAAGCGCTCGCGCACGCGCATGTCGGGTGGGAGCGGGACGAGCCGCCACCGCCGGGCCTTCTTGCCCTCCGATTCGACCGTGAGGAGGACGGGTGTTGCCTGCACCTCGACGTTGTCGAGGCCGGTCTCACCGTCGGCATCCACACGCGCTGCCTCGTGACGGCCTGCCCCCACGACCTCGGGAACGAGGACGGTCTCGGCCACCGCTGCCTTGTCGGCCTCGTGATCCGAGCCGCCGTGCGAAGGGGATCGTGAGCTCACGGTTCCATTGAAGGGTCGAGACCGGATGTGGCGACAGGGACCTTCGTCCCGATCAGGCAGGCAGGGGAGACAGCGGGGCGCGGCCCGCGTCCGGCTGTCATATGACCCCCGCCGACGCGAGGGCATCGAGGTCGCCGGCGTCGAGTCCCAGCTCGGCGTAGACCTCGGCGTTGTGCTCGCCGAGACGGGGAGCGCCGCGGGGCACGGACCCCGGGGTACGGGAGAGGCGGGGAGTGACGGCCTGCTGGCGCACGGTCCCCACGACGGGATCGGGAACCTCGACGAGCGCCGCCCGCGCGGTCACCTGCGGATCCTCGAAGATGTCGGCGATCGACGCGGCCTTGCAGACGGGAACGTCCGCTGCCACGAGGGTCTCGACCACCTCGTCCGAGGTCCGCGCCGCACACCAGGTCGCGACGACGGCGTTCATGTCGTCGCCGGCCCGGGCCCGCTTCGCGAGCGTGTCGTAGCGATCGTCGGTCGGGAGCGCGGGATGCCCGATCGCGTTGCAGAGCCGGGCGAAGAGGCGATCGGATGCTGCCACGACGCATACGTAGGCGCCGTCGGCGCAGGCGAAGTTGTCGAGGGGAGCGGATGTGGCGAGGCGATTGCCGTCGCGCTCACGCACGGTTCCGTTCCGGTCGTAGTCGGCCGGCACGGCCTCGAGGATGCGCAGGATCGACTCGTACAGCGACAGATCGAGGGTCTGGCCGGTTGCCGACGCGTCTCGTTCGCGCAAGGCGAGGAGGATGCCGAATGCGTTGAAGACACCCGTGAGGTAGTCACTCACGACGACACCGGGCCGCTGTGGGGGACGGTCCGGTTCACCTGTCAGGTAGAGGAGGCCGCCGAGGCCGATGCCCATGCGGTCGAGTCCGGGTCGGTCGCGGTACGGGCCGTCCTGGCCGTAGACGCTCACCCGCGAGTAGACGAGGCGGGGGTTCACGTCGGCGAGGTCGTCCGGCCCCAGCCCCCAAGCCTCCATCGTGCCGGGCCGGAAGTTCTCCACGAGCACATCGGCGGTCGCGACGAGGCGACGGAAGAGCGACTGGCCCGCCTCCTTGCGGAGGTTCAGGGTGACTGAACGCTTGCCGCGGCCCTCCGTTGCCCAGAACAGCGAGTAATCACCCCCGGCCCCGTCCGATGGGAAGGGCCCGATGGAACGGAGGAAGTCACCGACAGCCGGCTCTTCGATCTTGACGACGTCGGCGCCGAACTCGGCGAGGAGTGTTGCCGCGAACGGTGCGCCGATTCGTGTGCCCACGTCGAGCACGCGGATCCCGGCGAGGGGGGCGGGCATCAGGACTCGAAGCCCTTGTCCCGCTCGGCGAAGACCTCCCGCATCGAGCCCTTCTGGCGTCGTGCCTCGAGGGCTGTGCGGGCAGTCGCCGTGTCGTGCGCGAACTGGTGGAGCATGAAGTGGAAGTCGAACGCGTCCCGCTTGCCCATGAGGTCGAGCGTCTTGTTGATCGACCGTTTCACGAGCTGCACGGTGACGGGAGGCATCGCCGCGATGCGCTCTGCCAGGGCCATGGTCTCGGCAGTGAGCGAGCCCTCCGGGACAACCCGGTTCACGAGACCGAGGCGCCACGCCTCCATCGCGTCGATCGGGTCACCCGTGAAGAGGAACTCCTTCGCCTTGCGGGCCCCCAGCTCCCACGGTTCGACGAGGAGCTCGACACCCGCACCCGTCATCCGCACCACCGGGTTCTGGAACACCGCCGTCTCCGCTGCCACGATCAGGTCGCACATGCAGGCGAGCATGAGACCGGCGGCCACGCAGTGGCCCTGCACCTCGGCGACCGTGGGTGTGCGCAGGTCGTGGATCGCAAGGCAGTGATCCACGTACTGCTCCTCCTCGTGGGCGAGGCGGCCCTCCGGGGTCGAGCGTCGCTCGGTGAGCTCGGGGTCGGCCGTGGGGCCGACGAGCTCTTTCAGGTCGTGGCCCGAGGAGAATGCCGGACCCTCACCGGCGAGGACGATCACATGCACGTCGCCGTCGCCGTCGCACACGGCCATCGCCTCGCCGAGCTCGTCGATGAGCTGCATGCTCTGCGCATTGCGTTGGCCGGGTCTGTTCATCGTGACGCGGGCCACGTTGCCGTGACGTGTCACGTGAACGGTCTCGAACGCGGACTCGCCCATGGGCGGATCCTACCCAGCATCCCGCCGTGTCGTACAAGGATCGTCTCGCGCGACGTCTGGTGTCAGGAGCCGAGCTGGCGGGTCACGATCTCGTGCACGATCTCCGCGGTAGTGCGCTCGTCGTCGTGGAGGTCGAAGAGCTCCGCCATCGACAAGGCGAAAGCGTCCTCGTCCACGAGGGGCACGAGGTCGAGGAGGCGTTGCAGCTCGTCGACGTCGGCGACTTCGAAGATCGCCATGCCGCCGAGGCGGTCCGAGAAGAACTCGAAGGACTGCACGACCCCTTCTTCGTGCCACTTGCGCAGCATCTCCATGGACGTCGCGTAGTCCTCGACCCGTTCCTCCTCGAGTGCCACGGCGGTGTCGAACCAACCCGCAACAAAGAAGCGCACGTCTCTCCCCCTCGAGTATCCGTTCCCTCGCGAGACCATGATACGGCCGAGGCCACCACCTGCCTCAACTACGCTTCGCCGTCATGGCCGTCTACACCGAGACGAAGCTCATGGAGGCGTCGATCGAGGATGTCTACGCCTACCGTCTCGACTTCCTGAACCTGGCGGATTACAACCCGGACGTGAGAGACGTGGAGCGGACGACACAGGAGACCGGGGCCGGGGCCGAGTACAGGTTCAGGATCCGCGTCCTCGCCATCCGGCCGTGGGCGACGCTGCGCGTGCGCGAAGCGGTCAAGCCGACCCGCATCGAGGTCGACATCGAGTCCATGTTCGATGCGAACGAGGTCTGCGAGTTCGACGAGGTCGACGACGGAACCCGCGTGACATTCACGACCACCGTGCACACGACGTTCGGGCCGCTCTCGGGTCTTCTCGACCGGCTCTTCGTCATCCCCCAGGGCAGGCGCCAGACGCGCCGTGAGCTCGACCTGATCGCGCTCAACCTGGCCCGCTGAGGAGATGTGAGCGTGAGACGGGCGATTTTGTGGCCACGGACGCCAGTTCGTGCAAGACTTCTTGTACGACCTCGAAACGGAGAGCGTTGAAGCGTTACGAGATCTCATACGCAAATCAGGTTCTGCACGCGCTCGCCGCGGCCGCCTCGGCGGAGGGCACGGTGGAGATGTCCGTGCGCCAGGTCGCCGACGAGACGGAACTGTCGGCTTCAGCCGTCCAACTCGGACTCCAGGCCCTGCGGCGGGCGGGGCGTGTCGTGACGCTGCGCAAGGGTGCGGCCGGACGACCCTCCGTCATCCAGGTCCGCTCGGCCAAGCCGATCGAAGGCACGGAGTCGAGCGCCGACGGCCGGGGGGGAAGCCATCTCGCGGACGCGTTCATCAAGCGGTACGAGGAGTTGCTCATCGACCTCCACGCGAAGCGGGAGGACGACGATGTCGAGCGACTCCGCCGCCGCGTCGCCGAACTCGAGGCCGAGAACACCGAGTTGCGTGAGACGCTGGCACGTCTCGCCGATCTCGTCGGCCAGCGCCCTGCCGAGGAATCGGCCTGAGCCCACAACCCGAACGGGATGCGGATCAGCCGAGGCGTTCGATGACGGTGGCGTTCGCCTGGCCGCCCCCCTCGCACATGGTCTGGAAGCCGAAGCGCCCGCCCGTGTCCTCCAGGTAGTGGAGCATCGTCGTGAGGAGCTTCACACCCGTGGCGCCGAGCGGGTGGCCGAGCGCGATGCCGCCCCCGCGTGGGTTCAACTTCTCGGGGTCGGCGGCGAACTCGCGTTGCCAGGCGAGCACGACGGAGGCGAACGCCTCGTTGACCTCGATCGCGTCGAAGTCGTCGATCTGCATGCCGGAGCGGGCAAGGGCCTTGCGCGTGCAGCGGTTCGGGGCGGTGAGTACCCACACGGCGTCCTCGGCGGCAACCGTGAAGTGGCAGAACCGGGCCCGTACGGGAAGACCGAGCCGCTCGGCCGTCTCCCGGGACGCGATGATCATGGCGGACGAGCCGTCCGACATCTGGGACGAGTTGCCGGCCGTGATGTCGGGGGCGAGAGCGCCAGTCTCGTCCCAGTCGACGGCGGACCGGAGTGAGGCGAGCTTCTGCATGGACGTGTCGCGGCGCGGGCCCTCGTCGACGCGCATGACCTCGGGCGTGGGGTTCATCTCGGCATCGCGGATGTGGATCGGGACGGTCTCACGCTCGAACGCACCGGCGTCGATCGCGGCCGCGGCGCGGCGGTGGCTCTCGAGGGCGAAGGCATCCATCTCGTCACGGGTGATCTTCCACTCGTCCGCTATGTGTTGGGCGACCTCGAACTGCGTCTTGAGCTGCCCGTCCGTCGCAGCCAGGAAACCGGGTCCGAAGGGGCTCTCGCCGCCCCAGGCGTTGATGGACATCGGGACGCGCGTCATCGACTCGACCCCGCACGCGATCACGAGGTCGTAGGCGCCGGCAATCACCCCCTGGGCGGCGAAGTGGGCTGCCTGCTGGGACGACCCGCACTGGCGATCGACCGTCGTCGCCGGCACTGTCCAGGGCAGTCCGCCCGAGACCCAGCCGTTGCGTGTCACGTTGACGCCCTGTTCGGCACACTGCGTTACGTTGCCGCCGATGACGTCGTCGACGAGCTCGGGGTCGAGGCTGTTGCGTTCGAGGATCGCGTTGAGGATGAAGCCGAGGAGATCGGCCGGATGCCAGCCGGCGAGCCGGCCGTTGCGCTTCCCGACCGGTGTGCGCACGGCGTCACAGATGACAGCCTCACGTGCCTGCACGGGAGGCTCCGGTCCTGGTGCGCACGGTGTGCGTCGGGGGGGGCGGCATTGCAGTGGACTCCACACGGACCTCCGTTCGGGACCGGGCAGGCCCCCATTCATGTCGTTCAGTGATTCTTGCACGACCTGTGGCCCTGTCCAAATGCATGCATGGTGGCCCCGACCCGAGGTCGTCTAAGGTTCCTTGTACGACATGCGGCACGGAGGGGCGATGGCGGATCACGCAGTCGATCTCGACAGGTTCTTCAATCCCGAGACGGTCGCCGTGATCGGCGTCTCGAGGAACCCGAAGCGGGGCGGGTACAACCTCTTCAAGAAGGTGCATGCGAGGATGACGCCGCGGGGCAGCCGCGTCTACCCGATCACGCCGAACGCGGACGACATCGACGGGATCCCCTGCTTCGACACGATCGGCGACCTGCCAGAGGACGACATCGATCTCGCCCTCATCATGGTGGGTGACGTCGAGGGCGCGCTGCGTCAGGCCGGCGAGAAGAACACACGTTTCGCCCTCATCTTCACGGCCGGGTTCTCGGAGGTGGGGGAGGAGGGTGCCGCCCGCGAGGCGGAGGTCGCCCGGATCGCAGACGAGGCCGGTATCACGATCTTCGGGCCGAACACGAACGCGAACGCGTTCGAGCCGTTCGAGGACAGGCCCGGGCGCAAGGTGGCGCTCATCACCCAGTCCGGTCACCAGGGGCGCCCGATCGTCCAGGCCGAGCAGCTCGGCATCGCCTTCAACCATTGGGCCCCAACCGGCAACGAGGTGCATCTCGAGGCAGCCGACTTCATCGACCACTTCGCCCGCCTCGATGACACGGGCGCGATCGCGATGTACGTGGAGGGGTTCAAGGACGCCGCGAGGACGCGGGCCGCGCTCGACACGGCGGCGACCCGGGGCGTACCCGTCGTGTGCGTCAAGGTCGGACGGTCCGATGCCGGCGCGAAGATGGCCCAGGCCCACACGGGCCACCTGACCGGTTCGGACCGCGTGGTCGAAGCCGTCTTTCGTCGCTACGGGGTCATCCGGTGCGAGGACCTCGACGAGGTCGCCGAGATCGCCGGTCTCTTCACGCTCCTGCCCGAACCCAAGTCCGACGGTGCGGTCATCTACGCGATCTCGGGCGGGACGGGCGCTCACGTCGCCGACCTCTTCGGGGCGGCCGGGATCGAACTTCCCGGGCTGTCGGACACGACCCAGGCACGTATCCGGGAGTACATCCCGGACTACCTGCAGGTGTCGAATCCCGTCGACAACGGCGGCCAGAACATTCGCAGCGGCGAGAACCCGCACATCCTCGACGCGATGGTCGAGGATCCCGCGACGGGGATCGTGGTGATCCCCATCACCGGCGTGCTCGAGTCGATGTCCGAGATGCTCTGCACCGACATAGCCGATCTCGTCGAGCGGACGGACGTGCCCGTGGTCGTCTTCTGGGGGTCGCCGCTCGCCGACGAGGGGTACCGGATCCTCTGCCGGCGGCGCGTGCCGATGACGCGGGGTGCCCGCAACGGGACGAAGGCCGTGAGGGCGTTCCTCGACTACAAGCACTTCGCGGGCACGTACAGACCGGATGTGAAGATCGAGATGGGCCTCACGGATCCGGACACGTACGAGGTCACGGCCGGGACGATGAGCGAGCATGCGTCGCGGCGCGTGCTCGAGGCGGCCGGGGTCCCGGTCGTCGCCGAGATGCTCGCTGCGACACCGGCGGAGGCGGCGGACGCGGCGGACGCGATCATGGACAGGACGGGCTGCGAGGCCGTCGTCCTCAAGATCTCGTCACCGCAGATACCCCACAAGAGCGATGCCGGACTCGTGCGGCTCGGCATCGCCGGTGGCGAGGCGGCCCGCGCCGCGGCCGAGGAGCTGATCGCCGCCGCCCGGGCCGGTTTCCCTGAAGCCGAGATCGAGGGCGTATCGGTGCAGCAGATGGTGACCGACGCCGTCGAGATCATCGTGGGGATGAGCCGGGACGAGACGTTCGGGCCGGTGATCGCAGTCGGTCTCGGCGGGGTCTACACGGAGGTGTTCGACGACGTCGTCCTCGGCCTGCCGCCGTTGGACAGCGCCATGGTGGACGAGATGCTGGCGAGACTGCGCAGCGCGCCGCTCCTCGAAGGGGCGCGGGGCGCCAAGCCCGTGCACCGCCGCGCTCTCGTCGACGCCGTGCTCGCCGTCGCCTCCCTCACAGGGGACGAGAGGATCGCCGAGCTCGACGTGAACCCCCTCCTCGTGACACCCGACGGAGTCTGGGCTGCCGACGCCCTCGTCGTGGGAGCCGCGTCCCGACCGCAGCCGTGAACGTGGCGTGGACGGCCCCCTCTCGGATGAGGGACAATGCGGCGATCGTGCAGGGGGGCTCATGAAGGCGCTCGTCTTCCGCCAGAACATTCCGAGGATCGCCGTGACGAAGGCGGCATCGCTCCTCTCGAGACGCGCATACGTGGCGGGATCCGCACCGATCCGGATGGAGGTGGTACCGGAACCGTTCACGGGAGACGGGTGGGTGACCTGTGACACCCAACTGGCCGGGATCTGCGGCTCCGACGCCAAGCAGGTGTTCCTGCACGGCTCGCTCGACAACCCCATGACGGCCCTCATCTCGTTGCCCCACATTCTCGGCCACGAAGCACTGGCCCGCCGCCGGGACACCGGTGAGCTCGTCGTCCTCGACCCGTGGCTGCCGTGCCGCACGAGGGGTATCGAGGAGCTCTGCGTGGCCTGTCGCAACGGCGACACCTCGCACTGCCGCAACTTCACGCACGGCGCCTTCGCGCGGGGAATCCACCTCGGCAACTGCGCCGACCGGGGCGGCGTGCACGCGGAGAGCTTCAGCGCCCACGAGTCGCAGCTACATGCGGTGCCCGCCGGCGTGACCCCGCATCAGGCCGTCCTCGCCGATCCGGTGAGCGTCTCCCTGCGTCACGTCCTGCGCACACCACCTGATCCGAACAGGCCGGCGCTGGTCTACGGGTGCGGGACACTCGGCCTCGCCGCGGTCGCCCTGCTCCGTCACCTGCATCCCGATCTCGAGATCTGGGCTGTGAGCAAGCACGACGTGGGTGCTGATCTCGCCAAGAAGTTCGGTGCCGACGAGGTGTTCGGACCCGCGCCCGACGCACTCGTCGACTCGGTGGCGGCGCTCTGCCACGCCGAACCGCTCACGGCGTGGTCGAGGAAACGCTGGCTTCTCGACGGCCCCGGCGTCGTCTACGACACGGTGGGCAAGCCCAAGACGGTCGAGACCGCCCTGCGTCTCGTGGGTGTCGAAGGGGCCATCGCGATATCAGGGGTGGAGGCGCCGAAGCGGTTCGAGTGGACGCCCCTGTACTTCAAGGAGATCAGCGTCCGCGGATCGAACGCGTTCGGGTTCGAGACGAGAGACGGTGTGCACAAGCACGCGTTCGAGCACTACTTCGATCTCCTCGCCGAGGGATTCGACGTGTCGGCGATCGTCACGCACGAGGTGGCCTTTGCGAACTGGCAGGGGGCCTACTCCCTCCTCGCCGACAAGGCCGCGAGTGGCGCCGTCAAGGTCCTGTTCCGGTTCACCTGAGGGGAATCCCGCCTCAGGGGAAGCGCGGTGGACGGGCGACGAAGAGCTCGAACAGGCGCAGGAGCGCGCCTGCCGACTGCGTGAGGAGCTCCATGTCCCCCTCGACCGAGAGGCGCTGCATCGTCATCGCCTTTGCGGGGTCGAGATGGCCCGTGAGTATCTGCCGCCACGTCTCCTCGTCCGCGGCGACCGTGAGGTCGACGGTGCCGGCGTCGCGTGCACCGGTCCACGTGGACCGCAGTGAGTTGCCGCCGATCTCCAGACCGAAGCCGGTGGTGCCTGCGGTGATCTGCAGACGGATGTCGACACCATCCGCCCTCTCGCGGAAGTCGGCGTCCGAGGCGGTCACGGACGTGATCTCTCCGAGCCAGGTATCGGACCCGAACGCCGCGTCGACGGGATGTCCGGCAACGCTCGTCCCGTAGCGCACCCCCATCGCCCGCACGGTGGCAAGGGCTGTGTCCACACCGCTCGAACGGAGGCTGAGACCGCCGTCGACGGGGATCGTCACCCCGGTCACGAAGCGGGCGGCCGGAGACGCGAGGAAGGCGATGACTTCGGCGACGTCGTCGGGGTCGCCGATGCGTTGGGCGGGGGTCTTGTCGATGATGCGATCCACCTCGCTCCCGATCGCAAGCTGGCCCCGTGTGAGCCCGGTGGCGATCGTTCCCGGTGCCACGGCGTTGACGGTGATCTCGGGTCCCAGCTCGATCGCGGCGGTACGTGTGAGGGCGATGACACCCGCCTTCGCGGCGGCGTAGTGGGCCTCGCCCGCCGAGGGGACGATACCGCTGATCGATGCCGTGTTGACTATGCGGCCCCCGGCCTGTGCCCGTCGGAGATGTGGCGTCGCGAAGCGGATACCGAGATAGACGGCCTTGAGGCAAACGTCCTGGACCAGTTCCCATTCGTCCTCGAGCATCTCCTCGATCGGCGAGAGCGTGCTGAGGCCGGCGTTGTTGACGAGGATCCCGAGCGACCCGAACGCGTCCACGGTGGCGTCCACTGCGGTCTGCACGTCCTTGGGCTTGCTCACGTCGGCGCTCATGGCGAGGGCGCGGCCACCGGCATCCGTGATCTCGGCCGCGACCGTGTCCGCCCGGTCGGTGTCCCAGTCGCACACGGCGACGGCTGTCCCCGCTTCGGCGAGGCGGTGCGCGGTTGCACGTCCGATCCCAGATCCCGCGCCCGTGACGAGCGCGACCGCCCCGTCGAATGTCGTCACACCGCCGCCCTCCGCCCGTTTCCTAGGTGCCGTGCCCAGATTCTCTCGCGTTCGGGCGTGAGTCTCAACTGGCAGTGCCCCGCAGGGCACGTCGGGCGTGATGCGGGAGGTGGATCGGACACGTCGCGGCTGCTTGAATCCGCCCACGTGACCGGAACGGGGGACAGCGTGGGTGAGAGATTCGCGTATCGGGGTTCGAGGATCGTCGTCACGGGAGCGTCGAGCGGCATCGGGGCCGACCTCGCCGTGAGGTTGGCTGCGCGGGGCGCGAAGCTTCTCCTCGTCGCGCGTAGCGAGGAGAAGCTCGCCGCCGTGGCGGAGCGGTGTGGAGGGCAAGCCGCGGTGTGCATTGCCGACCTGTCCGACCTCGGGGCCGTTTCCGGCGTCATCGAGGCCGCTACGCGTGTCCTGGGGGGCGTGGATGTCCTCGTGAACAACGCCGGCAGCCCGTACCGCATCCGGGCCGACCATCTCACGTTCGACGACGTCGAGGGTGCGATGCGGCTCAACTTCCTGTCGGCGGCGAAACTCACGTTCGGGGTCCTCCCCGCCATGCTCGAGCAGCGTGAGGGACGTGTGGTCTTCGTCTCCTCGGTGGCGGGCCGCCTCCCGGCGCCCCGTGAGGGCGCATACGTGGCGAGCAAGTATGCGATGACCGGTCTCGCCGAGGTTCTCGCCATCGACCTCCGTGGCTCGGGGATCAAGGTCCACGTCGTCCATCCGGGTGTCATCGACACCCCGCTCTGGGACGTTCCGGGGCAGGAGGCGTCCGCCTACCACGGCAGGCGCACACCGGCCGGGGCGGTGTCGGATGCCGTGCTTAGACTCCTCGACACGGGACGGTTCGACGCGTTCGTGCCACGGCGTTTCCGGTGGGTGTGGCGGCTGCGACCGGTCCTCGGCGACCGCTTCCTCAGCCAGGCAGCCGCATTCGACGAGAAGGGGGCGCCTGAGGCATGGACGTGACTGCGGCTGAGTCCGGCGTCGACGTTGGTGTGGCGTTCTCCGGTGGCCGCATCCTCACGATGGACGGATCCGGCGTCGAGCCCGCTGCGGTCATCGTGCAGGACGGGCGGGTCCTCGCCACAGGAGGTAGGGACCTCATCGACGCGTATCCCGAGGCGGTGCGTGTGGACCTCGCGGACCGCACGCTCGTCCCCGGATTCATCGACGCCCACAACCACCTGACCCTCGCCTCCCTCCTCCCCGCCTGGGTCGACCTCACATCCGTGCGGGACCCCCACGCGGCCGTGGCGCGGCTCGTGTCACACGCAGCCGCGCACCCCGAGCAGCCCTGGGTCCGGGCGTGGGGGTGGAACCAGCTCGACACCGGCCTGCACCTCGACGCAGACGTGCTGGACTCCGCCGGCCTCGACAAGCCGGTCATCGCCGTCGACTTCTCGTTCCACCGCGCCGCCGTGTGCCGGCGCGGCTTGGAGATCCTGCAGATCGGCCGTGGGACACCGGACCCGCCGGGCGGGGAGGTCGGGCGGGCCGGGGACGGCGCGCCGAACGGCATCCTCGTCGAGCGGGCGTGGAGTGACGCCTGCGCCGCGGCCGTCGCGGCGGAGCTCGTACCCGAACGACTCGAGGCTGCGATCGTCGCCAGATCCGAGGCCCTCCTCGCCGACGGGATCACCTGCGTCCACGACGCAGCCTGCCCTCCCGAGGCCGAGGCCGTTCTCGCAGACATGGCGTGTCGGGCCACACTGCCGATCGGTGTCGTCGCCATGCCCCATCCACGTGCCCTCCTCGCCCGTCTCGACCCTGCGCGCCTCGACGGACCCGTCACCGGCGAGGGTGACGTCTGGTTGCGGACGGGGGCCGTGAAGCTCTTTGCCGACGGGGGGGTGGCGCCGGCCGTGCGCGGGGACCTGGGCGGCGCGCATCTCGAGCTGGGGACGCTCATGCCGGGCCTCGCAGACGACATGCGCCTCGCGCTGGGTGCGGGGTTCGACGTGGCGGTGCACGCGTTCGGGAACGCGGGCTTCGAGCTCGCCCTCGACGCATGGGTGTCCGCCGGTGGCGAGACCGCAGGGCGGCGCCTCCGCGTCGAGCACGCATGCCTCCTGTCGGCGGAGCAGGCGCGACGCGCGGCGGATCTCGGAGTCGTGGCGGTTGTGCAGCCCGGGTTCGTGCGCCATGTCGGGAGGTACCTCGGCAGCCTCGACCTCGCCGGGATGGACTGGATGCCGTTCGCGACCCTGCGCGACGCCGGTGTGCCGATCGCGGCGAGCAGCGACGACCCGTGCGCACTCCACGAACCCGTCCTCACGGCCGCCATCGGCGCACTGCGGCATGCGCCCGGTGAGGCGCCGCTCGCGCCCGCCTGCCAGTCCCTGCCCTACGAGGACTGGCTGCACGCATACACGCACGGTGCCGCGATCGCGGGCGGGCAGGCCGGCGAGAGGGGATCGATCCGGCCCGGCCTGCGCGCGGACCTGGTCGTCCTGCGGGGTGCGCTCGACGCCGAGACTCCACCGCAGGTCGACGAGACCTGGGTGGCAGGCCGGTGCCGATTCAGACGGTCGTCTTCGACGCCCGCCTGAGGGCGTCCTCGGCCTCTGCGACAAACCGGGCGACGAGCTCGCCTGCCGGCACGATCTCGGTGATCGCACCCACGCCCTGCCCGGCCGGGAAGCACTCCTTGTCGGGGTCGATGCCGACGACCGTCTCGTCGACCCCGAGGTGCAGGGCGCCGTCCTGGAACGACCGTGCCATCTGCATCGGGAACGGCTGGAGCTCGTCGGCGTGCTCCTCCCACCAGCGCGTGTAGTCGTTGGTGAGGGTGCGCATCGTCTTGCCGGAGTAGGCACGCGTGATCGTCGTGCCGTCCTCGGCCGCGGTGAGGAGCTTGTCCTTGTAACCAGCCGCACCGCGTGCCTCGGGCGTGGCGATGAATCGTGTGCCCACCCACACGCCGTCGGCGCCGAGGGTGAGGGCGGCGGCGAGACCGCGTCCGTCGAAGATCCCGCCGGCCGCGACGACGGGGACCTGATCGCCGACGGCATCGACTATCTGGGGGACAAGAGGCATCGTCGCGACTTTGCCCGTGTGCCCACCGGCCTCTGTCCCCTGTGCCACGACGATGTCACAGCCCGCTGCCACGGCACGGCGGGCGTGCTCGACCTTGCCGCACATGTTCACTACGAGGAGACCGCTGTCGTGGCAGAGCTCGATCACCTCGGTCGGCACGCCGAGCCCGGCCACGAAGACGGATGCGCCGCCGGCGATGATCTTCTTCACGAGCGGGATCGGGTCTCCGGGCATGGCCGTGAGGAGGTCGACACCGAAGGGCGCGTCCGTCTGCTCGCGGACCAGCGCCATCTCGCTCTCCATGACGTCGGGCGTCATGGCCGCGGCACCGATGCAGCCGAAGCCACCCGCGGCGGAGACGGCGGCCACGAGTTCACCGAACGCGACCCCTCCCATGCCGGCGAGCATGACGGGGTGGTCGACACCGAGGATCTCGGTCAGGCGGGTGCTGATCGACATGTGACTTCCCTTCCTCTCCTCCGTCCACGTGGCCCTCCATCCACGTGGCCCTCCATCCACGTGGGCGTACTCAACCACGTCTGTTGTGTTTCAACACGCCCACGTGATGACCACCTTACTGACTGATCAATCAGTAAGGGAAGCCAGGCGAGCCGGCGCGTCATGTCCAGGGGCAGATGACGCCGTGGATCGGGCGGGGGCCCTCCTCTTCGCCTGCCATGAGCCGGATGAGGGCCTCGGCACCGGCGAGACCGACGACAGCCCGGTCGAGGTCGTCGAAGGGCCAGCGGCCCGCGGCGAGGATCTCCAACGCCCTGGTGTAGGCGGGGGCGTCGACACCGAGTGCCCCGAGGATGCGAAGCTCCTTGTACACGATGAGGTCCGGCGAGAAGCCGGGCACGTCCGGGATGCCGCGGGTGCCTGCGGTGACGACCGTGCCGCCCGCCCGGGCGAGCGCGAGCGACTGGGCGAATGCGGCGGGAGCCTTCGCGGTCACGTCGACGACGATGTCGGCGAGGGCACCCACGTTGCGCCTCAGCGCGTCGACGGGATCGGTCTCGGTCACGTCGACCGTGAGGTCGGCGCCGAAGTCCCGGGCTGCCTGCAGGCGGGCGGCGTCGTGTGCGCCTGCTCCCGTGACGCAGACGAACGCGGCGCCGGCATCCTTGGCGGCCGCCGCGGTGCAGAGCCCGCGGATCCCCGGTCCCAACACACAGACGATGTCGCCTGACCGGGTGTGGGGCAGGGTCACGCCCCATCGCACACCCGCCCCGAGCGGGTTGAAGAGGGTGGCGAGCACGGGATCGAGTCCGGCCGGGACCTTGTGGCAGATGGCGTCGGGACCGAGGAACTGGTACTCGGCATAGCCGCCCCAGAGCCCGGGCTCCCGGTCCACGGGGATGAAGCCGTACATGTCGGTGATGCCGTGACGGGTGCAGTGCCTGTAGTCACCCTGCTCGCACGGCCCGCATTCGCGACAGGTTTGGAACACCTCGACGGCGACGCGGTCCCCCGCTCTCACGTCCCAGCGCTGGGACGCCGCGTCACCGATCGCCTCGACGACACCCACCGTCTCGTGGCCCGGGACGAAGGCGAATCCGGCCGGAATGTGGCCTGTGTACTGCTCGTGGTCTGTGCCACACAAACCGCATGCCTCGACGCGGAGCAGGGCCGTGTCGTCGGTGACCTCGGGCAGCGGGATCTCGCGCGGCACGAGTCTGTGGGCCGATTCGAGTACGAGCGCGGATACGGTCCTGGTCATGGCGTCCCGGGCCGAATCCTGCGTGCGGGTCACGCCGATGCGGTTCGCTCCTCACGCATCCGGGATCGGAGGTCGGCTGTCGCGTCGACGTCCAAGTCGAGGTCCAGTTCCTCGAGCGAGCCCGTGACGACGACGCCGTAGTCGCGGGCTGCGGCTTCGACGGACACGAACTCGTCCCACACGTCGTCGAGGACCCGCTCCGGTTCACGGTCGAGGGGATCACCCCAGCCGCCGCCACCCGCGTAGTCGCAGATGATCTTCTCGCCGGGCTGGTGCTCGATGTAGAAGGCCGTGTGGTCGACCTCGTACTCGTGTTCGCCGCCCGCCCGCAGGACGAGACGCGTGCGGGACCCGGGGCCACCGCCGTTCACGCCCTTGGCCGGATAGCGGATGCCGATGACCCACGTGTAGACGGAGGAGGTCGCCGTGACCTCCTTCACGTACCTCGAGCCGGGCTGCCCGCGCCATCTGCCTGCGCCCCCGCTGTCCGTCATGAGATCGCGTGAGAGCTGCCGGTGGGGGAGGAGGCTCTCGTTCACCTCGGCCGTGGCGAGGACGAGGTTGCCGAACGCGGTCGGGATGCCTCCCCATGCGTCCCCCGAGGGCCGGGCGGCCGAGCACGTGGCGAGGCTGTCGACCGAGTGGTCCACGAAGAACTGCCCTGTCTCGGGATTCGTGCCGAAGATGATCGTCGGGATCGCTGCCTTGTAGATCTGGGGCTGACACCTCTCGGGCACTGCCTGGCTCAGCGCAAGGCAGAGTGCCTCGGACACCTCCACACCCGGATGGTGTGTCCCTGCGGACACGGGTCGCGTCGGTGCCGGGTTGATGCAGGTGTTCTCGGGGATCACCATCTCGAAAGACGAGAAGAGGCCGTCGTTCTTGGGGATCGTCGGGTCGAACATCGTCGTGAGCTGGGACAGGATCATGCCCCGCGTGTTGGCGAGCGTCCCGTTCGTCGTGAGGAACTGCCGGTCGTCCGAACCCGTGTAGTCGAGGATGAGGCGCTCGCCGTCGATCGTCGCCCGGCAGTGCACGCGCACGTCCTGGTTTCCCATCGTGTCGTGCTCGATGAAGGACTCGGCCTCGTACGTGCCGTCGGGCCACGTCGCGATCTCCTCGCGGATGCGGCGTTCCGTGAGCTCGATCGAGGCGTCGACCGCGGCCCGCACCGTCTCGGGCCCGTACTCCTCGACGAGCTCGGTGAGGCGCTTCGCACCGTGGCGGGCCGCGCCCATCTGGGCTCGCAGATCGGCGGTGAACGTGGGCACGCGGTTGTTCGTCTGGAGGAGGTAGATCAGGTCCTCCTTCTCCTCACCGGCCTCGGCGAGCTTGATGACGGGGCAACGGAACCCCTCTGCCCACACATCCATTGCACTCACGCAGTAGCCGCCGGGGGTCTCGCCGCCGGTGTCGGCGTGGTGGCACTGGATCGACGCGAAGAGGATGAGGTCGCCGTCGCAGACGACCGGTGAGAAGACGTTCCAGTCGGGCAGGTGCCCGCCGCCGTGATACGGATCGTTGCCGGCGATGATGTCTCCCGGCGCGAACCCGTCGCGCCCGTAGGTCTCGAGGGCGAAGCTCACGGGGCCACGGGACGTGAGCATGAGCTGGGGAACGCCGACGGAGATGGCGGCGAGACGGCCCGTCTCGTCGAGGATCGACGCGTTGCGCTCGTTCGACTGGTTCAGGATCGGCGTGACGGCCGTGAGGCTGACGTGCACCGCCATCTCGAAGGCGATCGTCTCCATGGCGCCCCGGATCACCTCGGTCGTGATGGGGTCGACCTCGTGGGCTCGTGTTGTCGTGGTCATGCCGCACCCCCTGTGATGACGTAGTTGCCGAAGGCGTCGACGACGGCTGTCTGACTCGGCTGGAGGACGACGGTCGTGAAGGTCTCCTCGACTATCGCCGGGCCTGCGATCTCGTGGTCCGGCAGGAGCTTCGTGCCGTCGTAGACCGCCACGTCCACGAAATCCCCGTCGAAGTACGCTTTGCGGCGTCCCTTCTCGGCGTCAGAGACAGACGTGTCGGCAGCGGGAAGGGGCGCGATGCGGGGCCGGGGGGTCTCGCCTGTCGCCCGCAGCTTGAGCTCGACGATGATGACCGGCTCGTCCCGCGTGGCGAAGGTGTGGAGCTCCTCGTGGAGGCGGTGGAAGTCCGCCACGAGTGCGGAGCGCGACTTCTCGGTGAAGGTGTCCTCGTCGAGGTGGACGGGGACGTCGAGCGTGAACGTCTGGCCCGGATAGCGGCACGCGGCGGTGGCCGTGTGGCCGATCTGGTGATGGGCGACGTTCGCGTTGGCCAGCTCCTTCTCGGCCTCCAGGCGCATCTCGGCGAGGATCGAGTTCGCGAGGCCGAGATCGAGGCGTTCGACCTGGGAGACGCAGCCCTTGGCCCTGTCGACGACATGGTCGGCGAGGAGGATGCCGAGGGCGGACAGGGCGGGTGCCGCCTTGGGCACGAGGACACGGGGGAAACCGAGGTCGAGCGCCTGGGCTGGCGCGTGCACACCCCCATTGCCCCCGAACGCGATGAGGTCGAAGCGGCGTGGGTCGTGACCCCGTTCGGAGCTGACCCGCTGGATCGCCTGGTTCATCTGGGCGTTCGTGAGACGGAAGATCCCGGCGGCGGCCTCCGTCACCGAGATGCCGAGCGGGCCGGCGATCTGGTCGTTGATGGAATCGGCGACTCTCTCCGCGCTGAGGGCGAAGCGGCCGCCGCAGATCGCCTCAGGATTCAGATACCCCAGATACACGTTCGCGTCGGTCACCGTGACCTTCGTCCCACCCTTGCCGTAGCAGATCGGCCCGGGATCGGCTCCGGCCGACTCGGGGCCGATGCGCAGTCCACCGGCCTTCACCTCGGCGATCGAGCCGCCCCCGGCCCCGATCGAGAGGACGTCGACGACCGGGATCGTGATGAGGTAGCGATGGATCCAGTTCCAGAAGGACTTCACGTCGGGCTGGCCGCCTCGCGCGAGGCACACGTCGTAGGAGGTCCCGCCCATGTCGACGGAGATGAAGTCGGTCGACCCCGCGGTCCGCCCCGTGTCGGCCGCGCCGACGACGCCGCCGGCGGGGCCGGAGGCGAGGACGGTTATGGGCCTGTGGCAGACCGCCTCGACCGTGGCGATGCCCCCGTTGGAGAGCATCACGAGGAGTTGGTGCGCGTAGCCCGCCTTCTCGAGCTCCTCCTCGAGTCGCTGCAGGTACTCGACGACGCGGGGGCCGATGTAGGCGTTGACGAGGGTCGTGGACGTGCGTTCGAACTCGGGGGCGGACGGCGCCACCTCATGTGAAAGGCTGACGAGTGCGTCAGGGAATTCCTCGGCGATGATCTCGCCTACGCGCGCCTCCCACGTCGGGTCGACGAAGCTGAACAGGAGGGTGACCGCGATCGAGTCGATGCCCATGGCACGGAGGCGGCGCGCGGCCGCGCGCGCCGCCTCCTCGTCGAGTGGCACCAGCACGTTCCCCTTGTGATCGAGCCGTCCGGGCACACCAATGCGGTGACGGCGTCGCGCGATCGGCTCCGGTGGACCGAGGTGGATGTCCCAGATGTCCTCCCGCCAACCGCGACGGATCTCGATCTCGTCACGGTGCCCCTCGGTCGTGATGAGGCCGGTGGCCGCCCCGTTCATCTGGATGAGGGTGTTGTCGGCCGTTGTCGTGCCGTGCACGATCGCATCCGTGGCGTGCAACAGGTCCGCCAGTGACAACCCCTCGGCGGCAGCCATGTCGCCGAGTCCGGCCACGACGCCCTTCGACTCGTCGTACGGGGTCGTCGCCGTCTTCGTGAGGTCGAATGTCCCGTCGGGGCGGACAAGGACGAAGTCCGTGAACGTGCCCCCGACGTCTATCCCGATCTGGTAGCC
This sequence comes from Acidimicrobiia bacterium, assembly GCA_020850945.1. GTDB lineage: Bacteria > Actinomycetota > Acidimicrobiia > UBA2766 > UBA2766 > QWHP01. The sequence goes on along the minus strand of JADZDR010000022.1, from coordinate 123,548 downwards.
CACGCTTCGCCCCCTCGCTCGCTCCGGATTCGCCGCACGCAGGGCGGCCTGACCACGTGCAAATCGTACAAGGATCTATTGTACGACATCCGGGACCTTTGGTCCTGAGATCTTGGGACTTTCGGCCCATGGCTATCACGCTGACATGCTTGTTACTCTGTCGAACGTACAAGGTCAAGTTGTATGACATGAACGTCAGAGTTTGCGATGGGGGATTGACATGGTCTCGACGTTCTCACAGATCCGCGAGGTCCCCGCGTTCGCTGCCCTGCCCACGAAGGCGGAGTTCGTCGAGCAACTGAACGCCGACGAATACGCGAGACGCGTCCGCAACGGTGACTTCGATCTCGGCTGGTTCAACGCCGCGCCGGACGGGACCCGCTGGGGTCAGTGGGGGGTGCGGGCGCAACCCTCACGGCGGGGGCTCACCCTCATGGACATCGACAAGGCGTCGGGTCTCTTCCCGGAGGCGTTCGCGCCGCCCCTCGCCGCCCCGCGCGGGGGAGGAACCGAACGTGAGCCCACGACGGTGAACTGGGGCATCAACGAGCGGTGGGAGGTCTGGGCCGAGAACCTCGTTCCCCTCTACGAAGAGGCGTGCAGCCGCCAGTGGAGCGCCACCGAGGACATCGAGTGGTCACGCATGGAGGAGCTCCCGCCCGACATGGAGCGGGCTCTCTGTCAGTTCAACACCTTCCTCACGATGGCCGAATACCTCGCGACCGACGTGCTCGCGAGCTGGATCCCCAAGTTCAACACCTACTTCCACGAGATCAAGCTCTTCCTCGCCTCCCAGGCGATGGACGAGGCACGCCACACCGAGGTCTTCCGCAAGCGCATCTTCGCGAACGGCGGTGGGCTCGGCCAGGCGATCAACTTCGGCAGCCAACTCGCCCAGCAGAGCTCGCTCGCCGACAACATCCTCTTCGGTTCGTGGGCCTTCACGTCCTACGGCGTCCACGTCGTGTTCGAGGGGGCGATCCTCTCGATGTTCCGCTTCGGCGAGTTCCTCGGCAAGACGGACGTCGACAAGCAGATCTTCCGCATGGTCATGCAGGACGAGGCGCGCCACGTCGCCTACGGCACGCTGCACCTCAAGTACATGATCGAGCACGCACCCGACGTCGAGCGCCGTCTCGAGGAGTTGCACTACCTCGCCTCGATCTCGGAGATGTTCTTCACGAGCTTCTTCTTCCTCCACCCGACCACGCTCGAGGCGTGTGCGATCCTCGCCGGTGAGGGTGTGGACGGCATGGACAAGGGCCTCGAGGTCTACAAGGCGCTCTACCGGAAGATGCGTGAGGAGTACCTCATGCGGATCAAGCAGGCGGGGTTCGATCGCACCGACCGGTGCATGTACCCCGAAGAGCTCCCCATCTGAGATGTCTCGAGACAGCGCAAGCGAGAGGAGGCCGATGCCGTGAGGACATACGAAGTCATATCCACCGACGACCACGTCGTCGAACCGGCCGACGTCTGGGAGTCACGTGCGCCTGCGTCCCTGCGAGACCGGGTGCCCAAGATCGTGGCGACCGACGACGGCGACTTCTGGGAGATCGACGGCCGCCGCCGCCCGATATCGGGACTGTCGGCTATGGCGGGACGCAAGGCAGAGGACTTCACCGCCAAGGCGGCCCGCTTCGCCGACATGCGGCCCGGCTGCTACGACGCGGTCGCCCGCCTCGAGGACATGGATACCGACGGTGTCGACGCCGAGATCCTCTTCGGCACGCTGCCCGGCCCCGCCGGCAACACCTTCGCCATGATCGGCGAGAAGGATTCCGAGCTCGGCGCCTTCTGCGTCCGGGCATACAACGACTGGCTCGCCGAGGACTTCTGCGCCACCGATCCCGAGCGACTCATCCCGCAGGCGATCCTGCCCCTGTGGGACGCGGAGGCTGCGGCCGCCGAGCTCGTGCGTGCCGTCGAGCTCGGACACCGCGGCGCGCTCTTCCCGGGCCTCCCGCACGCGATAGGCCTCCCCGCCATCGGCGACGCCTACTGGACCCCGGTATTCGCGGCGGCGGAGGAGTGCGGCGTGCCCCTTGCGTCCCACATCGGCGGATCCCTCGCCCGCCAGGTGGCGAGCGAGCTGATCGGTGCCGAGGCGGGAGGCGACCATCTCGCCGCCGAGACCGTCGTCGCCACGGCACCGCTCTCGAACTACGGCGCCCTCGCCAACATCATCTTCTCCGGTGTGCTCGACAGCCACCCCGGCCTCACGATCGTCTCCGTCGAGAGCGGCATCGGCTGGATCCCCTACTTCCTCGAGCGACTCGACCACACGTGGGAGAGGCACCGCTTCTGGACAGGCGCCGAGATCCCGCGCCGTCCCAGCGAGTACTTCCGGGACAACATGGTCGCCACGTTCATCGTGGACGATGCCGGGATCGCGGCCCGGGACTCGATCGGCGTGGCCAACATCATGTGGGAGGTCGACTACCCGCACAGCGACACGACGTTCCCGCACTCCCGCAAGATCCTCGAGGAGCACTTCGGGCACCTGCCGCCGGAAGAGCGGCACGCGATCGTGGCCGGCAATGCCATGCGTGTGTTCGGCCTCGGAAACGGACAGGGCAGCAAGGGGGAGGAGACGACATGACGAGTGCCGTGGGGGCCCAACCCCTCACCAAGGCCTGGTTCGACGACATGGCGGCGGCGATGCAGGCCGACCCGGATCGCTACAGGCGACTCGGCATGAACGATGCCCGCGTCGGCTTCCGTGTCGACGGGGAGGACGGCTCACCCGAGGCGGCCATCCTCCTCGGCTTCCGGGACTTCGAGTGCACGTCGGTGGAGGAGGTCGACGCGCAGCGTCTCGACGGCCCCGACTGCGACTACTACCTGGCGGCCGACCGCCGGGACTGGGAGGACCTGATCGCCCACGTCGTCGAGAAGGGACGGGCCGATCCGAGTCACACCCTCAACACCCTGGTCCTGGCAGACGACCGCGTCCATCTGCGCGGTGCAACTCAGCTCGGCATGGACACGTTCTACCGGCTGAACGCATCGCTGCAGGCGTTTTTCGAGGAGTGTGCCGGCTGAAGGCGGCGAACGAGAGCGAAGGGGAACAAGGATGACAGGCAAGGTCATATCAGTCGATGATCACGTGATCGAGCGGCCGGACACGTTCACGTCCAGGCTGCCCGAAAGCATGAAGGAGGACGCCCTCCAGCTCAGCCGTGACGACAACGGTGTGGACTGGTGGGTGTACGCAGGCGAACCGGTGCGCAAGGTGAGCACGAGCGCGGCGGCGTGTCGGGAGGATCGCGGCCCCGTCGACACCTACGACGAGCTACCCGCTGCCGCTTACGACCCGGTGAGCCGCCTCGAGGTGATGGATGCAGACGGTGTGGACGTGGAGGTGCTCTTCCCGCAGTTCTCGGGCTTCGGGGGCGGGCCTTTCATGTCCTCGCGGGGCACGGACGAGATGCGCCTTGCCCACATCCGGGCCTACAACGACTACGTCGCCGAGGAATGGGGTGCCGTCAGCGACAGGTTCGTGCCCCAGGCGCTGGCACCACTCTGGGACCCGCGGCTCGCGGCGGAGGAGGTCGAGCGGGCCGTCGGCATCGGGCACAAGGCCGTGATGTGGTCGTCCGCCCCGCAGGCATTCGGGATGCTCGACTTCAACGACCCCGGCTGGGACCCGCTCTGGAACACGTGTCAGGAGCTCGGCATCCCGGTCGCCCTGCACATCGGGTCGCACGGGGCAGTACCCGAGCCATGGGAGGGCTACGGCCCGTTCTCTCGGCTCGCCATGGTCTCGACCACGGCCATCACGAGCAACATCGCAGACATCACCAACCTGCTCTTCTCCGGCGTGCCACAGCGATTCCCCGATCTCAAGTTCATCTCCGTCGAGAGCGGTGTGGGCTGGGTGCCCTACCTCCTCGAGACGGCGGACCACCAGTGGGACCGGCAGCGGCTCTGGAACGAGGGCCTCGAGATGAAGCCGTCGGAGTACTTCAAGCGCCAGGTGTACGTCACGTTCTGGTACGAGCGCATCACGCAGTCCATGTGCGATGCCATCGGTGTCGACAACATCATGTGGGAGGCGGACTTCCCGCATCCGACGTCGACGTACCCGGAGTCGAAGCGTTTCATCGCCGATTCCGTGAAGGACCTGCCCGACGCCGACCGCGAGAAGGTGCTGTGCGGTAACGCCGAGACGGTCTTCGGGATCAGCGCCGCCTGAGCGCCGACCCACACCCGACCTGGGTACCTGAGCGGCCGTATACGGCCGCTCAGGTACCCAGTCGCGTTCAGGTCTCGCCCTTGGCTTCTTTCACCTTGTACTCGTAGACGGCCGTGTAGAGGTTGGCGGCCTCGGCGGGGAGGGGAACGGCGCCACCGAGGGACTCCGCGCCTAGGACTATGTGTGCTGTGCGGTCGATGGCGGCCGTGAGCGCGAGGCAGTGGTCGAGATCGGTGTGGGCGACGACGAGACCGTGGTTCACCATGAGGGCGGCCCGTCCGAACGCGCCGAGTGCCGCGACGACGTTCTGGGCCAGGTCGTCGGTGCCCGAGATCGCGTATCCGGCACACGGGATCTCGGCGCCGCACTCGACGACGAACTCGTCGATGAGGGCGGGGATGGGGCGATGCGCGAGCGCGAACATCGACGCGTACAGGGGATGCGAGTGCACGACGGCCGTCACGTCGCGGCGGGCCGCGATCGCACGCAGGTGGATCGCGGTCTCGACCGAGGGTTGCAGGTCGCCCTCGACCACGTCACCCTGCAGGTCCACGAGGATGATGTCGGTCGGTTGCATGGTCTCGTAACGAGTGCCGTGGGGCGTGATCGCGACCAGATCATCCTCCACCTGCAGGCTCACGTTGCCCGACGTGCCCGCGACCAGATCGCGCTCGAACAGTTCGCGCGCTGTCGACACGACGGCGGTTCTCTCGGCTTCGTATCTCACGTGGTCCACCTCCTCGGTTCGACCCGCCCGGGTCAGGTCATTGCAGATATGCGAATCGCGTTCGCGAGTGCGCGGTCGTGGGCTTGCACCCAGGCGGTGTACCCGGCCGCATAGGTGTCGATCCAGGCCGGGTCGGGATCGACCGACGGGGCGGCGGCCCCGAGGTCACGGCCGGCCTCCGCGAGGTCCGAGATCCGCCCGAGGGCGGCTTCCCCGCACAGGGCGGCGCCTCGTGTCGTGACCCCAATGCCGTGGTGCCGGACAGGGATACCGAGGACGGAAGCGAGCACGGTGGGGAGGAGGCCGGACTCGGACAGGCCTCCCCCGAGGTCGAGGCTCGCGATCCCGTCTGCGTCGAGCCAGTCGCGGGCCCGGCCCACTGCGTACGCGAGGTTCTCGACGAACGCCCGTGCCACACCGGGTTTGCCGGGGCCGAGCACTCCCACGGGCAGTGGGACGCGGAGCTCGCCCTGGATCGCGAGCGGCATGTCGGAGAAGTCCATCGGGGCCGGGCCGAGGATGGCAGGCGGGAGCTCCGCCGGTGCCGCCTCCGCCGCGAGCACGTGCAAGTCCTCGGGGGAGACGCCGAGCAACGCGGCCAGCCACGCCTGGGCGATCCCGGCCTCGCCACCGTTCACCTCGAGGACGAAGCGATCCCTGGGGGCGTGACAGCCCCGCCAGCAGCGGTTCGAGGGATCCTGCGGGGGAGCGGAGTGGACCGCCATGACGGGGAGCGTGGAGCCGGCGACGACACCGACGGCACCGGCATCGACCGTCCCCATGCCGAGGAGACCGGCCATCGTGTCGGCGCAACCGACAGCGACGGGCGTTCCCGCCGGGATCCCGGTCTCGCCCTCAGCCTCGTCGGTCACGGGGCCGAGGAGGTCCCCGGGCCGCCGCAGGTCGGGGAGCCAGGCGGGATCGACACCCCAGGCGGCGACGTCAGCGGCCCAACGCGCCGTGGACACGTCGAGGAGACCGCTCGCTCCTGCCAGCGTCGGCTCGGCACAGAGCTCACGTGTGAGGCGGTACGCGTACCAGTCGGCCAGGGAGAGGACGGTGCGGATCGAGTCTGCGAGTGCGGGTCGGTGCTTGCGCATCCAGGCGATCCGGGGGGGCACGAGGACGATCGGGGGCCGGTGGCCCGTCACAGCCGACATGTGCGGTTCGTGTGCGCGCATGAGCTCAACTGCCTCGAGGAGGCCGCGGGCGTCGCTGTTGGGGCCTGCGTAGAGGGCATGGCCGGCGCTGTCGAGGAGGACGACGGCGAGTCGCTGCGTCGAGGCGACCACCACATCCGGAGGCACGTCCGCGCACGCCTCTCGGATCGCGCGGCACGTGTCCTGCCACAGCTGTTGCGGGTCCCACTCCTTGCCGGCGAACGCATCCGCCGGTTCGACGAGGACGTGGGGAACGGATGCGGACGTGACCAGCAGCCCGTCCTCCACGCAGGCGGCCCGCACGGTCTTCGATCCCGTGTCGAGGACGAGGACACGACTCACGCCCGGAGCCGCTCTCTCGCCGCGGAGAGGCACGACGCGTCGAGCATCCCGGCGGGTTCTGCGCCCGCGAGGAGGGCGGCGAGAGCGTCGGCGACCATCGTCGTGTGCGTGATGTCGGCATCGACGGATGCGCCGCCGATGTGCGGTGTGAGGACGACGTTGGGAAGGGAGCAGAGCGGGTCGGCGGGGTCGAGGAACTCGCCCTCGAAGTGGTCGAGGCCCGCCCCGGCGAGCTTGCCCGACTCGAGGGCGGCCGTGAGCGCGGCCCGGTCCACGATCGCCTCGCGGGCGGTGTTGACGAGATAGGCCCCGTCGGGCATCTGCGCGATCTCGTCCTCGCCGATCATGCCGACGGTCTCGTCGGTCTTGGCGGCGTGGATCGAGACGAAGAGGCTGCGCTGCAGCACCTCCTTCAGCTCTGCGACCGGCTCGTTTCCGTGTGAGCGGATGTCGGCCGGGTCGGCGTAGGGGTCGTAGACGAGGACTTGCATGCCGAGGGCGCGTGCCCGCCACGCCGTCTCGTGGCCGACTGCTCCGTAGCCGACGAGGCCGAGCGTCTTCGCGGTCAGTTGCGGACCACGGAATCGCTGCTGGGGGATGCGGTCGGCATCGACGAATCGGCCCGCCCGTACGTCGGCGTCCGCACGGGCGATGCCGCGGGCAGCCGCGAACATGAGGCCGATCGTGAACTCGGCGACCGCGGCCGCGTTGCGGCCGGGTGTGCGCAGGGCGAGGACGCCCGCAGCCGTGGCTGCTTCGAGATCCAGGTTCCAGGGGTCACCCCGCGTCGCCACCACGACAGCGAGGCCGTCGAGGGACTCGAAGACGGCGCGGCCGACGATGTCCGCCTCGACGACCAGCACGCGGACGCCGAGGTCGCCGCAGCGGGTGGCGAGCTCTTCGTCGCCCATGATCCGCGGCGGGGCCGGATCGAGCCAGCACTCCACCGTGACGTCGAAGTCGGCTTCGAGGCGTTGCCGGCCTTCACCGGCGAGCGTGGCCGTCGAGAAGAGAGCGGGTCTCAATCTGCCTCCCGCAGGACACCGTGCAGGAAGATCTCGACGAGCGCCTTCTTCATGCGCGCATGGGGGAACTCGGTGCGGTAGGAGGCGAAGTAGATGGCGGCGGCGGCGACGAGGCCGAAGAACGAGGAGACGAGCACTCCCGAGTCCAGTTTCTTGACCACGCCCTCGTTCCTTGCCTTCTGGAGGACCTGCCCGACGACGGCGAGGTCGGGTGCGAGGATGCGTTCGGGGGTGATGTCGGCCTCGGGGTCGATGCGCCACGTCTCGAGGAGGACGACCTGCGTGAAGGCCTGATAGCGGTCGAAGAAGTCGACATGTGCCGCCACGAGCCTCTCGACTGCCTCGCGGCCGTCCTCGATCCCTGCGACCTCGGTTTCGACGTGGACGGCCATCTGTTCGATTCCGCGCTGGAGGAGGAACACGTATAGGTCACGCTTGGTGCGGAAGTGGTAGTAGATCGTCGCCCGTGCCAAGCCGGCCGCCTCCGCGACCTCCTCCACCTTGGCGCGGGCGAAGCCGCGCTCTGCGAACACTCGCATCGCGGCCTCGAATATCTGGTCGGCGAGCTCGTCGGAGAGGCCTCGTTCCCTGTCGATGTTGGGTGCGGTGGCCATGTGACGCTGCTCCTCAGGGAGCGCAGGCGGCGGTCGCCGTGCCCTCGATCGCGACCGATCCGTCCTCGCGCACGACGGAGCACGCGATGGTCGCGACTTTCCCATCGTTGCCTGCGGCCACGTCGGTGACCTCGGCCTGACACGTGAGCACGTCTGCCGGAAGGACCTTCTCGCGGAACCGGACTTTGAAGGACCGCAACGTCCCGACGCCGAGCCAGTCGACGAGGTAGGACGAGAGGAGGCCGGCCGTCAGCATGCCGTGCGCGAAGACACTGGGGTTGCCGATCGCCTGCGCGATGGTGTCGTCGTGATGCACGGGGTTCATGTCCCCCGAGGCGCCGGCGTAGCGCACGAAGTCGGTGCGCGTGAGGGGGTCGCTGGACCAGTCCGGCCCGCGGGTACCTACGGTCAGTCGGGGTGGTGTCGTCGTCATGCTCAGCTCCGCTTGGGTGGTTCGACGAGGATCATGCGTGAGACGGCTACGCGGTCGCTGTCCTGTTTCTCGAACTCGCTCTCGAACACGGCGAAGGAGAGCTCGCCGCCCTTCGAGCTCGGCTTCGTGTAGACGTCCGTGATCCGGGTCGTGACCGTGAGTGTGTCACCCACCCGGATCGGAGCGAAGTACTCGAACTCCTGCTCGCCGTGAAGCACGCGCAGCCAGTCCATGCCGAGGTCGGGCATGTTGGGGCCGCCCTCGGGCTCCCAGAGCGACATCGTCATGAGGAAGGTCGGAGGTGCGACGGCCCCGTCGGGCGCGTTCCGGTCGTACTCCGGGTTGCCTGCATGGACAGCCTTCGCGAACTCGCGCACCTTGCCGAGCTCGACAGGGAAGGACACCTTCCCGATCACCGTGCCGATTGCCTCAACGTTCGCCATCAAGCCCTCCTGTGACACGTGCGATTGGACACGTGTGTCTAAACCTGATTGTATGGCTCGAGGTACGGGACGTGCCAACCCGGGTAGCGAGAAGTCTGCCGGGGCGGTACGCACTCACCCTTGTGTGGCGGGAGAACCGGGGTAGCTGAATGGCGATTCACACGGAACGGGACGGCAGGGTCCTCACGATCACGATCGACCGTCCCGAGGCGCGCAACTCCCTCGACCTGCCCCACTTCGGTGCCCTCGCCCAGGCGTGGGAGCGCTTCAGGGACGACGACGACCTCTGGGTGGCGATCGTCACCGGGGTCGACGACGTGTTCTGCGTCGGTGCCGACCTCAAGAAGTTCATTCCGGTCGCGGTTGCCGCGGCCGAGGCCGTGCTCGACGAGCGGGGAGCACGCAGCACGGGCACGCTGCCCGACGTCTCCGACATCCCGGCCACGGCGGCCCTGACCGCTGTTCTGCGCAACTTCCCCCTCTACAAGCCCGTGATCGCGGCCGTGAACGGAATCTGCGCGGCCGGCGGTATGGAGATGCTCCTCGGGACCGACCTGCGCGTAGCCGCCGAAGACGCGGCCTTCCAGATCTCCGAGCCGCGCCGCGGCCTGTTCCCCGGCGGGGGAACGACGGTGCGCCTGCCCCGTCAGATCCCGTACGCGAAGGCGATGGAAGTGCTCCTCCTCGCCGACCCCCTGCCGGCAGCCGAGGCGCTGCGCGTCGGTATCGTGAACAAGGTCGTGCCGCGGGATCGGGTCCTCGACGAGGCGCGGGGTTTTGCGGAACGCATCCTCCTGAACGGCCCCGTCGCCGTGCGGGCGACGAAGCAGTCCGTGCTGGACGGGCTCGCCCTGCCGTTGGAGCAGGCCTACGAGCAGGAGCTGATGCACGCGGCGATGGTCTTTTCCACCGAGGACGCCAAGGAAGGCCCGAAGGCGTTCGCCGAGAAGCGCGAACCCGTCTGGAAGGGGTGCTGATGCCAAGCCGTCCCGCCGACCCGGGGGAGTCGAGTGACTGAAACCGTGAATCCCTTCACCACGAGCGACGAGCACGAGGCGTTCCGCCGCTCGATCCGCGAGTTCATCGAGCGCGAGACGTCACGTGAGATGGACCGCCGACTCGACGAGACCGGCGAGTTCCCCTACGAGCTCGCCAAGAAGATGGCCGACGCCGGGTTCTACGGCGTGCCCTTCCCCGAGGCCTACGGCGGGCAGGGCGGCAGCGCCCTCGAGTTCGCGATCCTCTGCGACGAGCTCGCCTACGGCAGCGAGGCAGCCGCCGCCTGCTTCCTCATGCCCGTGTTCTTCGCCGGCGAGATGATCCTTCTCAACGGGAGCGAGGAACAGCGCCGCGAGTTCCTGCCCGAGATCATCAGCGGCAGCATCCGCGGGTGCTTCGCCCTCACGGAACCCGACGCCGGCTCCGACGCGGCTGCGATCACGACCAACGCCACCCTCGACGGGGACGAGTGGGTTCTCAACGGCCAGAAGACGCTCATCTCCGGCGTCGACATCGCCGACTACATCATGTGCGTCACACGGACGGGGCCGCGTGAGCCCAAGCCGTACTCCAACATGACGATCTTCATGGTGGACAGGCGCGCAGCCGGGATCACCATCAACCGCATCGAGAAAGTGGGGAGCCGGGCGGTCGGTCTCTTCGAGATCTTCTTCGACGATGTGCGCGTCCCGCGGGGCATGGTCATCGGCGGCGAGGAGGCCGTCGGGAACGGCTGGGGCCAGATGTGGATGAGCCTCGACATGGAGCGCATCATGGTCGCCACTCTCTACACGGCGATCGCACGCAAGGCCTTCGACGACGCCCTCGAGCACGCGAAGCAGCGCGAGCAGTTCGGCCAGCCGATCGGGCACTTCCAGGCGATCCAACACCAGCTCGCCAACATGAAGATCCACGTCGACGCGGCGGAGATGATGGCGTACCGGGCGGCATGGCTCAAGGATCAGGGCCTGGCGTGCTCGATGGAGGGCGCCGAGGCCAAGACGTTCGCGACCGAGGTGGCCCTCAAGGTGTGCCTCGACGGCATGCAGGTCCTCGGCGGTTGGGGCTACACGATGGAGTACGACATGCAGCGCTACGCGCGGGCGGCGATGCTCGGCCCGATCGGCATGGGGACCAACCACATCCAGAAGACGATCATCGCCAAGCTGCTCGGGCTCTTCTGAGCGGCGGGACAGCAGAGGGGACACTGTGGACTTCGCGGTTCCGGACGAGATCCAGGAGCTGTGCCGGGCCATCGGCACGTTCATAGATCGTGAGGTGCGACCGCTCGAGGAGAAGCACCGCGAGGAGCTCCTCGAGCACGGTGTGACGGCACACCTCGTCGGTGTCGCACGTGAGATCATGCACAAGTCGGTGGAGGCGGGCTTCTACGCACTCGGCATGCCTGAATCGATCGGCGGGGGCGGCCTCGGTGAGCTCGGCATGTGCTTCGTGCGAGAGACCGTCGCCGGAGCCGGAGCGTGGCTCTCGATGCTCATGATGGGCGACCTCCCGTTCGGGCCGAATCACATGCTCTACGAGCTCGGGACCGAGGACCAGAAGGAGCGGTACCTCATGCCGCTCATGCGGGGCGAGAAGACGACGTGCATCGCCCTGTCCGAACCCGACGCGGGCTCCGATCTGTCCGGCGTGCAGACGCGGGCGGAGCGAGTCGACGGCGGGTATGTGCTCAACGGCAAGAAGCACTACATCACGAATGCGCCCTACTGCGACTTCATGCAGGTGTTCACCCGCAGCGAGCACGGCCATTCGATCCTCCTCGTCGACAAGCCGACGGATGGTCTCGAGATCGGCAAGGTGCAGCGGTCGATGGGGGACGACCACCTCCAGACGGAGGTCTTCTTCGACGACTGCTTCGTGCCGGAGGCGAACCTCGTCGGAGAGGAGGGGATGGCCTTCGCCTACGCCGCCCGTTTCCTGTCGAACGAACGCATCGCCATCGCCTCGACTGCGATCGGCGTGATGAGCCGGCTCGTCGACCTCATGACGGAGCATGCGAAGTCACGTGTCCAGTTCGGGCGGCCGATCGGTGACAACCAGGCGATCCAGTGGATGATCGCCGACTCACTCACGGATCTCTATGCCGCGCGGTCGATGTGCTACGACACGGCATGGCGGGCGGATGCGGGAGAGAACGTGATGCGCCACGTGTCCATGACGAAGCTGTTCGCGACCGAGGCCGTGGGACGCGTCGCGGACCGGGCCGTGCAGATCTTCGGGGGCATGGGGTACATGCGGGAGTCTCCGGTGGAGCGGATGTACAGGATCGTCCGCGTGATGCGGATCGCCGGGGGCACATCGGAGATACAGCGCCTGGTCATCGCCCGCTCCACAGGCATGGGTGGCTGAGGCGGGTCCGGACGAGAGGCACCGTGAGAAGCATCGACGAGAAGGAGCCGAGGCCACGGGGCCGGTTCCGCGAGTTCGTGCGCGGCCGTGCCGGGATCTCCTACGCGAGCTTCACCGAGGCCTTCGCGAGGACGCACGGACCCCGAACCCTGTTCCATCTCGACCGGGACGTCGCCCTGCCGGGCTTCGGCCCGCGGCGCATCACATACGCGGACCAGGCCCGCATCACGGCCCGCATCGCCAACGCCCTCACCTCGCTCGGCGTGAAGCGTGGGGATCGAGTCGCAATCCTGTCCCTGAACAGGGTCGAGGCCGTCTTCGTCAACTTCGGGGCGGCACGACTCGGCGCGATCCCGATCCCGATGAACTTCATGCTGCGCGGTCCCGAGGTGGACTACATCCTCGAGAACAGCGGGGCACGCGTGCTGATCTGTGACACGGTCACGTTCGAGCAGAACCTGCAGGGCCGGGCTGCGACGGTGCCGCATGCCGAGAAGGTCCTCGTCATGGACACGCAAGACCCGCCACCCGGCACGACGTCCCTGGTCGACGCGTTCGTGGCCGCGTCAGAGGCGCACCACCCCTACCGTCGCACGAACTTCGAGGAGATCGCGACGATCTTCTACACGTCGGGGACGACGGGCCGGCCGAAGGGTGCGAGTCTCTCCGACCGGTCGGTCATGACACCGGTGCGCCGCATGGCCGCGGTTTCGGCGTTCAATCCCGTGATGCCACGCCAACTCGCTCTCCTCCTCATGCCCGTCGCCCACTCGGGCGGGTACGTCAACATGCTCATGAACATCGCCCTCGGCACACCGACGCTGTTCGTGTCACGTTTCGACCCGCGCAGGGTGCTCGATCTGATCGAGGAGGAACGGCCCACGATGTTCGTGGGCTCGCCCGCCATGTACCGCATGCTCGAGGAAGCGGGGGCCGAGCATCGCGACCTGAGCTCGATGTGGGTGTGGGCGGGTGGTTCCGACGCGTTCGACAACGACCTCATCCGCCGCTTCCGCAAGTACGGACGCAAACAGATCTTCGGCGGATTCCTCGGGCTCGATGCCTTCTTCATCAGGGGCTACGGCATGACCGAGGCGAACAGCTACGTCGCCATGACGCCTCCTCGCCCGGTCGAGGAGCCGGCGGAGGGTGAGTCCTGCATCGGCTGGGTCATGCCGGGTGTCGAGTACCGGATCGTCGACCCCGACACGCTCGAGGACGTGCCCCGCGGTCATGTGGGTGAGCTCCTCCTCAGAGGTGTCTCGCTCATGTCCGGCTACTGGAAAGACGAGGAGCGCACTGCGGAGGCCGTAGTCGACGGCTGGTACCGCACAGGTGACTGGGTGCGTCAGGGGAAGTGGCGTCTCCTCTTCTACGTCGACCGTGCCAAGGACATCATCAAGACGGGTGGCTACAAGGTCGGGTCGGGCGAGATCGAGACGGTGCTCTACGAGCATCCTGCCGTGGAGCACGCCGTCGCCGTCGGCGTGGAGCATGCTACGAAAGGACAGGTCCCCGTCGCCGCCGTGTCGCTGGGGCCGGGCTCGGAGGCGACCGCGGACGAGCTCCTCGCCTGGGCACGCGAACGGATCAGCCCGTACAAGTGCCCACGCGAGATCGTCGTCCTCGACGAGATGCCACTCACGTTCAGTCTCAAGCCGAAGAAGGCCGAGGTCCGTGAGCTTCTCGAGAAGCGCCGCGCAGCCGAGAGCTGAGCGCATGTCCCCATGTGGGCCGACAGCTCAGGGAGTGGCCCCTGTCAGGCTCACTCTCCCGTGGTGACGGACGGCTGCGTCGCGGCAGCGAGCTCGGCTCGCAGGCGGCGGCGCTCCTGCCAGCGGGCGGTGTCGTCCCGGATCACGGCGGCGATCCCCGTGACCGACCCGTCGGCTGGATCCGTGACGAGGGACACCGTGAACGCGATGGAGATCGTGCGCCCGTCCCGGTGCACTGCCGGGACTTCGAGGAGCCTGTCGCCGTAACTGGTCTCTCCGGTCTGCATCACTCTCCGGTAGCCGTCCCAGTGACGGGCGCGCAGGCGCTCGGGAATGATGACATCCAAAGAGCCTCCCCGGGCTTCGGCAGCGGTCCAACCGAAGACCCGTGTCGCCGCAGGGTTCCAGTAGACGATGTCACCAGCGGGATCGCAGATGATCACGGCATCTGCAAGGTTCCAGAGGAGACGGGCGAGCTCGGAGTCCGCGATCGTTTCGCCCGTAGGCATGGAGGCCTCCTCGAGATTCCCCAGGGAACACTGGAACAATACCGTGAAGTCCCCCTTGGACGGCTCCGGCGACACGCCCCTCTCCGAGCCTCTGTGAAGTGAGGGCGGCAGAACCTGGGTCCGATAGCCTGACTCCGAGCCAGGTTTCGGGCCGAGGAGGGGCGTGGTGAGCGGTCGGACGAAGAACCAGGAGGGCTTGGCCCGGCTGGGGCAGCACACCTGGGCGTACCTGCAGCCCGACTGGGGATTCGGGCTCAGCAATGCGGGTGTCGTGGGCTGTGGCGGGGACGCACTCCTCGTCGACACCTTCTTCGATCTCGCCCATACGCGGCGCCTCCTCGAGGCAGTCGCCAGTCAGGTCGGCATGCCCATCCGCACACTCGTGAACACACACGACAACGGCGACCACTGTTGGGGCAACCAGCTCGTCGAGGGTGCCGAGATCATCGGTCACCGCCTCTGCGCCGATGCCATGGGCAACACGGCAGTCCTCGAGCTCCTGCGGGCCGCACAGCGGGGTGACCTCGATGCCCTCCCCGCCGGCCGCTACCTGCGTGGCCTCGCCGAACCGTTCGACTTCGACGGCATAGTGCCGACACCGCCCTCGACCGTGATGGAGGACACCCTCACACGAGACGTTGGCGGCGTAGAGGTGGAGGCCCGCTACGTGGGGCCGGCGCACACGGCCGGAGACGTGATCGTCACAGTCCCCGCCGATGGCGTCGTCTACGCGGGTGACGTGATCTTCCGCCTCTGCCATCCCCTCGAGTGGCAAGGCACGTACGCGAATCTGATCGAGGCGATGCGCCTCATCGAGTCCCTCGACGTCGAGCACGTCGTGTCGGGGCACGGCCCGCTCGCGGGCAAGGAGGCGGCAACCGAGATGCGTGAGTACTTCGAATGGCTGATCGGCGAGGCAAGGGAGCGTTGGGAAGCAGGTATCTCGGTGATCGATGCGGCACGTGCGATCGATCCGGGGCCTTACGCGGACTGGGCCGAGCCCGAACGGATGGTGTTCGGGGTCGACCGGGCCTACCGCGAGTTCGAGGGCAAGGCGTGGGATGCGCCCTTCGACGCCATCACCCTCTTCGACGCTATGGCCGCCATGGCCGAGGGTGGGGAGTCCGGCGCAGTGGTGCCGGATGGTTCGGCCGCCCCGGGGCAGAGCTGAACGATGCCGATGACGGCAGCCACCCGAACCGGCCCGGGACGCCACGCGGAGTACCCGGCCCGATCCGTGTGGCGCTCGGACCTCGTCCGCTCCCTGCGGTTCCCCGTTGCCGCCTTCGTCGTGTGGCGCGTCGTGTGGGCGGCGGTCGCGTGGCTCTTCTCGGGCCACCCGACGGACATGATCACGGCGTGGGACGGCCAGTGGTACCTCGGGATCCTGCACAACGGATACGCCTACATGCCGGATGCCTTGCCGTCCTCTGCCCAGCCCACGGCCTTCTTCCCGCTCTTGCCGTGGCTCACGCAGGCGGTTCTCTGGGTGGTGCGCACCGAGCTCGTCGCCGTCCTGCTCGTCACGAACGCGGCGGCGCTGGGCGCCGTGTGTGCGTTCTTCGTGGCGGTGCGGGAGTGGCGCGGGGAGCGCATCGCCCGGACCGCCCTCGTGCTCCTCCTCGTGTGGCCCACGTCCTACGTGCTCTGGTCCTTCTACACCGAAGCTCTCTTCGTCGCCGCCTCGGCACTCGCCCTGTGGGCATTCCGCCGTGATCGGCACGGTCTGGTCGTGACGGGAGCGGCCCTGGCGACGATGGCCCGCGTGCCGGGCATCCTCCTCGTCCTCCTCCTCGTCGGGATGCGCATCTGGCAGCAGCGCAGGCTGGACTGGGTGGCCGTCGCGTACGCCGCGGCCGGGCTCGGTCTCGTGCCCGTCCTAGTCGCCCAGCACGTCCAAGCCGGTGACGCATTCAGCTTCCTCAGTGCGGGCCGACCGTGGGGCCGCAGACCCGCCCCACCCTGGATCGTGCCCCTCGATGCGTGGAATAAGATCACAGGTCCCGGCTACGGCACGCCTGCCCGCCTCGAGGCGGCCTTCGACATGCTGAGCCTCCTCCTCGGTGTGGGCGCCTCGGTCTGGCTGCTCGCGCGGGCGAGGCGTCGCAACGGCGCGTGGCCGGTCGAAGCGGGGCTCTGGGCGCTGTCCATGGTCTGCTTCCCCCTCTTCACGGGCAGTCACCTTTCGATGTCCCGGTACATCCTGAGCGGTTGGCCTGTGTTCGGAGCAGGCGGTGAGCTCCTCGTGCCCCGTTCCCCGCTCGCCAAAGGCCTTGTGGGTGGCCTCTGTGCCGGTGGTTGCTTGATCGCCGCCGCCGCGATCGCGACCGGCTGGTTCGTGGCCTGACACATCCGTCTCGCGTGCCGGTAGTCGCGTTAGCTTCTTCGCGGGCAGGGTGGCGCGAGGAGAACCGAGGATGGTCGAAACCGGGTCGGCAGCCGATACGGCACTCCTGCTCCTCCGCGTCTACTTCGGGACGATGATGCTCGCGCACGGCCTCAACCACATCTTCGGAGGCGGACGCATCCCGGGTGCAGGCCGGTGGTTCGAGAGCCTCGGCCTCCGTCACGGGCAGTTCCAGGCGTGGATGGCGGCCCTGACGGAAGTGGGTGCCGGCATCATGTTCGCAGGCGGGTTCCTCACCCCCATCAGCGCGGCGGGGTTCGTGGGTCTGCTCACGGTCGCAATCGTGACCCATCACCGCAAGCACGGCTTCTTCATCGTCAAGGAAGGAGTCGAGTACGCCCTCGCGATCTGTGCCGTCGCAGTCGCGATAGGGCTCCTCGGCCCCGGCCAGTGGAGTGTCGACGCGGCTCTCGACCTCACGGCCCAGGCGTGGCTGGAGGGTTGGTGGGGGGGAACGATCGCACTCCTCGGAGCTGCGGTCGCCGGTGCGCAGCTCGCAATGTTCTACAGGCCGCCCCGCAAGAGCTCCGATCACTGAGACTCGGGCTCTGACGGCCTGTCGGCGTCTCGGCCGATCCCTCTATGCTGACCCTCGATCGTGAGCAACGACACAACCACCACCCAAGACATCATCGAGCAGGGCGTTGGCGAGACGCCGGCTGCGGATACCTCTCCCGACGTAACCACCGACGCGCTGGTCGACGAGAACGCCGACACCGAGGTCGGAGCGGACACGCTCCCGGGTGCAGACGCGACGCCGGTGGAACCGGTGCCCCGTCTGCCGTGGGAGGAAGACCTGCCCTTCGAGAAGGGTGACGTCATCGACGGCGACGTCGTCAAGATCGATCTCGAGACGGTGATCGTGGACCTCGCGGCACCCGTGGAGGGCGTCCTCCCCGTGCGTGAGGTGGTGCACGCCCCCTACACCTTCGCAGACGAAGTCGTCACGATCGGTGAGCGGATCCGGGTCGTCGTGACGAGCACGGACGCCCCCGACGGCCACCCCCGTCTCTCTCTCACGCGACTCGCCGAGCAGGAGGCGTGGGAGAAGCTCCGGCCCTCGATCGAAGCAGGCGAGCCGATCACGGCCACCGTGTCAGAGGTCGTGAAGGGAGGGCTGCGCCTCGACATCGGGGTCGATGCCTTCCTGCCGGCCTCGCTCATCGACCTGCGACCCGTGTCCGACATGAGCGGCTACCTCGGCCAAGAGCTGTCCTGCCGAGTCATCGAGGCCGACCCGAAACGACGCAAGATCGTGCTCTCCCGCAAGGCTGTGCTCGAAGAGGAGCGAAGCGCCAAGGCAGACGAGCTCTTCGCGAGTCTCGAGGAGGGCCAGGTCGTCTCCGGCAGTGTGAGCAGCGTCACGGATATCGGTCTCTTCGTGGACGTCGGTGGGGCAGACGGGCTCGTGCACAGCTCGGAGCTCGCGTGGGGCCGACCGGTCCATCCGAAGAAAGCAGCCCAGCCCGGGGACGAGGTCGAGGTGAAGGTCCTCGCGGTCGACCGCGAGAAACGGCGCATCAGCCTCTCGATCAGGCAGCTCGCCGAGAACCCGTGGGACAAGTTCGTGCGGGAGCACAGCGTCGGCGAAGTCGTCACAGGCCGTGTCGTCAAGAACGCCGACTTCGGGTCCTTCGTCGAGGTCCTCCCCGGTGTCGAGGGACTCGTGCACGTGTCCGAGCTCTCCCCGACACGCGTCGACAAGCCGAGTGACGTAGTGGCGGTGGGAGACGAGGTACAGGCGCGCATCGTCGAGATCGACCTTGCCCGCAACCGACTCGGCCTTTCGATCCGGGCAGTCGAGAACCCCGAGCTCGCCGGCAAGTCCCAGAAGAGCGGCGCGAAGGGCGGGAAGGGCAAGCGGGACAGACGCACCCGTGGCGTACAGTCCTTCGGCGAGTCCAGCGGGGCCGGACCCCAGACCCAGATCAGCGCGAAGTCCATGCGCGCCTTGGACGCCCTCAAGGCGCAGTTGGCGGGCGACGAAGGCGACGCTGTCGAGAGCTGAGCTCCCTTCGATCCGGTATCAGCTCAGGAGACGACGAGCCAGCGCCTCGTAGAAGAGAGCTGCATTCGAGAGCGCCTGCACCGAGACACGCTCGTCGTTCCCGTGGAAGAGGGAGAGCCAGGTCGCGAGGTCGAGTGAGTCGTCGTGGAGTGTCGCACCGTACGCCGTCGTGCCGAGCTGTCGCAGGAACCTGGCGTCGGTGGCGAACGGCGTCACCCAGGGGACGACATCCACGGAACCGAGCACATCACGACTGGCCGCTGCCACCGCGTCCCAGAGCGGACCGGCGGCGGTCGATCTCGTGGCGGGGTGGGTGGCGATCTCCTCGACCGTCACGCCGGCCTGGTTCGAGCCGAGTACGGATTCGATCTCGGCGAGCAGGTCCGGGACGGATGTCTCGGGCAGAGTCCGCACGTCGAGGGTGGCCCGCCCTTCGGCAGCGATCACGTTGATCTTCGTCCCTGCCACGAGGACGTTCAGGCTGTACGTCGTGTGGCACAAGGCGTGCAGGACCGCGGCTTCGACGGGATGACGTGTGGCCAGGGCCTCGAGGGTTGGGAGGAGCTCACCGGGGTCACAGAGCGCGTCGCGAGTCGCCGCATCGACCCCGAGGGCATCGATGAGGGTCCCCCACGTGGCGTCGAAGCGGGGATCCGGCGTGTGCGCGTCGAGGGCGAGGGCGGCCGCGGCGAGCTTCTCCGTTGCGTTGTCGGCGTGGAACGGGATGCTCGCGTGGCCGGGGGTTCCGGTGGCACGCAGTTCGAACCACATGGGCCCCTTCTCGCCGACGGCGACGCAGACGGGACGCCTTCCGCGGGGGGGCGGTGTCGGACCGAGCCAGGGCAGGTGGAACCCTCCCCCTTCGGTCACGAGCCAGGTCGTGGTGATCACGTCGGGGTCGTGCGTGGCGATCCAGCCCACACCGAGCCTTCCGCCGGCCTCCTCGTCGGCGGGGAAGAGGAGGACGAGGTCCCCGAGGGGACGAAAGCCGGATTCGACGAGGCGGCGCGCCGCGACTGCCTGCGCGGCGGTCTGGTTGAGCATGTCGAGCGCCCCCCGGCCCCATACGACCCCGTCCACGAGCTCCGCCCCGAACGGATCGCGGCTCCAACCGGTGTCACTCACGGGCACGACGTCGATGTGACCCATGAGGCACAGCGAGGCGGCGGCGGGGTCGGTTCCCCGGAGTGTGGCGACGAGTGTGGTGCGATCGGGCTCCGGTTCGAAGCGCGTGAACTCGAAACCACAGCCGTCGAGGTACTCCTCGAGGACCGCCGCATTGCGTGCCTCGTGGCCGCTCGCCGGGCTCCCGTCGTTGACGCATCGGTTGCGGATGAGGCGCTGCAGGAGCTCGACGAGTGCCGAATCGGAGGTAGGGGCCGACATGCGGCGAGCCTACGCCTCCGTTAGTAGCGGTAGTGGTCGGGCTTGAAGGGGCCGTCCTTGGGGACGCCGATGTAGTCGGCCTGGGCGGGCGTGAGCTCGGTGAGGTGTACACCGAGCTTGTCGAGGTGGAGACGCGCGACCTTCTCATCGAGGTGCTTGGGCAGTGTGTAGACACCGATCGGGTAGGCCTCCGGGTTGCCGAAGAGCTCGATCTGTGCGATCACCTGGTTCGTGAAGCTGTTCGACATGACGAAGCTGGGGTGCCCGGTAGCGCATCCCAGGTTGAGGAGCCGACCCTCGGCGAGGACGATGACGCTGTGGCCGTCCGGGAACGTCCACTCATCCACCTGCGGTTTCACCTCGACCTTGGAGATGCCGGGCCAGGCGGCGAGGCCGGCCATGTCGATCTCGAGATCGAAGTGACCGATGTTGCCGACGATCGCATTGTGCTTCATGCGGCTCATGTGCTCGGCCGTGAGGATGTCGCGGTTCCCGGTCGCCGTGACGAACATGTCCGCCGTCTCGACGACGTCCTCGACGGTCACGACCTCGTAGCCTTCCATCGAGGCCTGGAGCGCACAGATCGGGTCGACCTCCGTCACGACGACGCGTGCACCCTGCCCTCGCAGCGACTGCGCACATCCCTTGCCGACGTCCCCGTAGCCACAGACGACCGCGACCTTGCCGGCGATCATGACATCGGTCGCACGGTTGATGCCGTCCACGAGGGAGTGCCGGCAGCCGTAGAGATTGTCGAACTTGGACTTCGTGACCGAGTCGTTCACGTTTATCGCCGGAAAGAGGAGGGTGCCCTCCTCGGCCATCTGATACAGGCGATGCACCCCGGTCGTCGTCTCCTCTGTGACGCCACGGATACCGGCGCCGATGCGCGTCCACCGCTCGCGGTCCGTGGCAAAGGACCGGCCGAGGAGGCGCAGCACCTCGGCGAACTCCTCGTGGTCCGCCGAGGACGGATCGGGAACGGCGCCGGCTGCCTCGTACTCCGTCCCCTTGTGCACGAGGAGGGTGGCGTCCCCGCCGTCATCGAGGATCATGTTCGGGCCGTCTCCGCCAGGCCAGACCAGAGCCTGCTCCGTGCACCACCAGTACTCCTCGAGCGTCTCGCCTTTCCACGCGAACACGGGGACACCGCGGGGGTCGGCGGGTGTGCCGTCCGGGCCGACAGCGATTGCTGCCGCGGCGTGGTCTTGTGTGGAGTAGATGTTGCAGGATGCCCAACGGACCTGCGCGCCGAGGGCGACGAGCGTCTCGATGAGGACCGCCGTCTGGATCGTCATGTGCAGCGAGCCCGTGATCCTCGCCCCGGCGAGGGGCTGGCGGGCCGCGAACTCGTCTCGTGTCGCCATGAGGCCGGGCATCTCGATCTCGGCGAGCTGGATCTCCTTGCGGCCGAAGTCGGCCAGGTCCAGGTCTGCCACCTTGAAGTCAGGGCTGTCGTTCACAGTGCGCTCCTCTCTCGGATTGCTGGTCAGATCTTGCGGCCTTCGGCGATGAACGTCGCCGGCACGGACTTGTCGGGTGAGGGGAGGACATCCCACGCGACGAGCTGCAGGCCGGCTGCATCGAGCCAGCCGGTGATGTCGTCCCGTCCGAACCCGAGCCACTGGTGGTCGAGCTCACGCCGGAAGCGCTCGTCGTCATGGGAGATGAAGTCGACGATCACGAGCTTGCCGCCCGGCCGGAGGACACGGCCCGCCTCGCGGATCGCGGCGGGCGGCCGCGCGGCATGGCGCAGGACGAGGGCGAGGAGCGCGGAGTCTGCCACGCCGTCGCCCAAGGGGAGATCGGCCATGTCCGCCTTGTGGAACTTCACGTTGGCGACACCGTCATCGGCGGCACGGCGCCGTGCCTCACGCAGCATGCGATCCGAGATGTCGACGGCATGTACCTGGCGGGCGATACGGGACAGGTCGGCCAGCACCGTGCCCGTGCCACAGCCCACGTCGACGACGACGAGATCCGCCGGCACGAGCGCGGTCACGGCCCGGGGTGTGACGATCGCCGCCACCTGCGATGCGCGTACCGACTCCCAGCCTGTCGCGAGGCGGTCGAACGTATCCACGTCGACCGATCTCCGTCTCACGATCTCGTCGATACGATCGAGGTCCGAGTCCGCCTCGGGCACACCGGTCTCGAGGGCCGTGATGAGCTCGGGGTGGCGCCCGGCGAAGTCCCCACGCAGGCCGTAGAAGGCACGCGTGCCCTCGCGGCGGTCGGATACGAGCCCTGCGTCCCGCAGGACGGCGAGATGGCGTGACACGGTGGACTGGGGGAGATCGAGGAGGTCGCTGAGCTCACCCACCGTCAACTCCTCCACGCCGAGGACGCGAGCGAGGCGCTGGCGCGTCGCGTCGGCGAGGGCTTTGAAGACCTGAGTGAGGGTAGCCGGCACCTCAGTACTGTATTCGTATATCCGGATAGATGCAATGAGGCCGGGATCAGGCGGAGGGCAGGGCGTCGGCGAGATCGACTGAGATCCCCTCGACGTCGTCGGCGGCTTCGAAGTGGACCTCGTCGACGGCCCCGGCGAAGCGCACGTCGTCGATGGCGGCCTCGAGTGCGCGGATGGCGTTCGGGGGGCCGCACACACGCATCCAGGGAACCGCGACCCGGATCGACTGGTCCCGTTCCGACTTCACGCGGCGGATCTCGCCGATCGTCTCGACCGCAGAATCGAAGACGGCCCGCGTCGTCGCGACCTCTGCGAACTCGTCCGTGCCGGGCCATGCTGCCGTGTGGATCGTCTCGGCGTCACCGCCGAACCACCAGGACCACACGGTGTCGGTGATATAGGGGAGGAACGGTGCGAACAGACGCAGAACCGTCGAGAGCGCAACGGACCATGTGGCGATCGCGGAGCGGTCCCGCGCATAGGCCCGTTCCTTGGAGAGCTCGAGATAGTTGTCCGTGAGGTGCGTCCAGAACCAGGCTTCGACGGCTTCGAGCACGGCGGCCGACTCGTAGGCCTCGAAGTCCCGCGTCGCCCGCTCCACGAGCTCCTGCAGCGTCGCGAGCAGGCTCGTGTCCAGCGGATGCGTGATGTCCGAGAGGCGCAGATCCCCTGCCGCCGCCCCCGATTCGCCGAGACGGCCCACGACGAGCTTGCCGGCGTTGAAGATCTTGGTGACGAGACGGCGCCCGATCTTGAACACGGCTTCGTCGTACGCCGTGTCCGTCCCGAGGCGGGCGCGGGCCGCCCAATAGCGCACGGCGTCGGATCCGTGCTGCTCGAGCAGGCCCATCGGCGTGACGACGTTCCCCTTGGACTTCGACATCTTCTTGCGGTCCGGATCGAGGACCCAACCCGAGATCACGGCGTTGTGCCATGGGATCGTGCCGTCGAGGATCCAGGCACGTGTGATCGTGTAGAACGCCCACGTGCGGATGATCTCGTGGGCCTGGGGACGCATGTCCATCGGATACGTCCTCGCCGAACGGTCGGGATCGTCCGGCCAGCCGGTCGCGATCTGGGGGGTGAGCGAGGACGTCACCCACGTGTCGAAGATGTCCGGGTCGCCGGCAAAGCCACCCGGCCGGTCCCGCTCGGCGGGGTCGAAGCCCGGCGGCGTATGCGTGAGCGGATCGACGGGCAGTGTGTCGGCTTCGGGCAGGATCGGCTCGTCGTAGTCAGGTTCCCCGCGGGCGTCGAGCCGATACCAGACCGGGACGGGAACACCGAAGTAGCGCTGCCGGCTCACGCACCAGTCGAACTTGAGGCCCTCCACCCAGTGGTCGTAACGATGACGCATGAAGTCGGGATGCCACGAGATCTTCGCGCCCTGCGCGAGGAGGTCGTCCTTCTTGTCGAGTAGTCGCACGAACCACTGGCGCGTCGGGATCGTCTCGAGGGGACGGTCACCCTTCTCGTAGAACTTGACCGTCTGGCGAATCGGCCTCGGCTCACCTTCGAGCGGGGCCGAGGACGTGCCGTCCACTGCCGTCTCCGCATCGGCGAGGAGCTCGGCGATGCGGGCCTTGGCCTGTTTCGGATACTTGCCGGCGATCTCGTCGTAGAGGGTCTGCGCTGCCTTCGGGTCGTCGCTCTCCCAGCCGCGAGAGCCGAACTCGACGGGGCGGAGACGTCCGTCCCGTCCGAGGATCACGCGAGTGGGAAGTCCGAGGTCCTGCTGCCACGTGGCATCGGTGACGTCACCGTAGGTGCAGACCATGACGGCACCGGTGCCCTTCTCGGGATCGGCGAGAGCGTGTGCGTGCACGGGCACGTGTACCCGGAACCCGGGTGTGACGGCGGTGCCACCCACGATCTCGCGGAAACGCTCGTCCTCCGGATGGACGACAACGGCGACACAGGCCGCGAGGAGCTCGGGCCGGGTCGTCATGATCGGCAGCGTGCCACCCGTCTCGAGGCCGAAGCGGAGGAGGAACTCGAGCCCGTCGACTTCACGGTCCTCGATCTCGGCCTGCGCGACCGCCGTCGCGAAGTCGATGTCGTACATGCTCGGTGCTTCGGAAGTGTACGCCTCGTCCTTCGCGACGAGGTCGAGGAATGCGGCCTGTGACACGCGCCGGCAGTGGTCGTCGATGGTCGCATATGTCTGCGCCCAGTCGACGGAGAGGCCGAGACGGCTCCACAGCACCTTGAACGCCTTCTCGTCTTCCACGACGAGCTCGTTGCAGAGCTCGATGAAGTTCTGGCGGCTCACGGGAACGGCGTGCTTCGCCTTCACATCGGGGCTGAAGTCGGGGTCGTAGGGGAGGGTGGGCTCACACCGCACGTTGAAGTGGTTCTGCACGCGCCGTTCGGTCGGGAGGCCGTTGTCGTCCCACCCCATGGGATAGAAGACATTCTTGCCTCGCATGCGCTGGAAGCGGGCCACGAGGTCGGTGTGCGTGTAGCTGTACACGTGGCCGACGTGAAGGGAACCGGACACCGTAGGCGGGGGAGTGTCGATCGAGAACGTCTCCTCGCGTGGGCGGGACGGGTCGTACTTGTACGTCCCCAGCTCCCCCCAACTGCGCAGGAGGCGTTCCTCCATGTCGGCGGTGTCGAGTTTGGCGGGCAGGTCGGGCATCGGTTGGCAGAGCTTACCCGGACGTGCGCCTCGCCCCTAAGGGCTCACGAGTCGAGAGCGAAGGCCGCGTCGAGGAGGCTGCGTGCCTCCTGTGCGTGGACAGTCCCCGATCCGGTCGCCGGGCTGCCCGAGCCACTCCGTGCGACGCGGAGCAGGTACCGCTGCGAATCCAGGAATCGCTGCGCCCGTACGCGTATGAAGGTCCACGCGCCCATGTTGTCGGGCTCGTCCTGTACCCAGACGACCGCGGCACCGGCCGGATACCGGTCCAGCTCCTTGACGAGCGCGTCCGCCGGGAACGGGTAGAGCTGCTCGAGACGCACGATCGCGACATCCGTGCGGCCGAGCCGTTCCCGCTCGGCGACGAGGTCGTAGTAGAGCCGGCCCGAGCAGATGAGGACGCGCGTGACGGCGTTCGCATCGGCCACGAAGGTGTCGCCGAGGACCTCCTCGAACGAGCCGTGCTCGAGATCTCCTGCCGCAGACCGTGCGGCCGGGAGTCGCAGCAGCGACTTGGGGGTCATGACGACGAGCGGTCGGCGGGCCGGACCGTGGACCTGGCGGCGCAGGAGGTGGAAGTACTGGGCGGATGTCGTCGGCTGGGCGACGACGATGTTGTCCTTGGCGCAGAGGACGAGGAACCGTTCGAGGCGGGCCGAGGAGTGCTCCGGGCCCTGACCTTCGTACCCGTGCGGCAGGAGGAGGACGACACCGCTCGGCTGGTGCCACTTCTCGCCGGCCGCGACGATGAACTGGTCGATCACGATCTGGGCCCCGTTCGCGAAGTCGCCGAACTGGGCTTCCCACATGACGAGTGCGTCGGGACGCACGACCGAGTAGCCGAACTCGAAGCCGAGCACCGCATACTCCGAGAGAAGGCTGTCGTAGACGCGCATGCGCACGTCGCTCGTCTCGAGAGCGGTGAGCGGGCAGTACTCCTCCTCCGTCTCGTGGTCGACGAGACAGGAGTGGCGGTGGCTGAACGTGCCGCGTCGTGAGTCCTGTCCGGACAGGCGGATCGTGTGGCCCTCGTCGAGCAGGGATGCGAACGCCAGCGCCTCCCCCAACGACCAGTCAACGGCATCTCTCCCGAGTTGCGTGCGGCGATCCTCCAACCAGCGCACGAGCTTGGGATGGAGGCTGAACTCCGGTGGGAGCGTCGTCAGGACCTCGGCGTAGTGGTCGAGGCGGTCCCTCGCCACGCCAGTCGCGACGTGGGGCAGGACACCACGGGCGGGTGGGACCGGCTTGGCCTCCACGTCCGGCTCGAGCGACTGCCGGGTCTCGTCGAGCGCAGCCTGGAGCATCTGGCGGAACTCGGTGAGGGCGGCCTCGGCCTCGTCCACGCTCAGGTCGCCCCTGTTCACGAGGCGTTCGGTGTAGAGCTTGCGCACGGACCGGCGAGACTTGATCTGCTCGTACAGGCGAGGCTGCGTGTAGGAGGGCTCGTCCGCCTCGTTGTGTCCGTAGCGCCTGTAGCAGCGCAGGTCGATCACGACGTCCTTGTGGAAGGTCTGGCGGTACGCGAACGCGAGGCGGACCACGTGCACGGCCGCCTCGGGGTCGTCGCCGTTCACGTGGAGGATCGGTGCCTGCACCATCTTCGCTATGTCCGTCGCGTAGAAGCTCGAACGTGCGTCCTCGGGCACGGTCGTGAAGCCGATCTGGTTGTTGATGACGAGATGTACGGTTCCGCCGGTCCTGTAGCCGATGAGCTGGCTCAGGTTGAGCGTCTCGGCGACGACCCCCTGGCCCGCGAAGGCGGCGTCACCGTGGAGGAGGACCGGCAGGACCCGCAGGTGCCCTTCGGGGCCGATACGGGACTGCATGGCACGGGCCATGCCCTCGACGACCGGGTCGACTGCTTCGAGGTGGCTCGGGTTGGAAGCAAGGGTGACGTGCACCTCACGGCCCGAAGGCGTGACGTGCACGCCTTCGGCACCCACGTGGTACTTGACGTCTCCGGACCCCTGCACGGTCTCAGGGTCTATGTCGCCCTCGAACTCGCGGAAGATGTCGGTGTAGCTCTTGCCGAGGACGTTGGCCAGGACGTTGAGTCTGCCGCGGTGCGTCATGCCCATCACGACCTCGGTCATCCGGTCGTCACCTGCGGCGGACAGCAGGGCGTCGAGCATGGGGATCACGGTCTCGGCACCTTCGATACCGAAGCGCTTGTGGCCCACGAACTTGGTCTGGAGGAATCCCTCGAACGCCTCGGCGGCGTTGAGCTTGGCGAGGATGCGCTGCTGGTCCGGAGTCGGCAGGATCGGGTCTGCGCCCTCGACACGATCCTGGATCCAGTGTTTCTCGGCCGGGTCCTGGATGTGCATGTACTCGACACCCACGGTCCGTCCGTAAGCCTCCCGCAGGACCTCGATGATCTCGCGGAGTGCCAGCGAGTGGGTGCCGGCGAGCCCACCGGTCGGGAAGCGGCGGTCGAGGTCCCAAACGGTCAGGCCGTAGTAGGCGGGGTCGAGCTCGACGTGACGGAGCTGCTTCGTGCCGAGCGGGTCCACGGCGGCGACGAGGTGGCCCCGCACGCGCCACATGTTGACGAGCTGCAGGACCTGTGCCGCCTTCTCCATGGCGGCGTCGACCGCAGCCTCCCCGCGCCGCTCCGGGCTGCGGTCGTGGCTCCAGCGCACCGGCTCGAAACGCATGCCGAGGCTCGCGAAGACGGTGTCGTAGAAGTCGTGCTCACCGAGGAGGAGCTGTTCGCACCGCCGTAGGAACTCGCCGGACTCGGCGCCCTGGATGATGCGGTGGTCGTAGGTCGACGTGAGAGTCATGATCTTGCTCAAGCCGAGTCGGGCGAGGGTGTCTTCGTCGGCGCCGGCGAACCCGGCCGGCCAGGCGAGCGATCCGACCCCGACGATCGCACCCTGTCCCGGCATGAGGCGCGGGACCGACGACACGGTCCCGATCATCCCCGGGTTGGTGAGCGAGATCGATGTGCCGGCGAAGTCGTCGGGTCCGAGCGCGTTCTCGCCGACCTTGCGGATCAGATCCTCGTAGGCGGCGTGGAAGGCGGCGAAGTCGAGGTTCGCCGCGTCCTTGATGTTGGGTACGAGGAGCGATCGCGATCCGTCTCGCTTCTTCACGTCGACGGCCAGGCCGAGGTTCACCTGCGTGTCGCGGCGTACGGCCGGTTTGCCGTCGAGGTCGACGAACGCCGCGTTCATCACGGGGACCTCGCGCACGGCCTGCACGACGGCGAAGCCGATCAGGTGAGTGAAGCTGACCTTGCCTCCGCGGTGCCCGCGCAGGCGTTCGTTGATGAGGCGCCGGTTCTCCTCGAGGACCTTGGCGGGAATCGTGCGCACGCTCGTAGCCGTGGGCACGGCCAGGGAACGCTCCATGTTCTCGACGATGCGGGCGGCCGCCCCGCGGAGCGCCACGGCATCTTCCGTTTGCGGCGTGACCTCGGGTGCCGCCGGCCGCGCGGGAGCCGGTGCGGGGGTCGTCGCCGGAGCAGGTGCCGGCGCCGCAGGCACCTGGAGGACCGGCTCGTAGTCGTGGAAGAACTCCCGCCAGGTTTCCGACACCGACGAGGCGTCACGCGCGTATTCCCGGTACATCTCCTCCAGGACCCAGCGGTTCGGGCCGAAGGATGCGTCCGGCAGGCCCGAGACGATCTCCTCGACCAAGTCGTGCTGCGGATCCGTTGTGTCCTTCATCGTGAGCTCCCGCGAGGAGACCGTGCCCGGATCCTATCGCCACCGGACGGACCGGTAGGGGGGTGGGGTCTGCCCTCAGTCGAGGTCGAACACGACCGGAGCATGATCGGACGGTGTGATCCCGTCACGCTTCTTGCGGAAATCGCGGTCGACATGCGCGTCGCGAACGCGGGTGGCGACGTCGGGTGACGCGAAGAGGAGGTCGATGCGCAGTCCCTCGCCCTTGTGGAACCGGCCCGCTCTGTAGTCCCACCACGAGTAGCCGGGTTCGGCGGGTTCGAGGTGCCGGTACACGTCGACGAGCCCGGCGGCGAGGAGTCGGTCGTAGTCGGCGCGCTCCTCGGCGGTGTGGAAGATCGTCCCCGCGAACGAGTCGGGGTCGTAGCTGTCGATGTCCGCCGGGCAGAGGTTGAAGTCGCCGGCGACGACCACGGGTCGATCCCCGCGGGTGACCTCTTCGACGTAAGTGCCGAGGAGGTCGAGCCAGGCGAGCTTCATGCGGTAGTCCGCGTGATCGACGGACTTGCCGTTGGGAACGTAGACGCTCGTGACGGAGAGGCCGTCCACGTCGGCCGTCACGAGACGCGCGCCGTCGGACTCCGCTCCGGGGAGGCCGTGTCTGACGGCGGTGAGCGGTGACCGGGCGACGACGGCTACACCGTTCCAGGACTTCTGGCCGTGGACAACGGCGGAGTAGCCCTCGGCCTCGAAGGCCATGGCCGGGAACTCGGCGTCAGGGAGCTTGAGCTCCTGCAGGCAGAGGACGTCGGGTTGGCGCGTCCGCAGGAAGTCGAGGACGTAGTCGAGGCGGGCTTTGAGGGAGTTCACGTTCCACGTGACGATTCGCATGCGTGCTCTTCTACTCGGCCCTCGCGGGCGAATCCAGCTACCGTCACGGTACCTGGATCCGCTCACGTTGAGGGTTCTGGTTGTCCGGGGGGTACGGCTCGGGGAGGCGAGAGTGCTGGACGAACTTGCTGAGGCTGTGAGGAGCCGGAGGGTCGCACCCGTCGAGCTCGTCGAGACGGCGCTCGCGCGCATCGAGGCGATCAATCCGTCACTGAACGCCGTCGTCGACCTCAGGGCGGAGGCCGCTCTCGAAGAAGCGACGCACCACGACCTGCAGGGACCCCTCGCCGGCGTGCCGATCCTGATCAAGGACCTCGAGCACGTCGCGGGCATGGTGACAACGTATGGATCGCTCCTCCACGCCGAGGACCCGCCCGCCCCTGAGCACGGGCCGATGACCCAACGTCTCGTCGACGCCGGTGCCGTGATCGTGGGCAAGACGAACACGCCCGAGTACGCATGGACGGGTTTCACGACGAACCGGGTCTACGGGACGACCCGCAACCCCTGGAATCCGGAGAAGGCGCCCGGCGGTTCGAGCGGAGGTTCGTCGGCGGCGCTCAGCTCGGGCATGGTCCCCCTCGCGACCAGCTCTGACGGCGGTGGCTCGGTGCGTGGTCCTGCGTCCACGACCGGGCTCGTCGGCTACAAGCCGACCTTCGGTGCCGTGGGACGCGCCGCTGTGCCCACGTGGCCGACGTTCTCCATGAACGGCGTGATGCAGGCACGTGTTGCCGACGTCGTCGCCGAGGCCGCCGTGATCTTCGGGCCCTTCCCCGGTGATATCGACGCCCTCGCGCCGGCCGCCGTCTCGCTCGAGCTCGCTCTCCCCACGCGTGTACTCGCCGTCCCCTCCTTCAAGGCTGTCGTCGCGCCCGAGGTCGAGGCGGCTTTCGACCGCATGCTGGCGGTGGTCACAGACACCCTCGCGATCCCTGTCGAGAAGGCCGGGACCGTGTTCGACACGGATCCGACGCCGGCGAACGGCTGGCTCTTCATGGCCGCGGCCGAGATGGCACAGCGCCTCGGTTTCGCGGCGGGGCGCGAGGACGATCTCGATATCGGGCTGCGCATCATGGTCGAGTTCGGGCGCCACATCCAGCTCGTCGACTACATCGCGGCCCAGCGCAACAGGTATACCGCCGCCCGTCAGCTCGACGTCGCCCTCGGGGAGGACGCAGTCCTGCTCGTCCCGACGGTGAATGGCGTCGACTGGCCGGCGGAAGGGCCGCTTCCCGCCGAGATCGGCGGTGTTGCGTGCAGCCCGCTCGATTCCCTGAACACGATGGAGCTCAACTACACGGGCCATCCGGCAGTGTCGGTGCCCATGGGGCTGGGACCGAATGGCGTCCCGCTCGGCCTGCAGATCGTCGCCCCCCGGTATCGGGATGCACTGGCGCTCGGTCTCGCCGCCGCACTCGAGCGTGCGCTCGAGTGGCCGGTGACCGCACCGGGTTTCGAGCCCTTCCCGATCCCCTGATGCGCTCGGGCTATGCGAGCCCCAGGGCGGACTTGGCGACGTCCCGCGTGGCCTTGTAGTCGGCCTTGCCCGACGGCGACCGGTAGACCTCGTCGACGACCACCACGTGCTTCGGCGCCTTGTAGCCGGCGAGGTTCTCCTTCACGAAGGTGATGATCGAGTCGGGGTCGAGCTCCACGTCGGGCAGGGGGGACACGACGGCAGTTATGGACTCGCCCCACTTCTCGTCGGGGAGTCCGACGACGACGCAGTCCCGCACACCCTCGTGTCGTTTCGCGACCTCCTCGACCTCCTCGGGGAACACCTTCTCGCCCCCGGTGTTGATGCAGACCGAGCCGCGACCGAGGAGCTCGAGGGTGACACCGTCCTCTGCGACGACAGCCCAGTCTCCCGGGACCGAGAACCGGATGCCGTCGACCTCGGTGAAGGTGCGGGCCGTCTTCTCGGGATCCTTGTAGTAGCCGAGCGGCTGGTTGCGCCCCACGCCGACGAGACCCTTCACTCCCGGGGCCGTCTCGAGGGGAGCGAGGCTCTCGTCGAAGAGGCGTGTCGTCTCCGAGAGCTGGAACTTCGCGGTCTGGACGGGTCCCGCCGCTGTCATGACCGACAGCCCCATGCCGAGCGCCTCGGAGGACGAGAACGAGTCGACGAGCATCATGCCGGCATGGTGCTCGAGCATGCGCTGCTTGGCCTCCTCGGACCACATGACACCCGAGGACGCGACCATGCGCAGGGACGAGATGTCGTACCTGCCCGGGTTGGCGTCGAGCTCACGCACGAGCGGCTTCGCGAAGCTGTCACCCACGATCGTCGCCATGTTCGCCTCTGTCTCGGCGAGCGTCGCCCAGAACTCGGCCGGGTCGAAGTGCTTCGGGTTCGGCAGGAGGACGAGCGTGCCGCCGGCGATGAGGGAGATGAGCGCAGTGAAGAGGCCCGTGCCGTGCATGAGGGGAGGACCGACCACGAGAGTGGGCCGCAGCGGCACCGGGTTCTCGACGCGCTGGCGGTACTCCTCCTCCGAGTCGGGGCTGGGGCCGAGGCCACCCCCCGCGAGCTTCGCCCAGAGGTCTGCCTGGCGCCACATGACACCTTTGGGCATCCCCGTCGTTCCCCCCGTGTAGAGGAAGAAGAGGTCGTCGCCGGAGTGTTCCACCGTGTCGAGGGCCGTGACGTCACGGTCGGTGTCCGCGATCGCCTCGAAGTCGGCTGCCTGCGTGAGCGATCCCTCGTCGCCGATCACGAGGATGCCCTTCACGCCCGTGAGGTCGGGCAGGACCTTGGCGAGGAGCCCTGTGAAGTCCTCGTGCACGATCACGATCTCGGCGTCCGCGTTGTCGAGGAGATAGCGCAGTTCCTCCTCCTGGTAGCGGTAGTTGACGTTCACGGGGACGAGCGACGCCTTCAGCGCGGCGACGAGCCCCTCCACGTACGCCGGGTGGTTGTACGTGTAGATAGCCACTTTGCCCTGGTGTCCCGCTCCGGCCTCGATCATCCAGGCAGCCACGTTCGAGGTGCGGCGGTCGAGCTCCGCCCAGGTAATCCTTCGATCGGCCTGGACGACCGCAGGCTCATCGCTGCGCATCTCGGCTGCGATGGCGAATGCGTCGGCGAGGTTCCAGCTCTTCATCGTCATGTTCCCCCTGTCGCGGGCTGGCGGGCACGGTGCGGCGCATGAGTACGGTCAATATCCCGTCCGGGAAGCGGGCGGGCGGGCTACCGTGAACGGCGACCACCCAAGCTCCGCCCGGGCCCCGCCCGGTGGTACCGCTCAGCGTGTTGGAAGCATGTCGCCGACGATAGCTGGCGGACGGGGACGCAGGCACAGGAAGGACCGGAAACCCACATGGCAGAGGAGCCTCCTCGCACACTCGTGGACAAGATCTGGGACGCGCACGTGGTTCGGACGGTACCGGACGAACCCGACCTCCTCTATGTGGACCTCCACCTCGCGCACGAGGTGACCTCCCCCCAGGCCTTCGAGGCACTGAGACTCGCGAAGAGGCAAGTGCGCCGGCCCGACCTCACCGTGGCCGTCCCCGACCACAACGTGCCGACACGCAACCGGCACCTGCCTGCTTCGGACCCCGTCTCGCAGAAGCAGATCGAGACGCTGCGCCACAACGCACGTGAGAACGGTCTTCTCCTCTTCGACATCGACGATGTGCGACAGGGCATAGTGCACGTCATCGGGCCGGAGCAGGGTCTCACGCAACCGGGCATGGTGATCGTGTGCGGGGACAGCCACACGTCCACGCACGGGGCCTTCGGCGCGCTCGCGTTCGGAATCGGGACGTCGGAGGTCGAGCATGTCCTCGCGACGCAGACCCTGCAGCAGCGCCGTCCGAAGTCGATGGCAGTTCGCGTCGACGGGGACCTGCCCCCCGGAGTGACACCCAAGGACGTGATCCTCGCGATCATCAACACCGTGGGTGTCGATGGCGGCACGGGGCACGCGGTCGAATACGGGGGGAGGACGGTCGAGCGCATGTCCGTCGAGGGGCGCATGACCGTGTGCAACATGACGATCGAGTTCGGGGCACGGGCAGGTCTCGTCGCGCCCGACGACGAGACGTTCGCCTACCTCGAAGGTCGGCCGTTCGCACCCGATCCCGAGGTGTGGGACGAGGCCGTGTCGCTGTGGAGAGAGTTGCGCACCGATCCCGACGCAACCTTCGACAAGGTCGTGTCGATCGACGCCTCCTGCATGGCGCCTTACGTGACGTGGGGGACGACGCCGGCCCAATCCGTGCGCGTGGACGAGGCGGTACCGGACCCCGAGAAGATGGATGACCCCACGGAGGCGGCAGCCGCGCAGCGTGCCCTCGACTACATGTCCCTCGAGCCGGACATGCCGATCACGGACATCCCCGTGGACGTGGTCTTCATCGGCTCGTGCACCAACTCGCGCATCGAGGACCTGCGGGCCGCAGCCGATGTCGCCCGGGGGCGGCACGTCGCGCCGGGCGTCACGGCCCTCGTCGTGCCCGGCTCCGGCCTCGTGCGCGCGCAGGCAGAGGAGGAGGGGCTCGACGAGATCTTCGGCGAGGCCGGCTTCGAGTGGCGGGAGGCGGGCTGCTCCATGTGCCTGGCCATGAACGACGACGTTCTCGCGCCCGGCCAGCGCTCTGCCTCGACGAGCAACAGGAACTTCCAGGGCAGGCAGGGCCCGGGAGGCCGTACGCATCTCGTGAGTCCGGCGAGGGCGGCGGCAGCGGCGGTACACGGACACTTCACGGACGTCCGCGAGATCTGAGGAGGATGTATGGCGATCGAGGCGTTCAAATCCCTCACGTCGGCGGCGATCCCGCTCGACCGACCCGACATCGACACGGACCAGATCATCCCGGCGCAGTACATGAAGCGGATCGAACGCAGCGGCTACGGCCGGTACCTCTTCGATGCCCTGCGGCGGGATCCCGACTTCGTTCTCAACGACGCACGCTACGAGGGTGCGAAGATCCTCGTCGCCGGCCGTAACTTCGGGTGTGGATCGTCACGCGAACACGCGCCGTGGGCGCTCGAGGACTATGGGATCCGGGCGATCATCGCCCCCTCGTTCGCCGACATCTTCCGCAACAACTGCGTGAACGTCGGGATCGTCACGATCGTGCTCGAAGAGGACACGGTGAAGGAATTGATCGAGCGCAGCACGACGGAACCGGCGGCGGAGATCACCGTTGATCTCGAGCGTTGCGAGGTGCGGGCGGGAGACGATGTGTGGACTTTCGAGGTCGACGCATTCCACCGGGAACGCCTCCTGAAGGGCCTCGACCACATCGACCTCACCCTCCAGTACGAGGACGCGATCGCGGCGCACGAGCGACGCCGCGCCCGAAACCATCTGGGCAGCCTCAACCATCACGGATGAGGCTGATCGGCACCCACATGGCCGCGCGGCGGCAACTGGGCAGCGTTAACCCTCATCGGTGGGGGTCGAGACTGCCCACATGTCAGAGAAGGCCGAGGAGGCCGCCGAGGCGGCGCAACGCCGCCCCTCCCGCCTCCTCCGCGATCGCGAGGGCACCCCGCACGTCGAGATCGTCCTCGAGCGTGGCGAGCGCCGCGTCATACGCCTTGTCGTCGACACTCGCCCGCCCGGCCGAGCTCCAGAGCCGCTCGAGTCGGGCGGACGCCGCAGCCAGCATGCCGTCCTCGAACGACCAGTCCTCGTGCCAGGGCCGGTCGATGAGGAGGAGGCGCACGGCAGCCGGATCCCAGTGCTCGACGAGGTCCGACACGTAGACGAGATTGCCGAGGGACTTGCTCATCTTCTCGCCCTCGTAGGACACCGTGCCCACGTGCATCCAGGCCCGCACGAAAGGCGACACGCCCGTGAGCAACTCGGATTGGGCCGACTCGTACGCATGATGCGGGAACTCGAGGTCCTTGCCGCCACCGTGGATGTCGACGGCGGTCCCGAGCAGGGACATCGCCATGGCGGAGCACTCGGCATGCCAACCCGGCCTGCCATCTCCCCACGGCGACGCCCATGCCGGCTCACCTGCCGACGACTTCTGCCAGAGCGGGACGTCGAGTGGATCGTCCTTGAGCGGATCATCGGGCTTCCCCCCCCGTTCGGCTGCGAGGGCGATCGCCTCGTCGCGGCTCAACTCGCCGAGATACGGCTCGACAGCGGTGCCCTTGAAAAACACGTTCCCGTCGCGCTCGTATGCGGCTCCGACCTCGAGGAGCCCCCGTGTGAGAGCGATGACTTCCTCGATGAAGTCACGCGAGCGGGGCTCGAAGGTGGGGCGCCGTGCGTGCAGGGCGCGCATGTCCTCCTCGAAGCGGAATGTCTGCTCGGCACCGAGGACCCTGTAGTCCACACCGCGCTTCTGTGCCTGGGCGAGGATGTCGTCGTCCACGTCGGTCACGTTGCGGCACAGGTCGACGTTCACGCCGCTCGCCTCGAGGACCCGGGCTGCGACATCGAGCCACACGAACGTGGCGGCGTGTCCGAGATGCGTCGTGTCGTACGGCGTGATCCCACACACGTAGATGCGGGCCCGGCCGACGATCGGCAGCATCGTGCCGTTCAGCTTCAGCGTCATGACGCGTCGAGTATGGCCGAACCGCCCACGGGACGGAGACTCCGGTCCTGACGACCGATCGAATCGCAGGTGCGGCACTATGTTCGTGTCATGAAGATGACCGAAACGGAACCCAAACGCAGGAACATCGTCGGGATCCTCCTCACTCTCCTCGTCGTGGGAATCGTCCTCGCCATCGCGTGGAGCCTCTTCGCGTGGGTGTTCACCACCATCCTCACGACGGTGGTCCTCGGTGTGAAGATCGCCCTCGTGCTCGCCGTCGTGGTCTGCCTGCTCGCCGTGTTCGGGTGGTTCCGCGTGCACTTGCTCAAGCACTGACCGCACCGGCCTGACCTGCGATTCCGGCTTCCGGACACCGGGAAACACACATAAACGGGCTTCCCGATGCCGTGTTGGTGCCGATAGAATCGCC
The DNA here is from genome assembly GCA_020850945.1 of Acidimicrobiia bacterium. Classification (GTDB taxonomy): domain Bacteria; phylum Actinomycetota; class Acidimicrobiia; order UBA2766; family UBA2766; genus QWHP01. The sequence goes on along the minus strand of JADZDR010000022.1, from coordinate 86,689 downwards.
GCGCTGCCAACGTGGGCCGCCTTCGCGGAACGTCAGCGTCGCCTTTCCGCCCCTGTCAGAGCACCACGGTCGCGCGCGGTCGAGGTCACGTCGGGAGTCATCGCTTGCGATGACGTCGGAAAGGGAGCACATTCATGCACAGGTCCCCGGAACGGGACGCCTGCGGGATCGGGTTCGTCGCACACAGTGGCGGCGTCGCCTCGAGGGATGTCCTCGACAGGGTCCTCGAGGGCCTCGCCAGCGTCAAGCACCGTGGGGCGCTCGCCGCCGACGAGAAGTCGAGTGACGGCGCCGGTGTGCTCGTCCCCCTGAACAAGCCCTACTTCCGGGGCGTCGCGGAGGACGCCGGGATCGTGGTCCCGACACAGGGTCTCCTCGGGGTCGCCACCGTCTTCGCCGACGACCCGGGGACGGCCGGCCACGACGCGATGCGCAGGATCCTCGAGGCGGCTTGTGCCGCCAACGGCCTTACCGTATACGGATGGCGTGACGTCCCCGTCACGCCGCACGAGCTCGGCGACTTCGCTCTCGCCACACAGCCCCACATCCTGCATCTGGTATTCGGTCTCGAGAGCGAGACCACCCCCGAGGAGGCGGAATGCCGGGCTTATGTCGCCCGCCGCGAGGCTGAGCAGGCCGCACTCGGGGTCACGACACGCATGTACGTCGCGTCGATGTCCTTCCGTACGGTGAACTACAAGGCGCTCTGCCCGGGGGATGCCCTTGCCCGCTTCTACCCGGATCTCACGGCAAAGGACTTCGCTGTCCCCTTCGGCATCTTCCACATGCGGTTCAGCACGAACACGGCGCCGTCCTGGGAGCGGGCGCAGCCGTTCCGCATGCTCTGCCACAACGGTGAGATCAACGCGATCGGTGGCAACGAACGCAGGATGCTGGCACGTGCCCGCCTCGGTTGGGGGGATCGGGGTGTCGGTGTCTTCGGGAGTCGAGTCGTGGGTGCCGAGAAGACGCTCCAACCCGTCCTCGACCACGAGAACTCGGACTCCGGCAAGCTGGATTCCGCGGCCGAGCTCCTCGTGAGGGGGGGCCGCGGTCTCGATCACGGCCTCGCCATGCTTGTTCCCGAGGCGTGGGAAGCCGTGCCCGAGACCCCACCCGCGGTGCGTGACTTCTTCCGTTACCACGCATGTCTCATGGAGCCGTGGGACGGCCCGGCCGGGGTGATCGCGACCGACGGCACACGTGTCGTGGCCTGCCTCGACCGCAACGGGCTGCGGCCGCTGCGGTGGGCGGCGGGCGACAACGGTCTGGTCATGGCCTGTTCGGAGGCCGGCGCCGTCGACCTGTCCGACTGCACGCGTGTGAGACGGGGCCGTCTCGGTCCGGGCATGATGCTCGTCGTCGACCCGGCCTCCGGCCTCCAGCTCGACCGCGACGTGAAGGCTCGTCTCGGCGCACGGTCACCCTACGGCCGCTGGATCGAGGACGGAATCATCGAGGTGCCGGTCACGGCCGATGCCGTCGAGGAGGTGCGGGAGGAGATCGAGCTCCACCAGGCACGGCACGGGTGGACGAGCGAGGACGTCACGATGGTCGTGAAGGCCATGGTCCAAGACGCCAAGGAACCGACGTTCGCGATGGGTGACGACACGCCGCTCCCCCTGTTCGGCACCCGGCATCGTCCCGTGCACCACTACCTCAAACAGGCGTTCGCGCAGGTCACGAACCCGCCGATCGACCACCTGCGGGAGCGGAGCGTGATGAGCCTGCGCACCCGGATCGGACGGCGTGACCCGCTCCTCTGGGAGCGACCCGAGGCGGCGCGGCTCATGGAGCTGCCCAGCTTCTTCATCCGTCCCCACCATGCCGACCAGCTCGAGTCGGCGGAGGAGTCGCCCTTTCCCTCCATCGTGATCGATACCGTATTCGATGCACGGGACGGCGCGCACGGGCTCCGCGCGTCGGTGGAGAGGATCGCCGAGCACACCGAGGCGGCTGCCGTGAACGGCGCCGTGATCATCGTCCTGCGCGATCGCGTCGTGGCTGATGACGACGTCCCGGTCCCGATGCTGCTCGCGGTCGGCGCGGCGCAGCATCGCCTCGTCGCGGCGGGGCGTCGCAGCAACGTGGCGATCGTGTGCGACACGGACGAGGTCCGCGACACACACCACCTCGCGACGCTCCTCGGGTACGGCGCCGATCTCATCTGCCCGCGCCTCGTGCTCGAGACGGTCACACAGATGGCCGACGACAGCGCCTTCGGCGATCCGGTCACCGGAGCCCTCGCCCAGGAGCGGCTGCAGGCTGCCATGGAGGACGGGGTCCTCAAGATCACGTCGAAGATGGGGATCTCGACCCTCAGTAGCTATCGGGGTGCGCAGATCTTCGAGGCGATCGGGCTCGGTCCTGACGTAATCGACCTGAGCCTGCGCGGGACCCCGTCGATCGTGGGCGGGGCCGACTGGCGGATGCTCGGCGAAGGCCTCGTCGCGAGGCACGCCGCCGCCATGGAGCAGCGCCAGATCGTGAGCGCCGGGCTCGTCCGCCACAGGAAGGGCGGTGAGTACCACGCGAACAACCCCGAAGTCATCGAGGTTCTGCACGGAGCCATCGGACTCGACACCGACCGGCGCAAGCGTCGTCGTGAAGGAGACGCGCCGGCCGCGCCCGAGCCGCACGCGCCTGCAGCCGAGGAGTCGGCGCGGAGATTCCTGCAGGCGGCCATCCGCACCGGTGATGTCGCCGGGTACCGCCTGTTCTCCGAGTTGGTGAACGGCCGGTCCCCCACGGAGGTTCACGACATGCTCGAACCCGTGGCAGCGGCGGAACCGGTTCCCCTCGACGAGGTCGAACCGGTCGAGGCGATCTGCCGGAGGTTCACGACGGGGGCGATGTCGCACGGCGCGTTGAGCCGCGAGGCGCACGAGACTCTCGCGATCGGGATGAACATGGTTGGTGGTCGATCCAACTGCGGGGAGGGCGGTGAGGCGGCGGAGAGGTTCGCGACGCGAGGTGACGCCAGCGACCGCAACTCGCGCATCAAGCAGATCGCATCCGGGCGCTTCGGGGTCACTCCCTCGTACTGTGTGCATGCGGACGAGCTCCAGATCAAGATGGCGCAGGGTTCGAAACCAGGAGAGGGCGGCCAGATCCCCGGTCACAAGGTGACGGAGGAGATCGCGGCACTGCGACGCACCCAGCCCGGGGTCACGCTCATCTCGCCTCCACCTCACCACGACATCTATTCGATCGAGGATCTCGCACAGCTCATCTTCGACCTGAAGCAGGTGAACGGCGAGGCCGCTGTGTCCGTGAAGCTCGTCGCCCTGTCGGGAGTCGGGCAGGTGGCGGCCGGTGTCGCCAAGGGTCTTGCCGAGGGGATCCACATCTCCGGCTGCACGGGCGGCACCGGCGCGAGTCCCCTCAGCTCGATCAAGCACGCCGGCATGCCGTGGTCGCTCGGGCTGGCCGAGACGCAACGTGTCCTCATGGAGAACGGCTTGCGGGGTCGTGTGAGGCTGTCCGCAGACGGTGGGTTCAAGACCGGCCGGGACGTGATCATCGCGGCCCTGCTCGGGGCCGACGAGTACAGCTTCGGCACGGCCGCCCTCCTCGCCGAGGGGTGCATCATGGTCCGCGCCTGCCACCGCGACACGTGTCCGACTGGCATCGCGACGCAGCGCGAGAACCTGCGCGCGAAGTTCGCGGGCACACCCGAGGGTGTCGCGCAGTACATGCGCTGGGTCGCCGAGGAGGTGCGGGGTTGGCTCGCGCATGTCGGGTTGCGCAGCCTGGACGAGGCGATCGGGCGTGTCGACCTGCTCCACCAGCGCGTGACCGGGGACGAGAGAGCGGATTCGGTCGACCTCACGCCGCTGCTCGCCCCTCTCCCCGCGGGCCCGCCACGTTTTGAAGCAGGTGTCGCAGTGCAAAAGGCGAGGTCCGAGCTCGGCGACCGACTCCTCGCCGATGCCTTCCGGGGGATCTGGGACGGAGACGACGTCGAGCTCGAATACGAGATCACGAACCGGGACCGCACGGTCGGGGCTGCACTTGCGGGTGCGATCGCCCTCGAGTTCGGCGAGTCGTGGCCGCCCGGCCAGGTCACGGTGACCGTCCGCGGGTCGGCCGGGCAGAGCTTCGGCGCCTTCCTCTCGAAGGGGATCGACTTCCGCCTCGTCGGCGAAGCCAACGACTACGTGGGCAAGGCGATGGCCGGGGGCCGGATAGTCGTGTCCCCACCCGCGGACGACGTCGGTGAGCCGTGCCTGCTGGGGAACACCGTCCTCTACGGCGCCACTGGCGGAGAGCTGTTCTGTGCGGGCGCGGCGGGGGAGCGCTTCGCCGTGCGCACCAGCGGCGCCGTCGCCGTCGTCGAGGGCGTCGGCCAGCACTGTGCCGAGTACATGACGGGTGGTGCGCTCGTGATCCTCGGGCCGGTGGGACCGAACCTCGGAGCGGGGATGACCGGCGGGGTCGTGCACGTGCACGACCCGGACCATGAGCTCTCCACGCGTGTGAACCGGGGGCTCGTCGATGTCGTGCGCCCCGATTGGGCGGACCTCGAAGACGTGCGGCACCTCGTCGAACGGCATGCCGTGCTCACCGAGTCCGCCCCGGCGCTGGCCCTGCTGCGTGACTGGGAGACCACATCACAGGAGTTCTGGATGGTGGTCCCCCAGACGGCCGTGCACTCGATCGAGCTCACACAGACCGAGACGGTCCCCCAGGCGAGTTGAGACGCCCGGTATGTGGGCATTCGGGTCAGCGGCGGGCGAGGGCTGCCTCTGTGAGGGTGCGGTGCGTGGCGACGACCGTCCCGTCGGTGGGAGGTCGGATCTGCTCCCAGGTCTCGTCGGGGTGGAGCGTCCACGCCTGACGGTTGTCGGCGAGCTCCACTTCGAGCAGGTTGCGCAGCCTTGCCTGCAGCGTCTTGTCCCGCACGGGGAACACGGATTCGACACGTCGGTCGAGGTTGCGTGGCATGAGGTCGGCCGAACCGAGGAAGTACTCGGGGTCGCCGTCGTTGTGGAACATGTAGATGCGGGAGTGCTCGAGGAATCGGCCGATGATCGAACGCGCGCGGACGCGGTCGCTCACGCCGGGGATCCCCGGGCGTAGACAGCAGATACCGCGCACGAGGAGGTCGATGTCGACTCCCGCACGCGACGCCTCGTAGAGCTGGTGGATGATCTTGGCGTCCACGAGGCTGTTCATCTTCAGGATCATGCGTGCCGGGCGGCCCGCGCGGGCATGCTCGATCTCGCGTTCGATGCGGTTCGAGATGCCGTCGCGCAGTGCGTAGGGCGCGGCGAGGAGGCTACGGAACTCACGTTGGCGCGAATAGCCCGTGAGGAAGTTGAAGAGGTCCGAGACATCGGCCCCGAGATCGGCGTCCGACGTGAAGAAGCCGAAGTCCTCGTAGAGGCCGGCGGTCTTGGCGTTGTAGTTGCCCGTGCCGAGATGGATGTACCGGCGGATACCACCCTCCTCCCGGCGTACGACGAGAGCCGCTTTCGCATGGGTCTTGAGACCGACGAGTCCGTAGCCGACATGGGCGCCGGCAGCCTCGAGGAGACGGGCCCACTGGATGTTGCGCTCCTCGTCGAAGCGAGCCTTGATCTCCACGACCACCACGACCTGTTTGCCGGACTCCGCGGCCCGGGCGAGGTCGCGCATGATGTCGGAGTTCTCGGTCGTCCGGTAGAGCGTCTGCTTGATGGCGAGGACGTCGGGGTCTGCGACGGCCTGGCGGATGAACTCCTCGACGGATGTCCCGAAGGAATCGTACGGATGGTGCACGAGGACATCCCGTGACCGGACGAGCGTGAACAGGTCGACCGGTTCGCCTTCGGAGTCGAGGAGTTCAGGAGGAGTCTGGGGCTGCCATGGCTCGAACTCGAGGTCGTGGCGGTCGCACACGTCGGCGAGGTCGAAGAGGTCGGCGAGGCCGTGCAGGCCCGGGACGTCGTACAGGTCTTCGGGTGCGACCTCGAGCTCGCGTGCGAGCATCTCGCGAATCCTGTCGGGCATCGAAGGTGACGCCGTCACTCCGACGACGTCACGGAAACGACGCGTGCGCAGACCCGCTTCGATCTCGTCCATCAGGTCCTCGGCCTGGTCCTCCTCGAACTCGATGTCCGCGTCCCGCGTGACCCGGAACGAGTGCCATTCGAGGATCTCCATGCCGGGGAAGAGCATGCCGAGATGGGCGGCGACGAGGCTCTCGAGAAGGATCGTCTCGTGCGAGTCGGGGAGGCGCACGAAGCGGTGCAGGAGGGTCTGGGGGACCTTCACACGTGCGAACAGCTCGCGTCCCTCCCGCGGGTCGCGCAACATGACGACGAGGTTCAGCGACAGGTTCGAGAGGTAGGGGAAGGGATGGGCGGGATCGACGGCGAGAGGCGTGAGCACGGGGAAGATCTCCTCGCGGAAGAACCTGCTCAGGTGGGCGCGGGTCGGGTCGTCGATCTGATCCCATTCGAGGACGGCGAGCCCTTCTTCCTTGAGGGCGGGCTGGAGATCCTCGAGCCAGAGACTGCCCATGTCGTCGAGCATGAGACGACACCGCACGTCGATGGCGGCGAGTTGCTCCTCGGCGGTCATGCCGTCCGCAGTGCGACCCGTCGCCCCCGCTGCTACGAGGCGTTTGAGGGCCGACACGCGGACCATGAAGAACTCGTCGAGGTTGTTGGCCGTGATCGCGAGGAACCGGAGGCGCTCGACGAGTGGCACGCGTTCGTCGCGGGCCTGGGCGAGCACCCGTTCGTTGAACTCGAGCCATGAGAGCTCGCGGTTGGTGAAGAGCGAGGGGTCGGAAAGGTCGAGGTCGGCGCCGTCGGCCGGAACCGGCGTGGGGATGGGCGGATGCGAGTCCGTCGGCGGCGACGTCGCCGGGGGGGCGTTGCCGATCTCGCTCTGCATCCACTCAACTCCTCGTGCGATATCTGATGGCTTCCGGGCGGTGTCCCGTAAGCGTATCCGTCCGGCACGGGATGGGCGGTCGAACCGGGCACACCCGAACTCGTCCCACTTTCGGGGACAAGTTCACACTGGCAAGGATTCTGTGAAGGGTATGTGAGAGGAGGAGGACAACAGAGAGGCACCACCCAACACACGCGGCGCTATCCCGTTGGCGCCGCCGGGCCATGGGGGCACCTGGGAGCATCTCCGAGGGGGCAGTCCCAACGGCATGACACCAGGTGTCGGACCAGGCCCACCCACGGCTCACCACCGTGGCGAACGAGCAGGCTCCCGGCCGCCACCGCCCACCACCCGGTGGCCGGGAGCAGCTCGGTCAAGTCGGTTCCGATCCGGGGCTTTGCGGTACGCTCGTGGATCGAACCGCCCTTTCGGGCCCGGGCCGGGTCAGGCGGACCCGGAGATTCGCGGCCGACATCCCTGCAAGCAGGGTCGGAGCACCTCTTGGCCACTCAGCGCAGCAACAGAACACTGTCCGAGCACGAGTCGAAGCAGCTCCTCACCTCGTACGGAATCCCCGTCGTCGAGGAGGCCCTCGCCGGCGATCCCGACGCGGCTTCGCATCGCGCCGAGGAGGTCGGGTTCCCCGTTGCCGTCAAGCTCTGCGGGTCCGGCATCGCCCACAAGACCGAGCGCGGCCTCGTCCGCCTCGGCCTCGGGGACTCCGCAGCCGTCCGCACGGCAGCGCGTGATCTGCTCGGTGCCGCGCGTCCCGAGGACGGCGAGGTCTCGGTCCTCGTGTCGCGCATGATGCGGGGCTCACGCGAGCTCATCGCCGGCGTCACGCGCGACCCGACCTTCGGGCCGTGCGTGATGCTGGGCATCGGGGGAGTCCTGGCGGAGGTCATCGGCGATTTCGTCTTCCGCATGACGCCCGTGTCCCGCCTCGATGCGGACGAGATGGCTGCGGACCTGCGCATGCATGCGCTTCTCGGCCAGTTCCGAGGTGAACCGGCGGTCGACAGCGACGCGCTCGGCGCTGTCCTCTGCGGGCTCGGTGCGCTGGGTGCCGAGCGCGCCGACGTGCAGGCTGTCGACGTGAATCCTCTCATCGTGGTGGACGGTCGCCCCGTGGCCGTGGACGCCCTCGTCGAACTGGGCGCGATGTGATCTCCGTAGGTGAGCCGGACCGCTTCGAGGCGCTCTTCGATCCGAAAGGGATCCTCGTCGCCGGCGTGTCGAGCCATCCGGGCAAGTTCGGCTTCGTCGCCGCCCACAACATCCTCCGCTTCGACTATCGCGGCGACGTCTGGCTCCTCAACCGGGACGGTGGCGAGATCCTCGGCCGCGAATGCGTCTCGGACGTGGCTCAGATACCCGACGGCGCGGTCGACCTCGTCTTTGTCTGCACGCCGGCCGCAGCCAACCCCGACCTCCTGCGTGCCTGCGCCGCGAAGGGAGTGCGCGCTGCTTTCGTCGCCTCCGCGGGCTACGTAGAGGCGGGGGAGGAGGGTGCCGCGGCCCAGGACGAGCTCGTGGCTCTGTGCGACGATCTCGGTATCCTCCTCGCCGGCCCGAACGGCCAGGGTGTCGTCTCCACACCGTCGTCGCTCTGTGCCCAGATCGTCGCCCCGTACCCCCCTCGCGGCGGGATCGGTGTCGTGAGCCAGTCCGGGAACTTCGTCTCGTCCTGGCTCAACTACGCAACCCATTTCGGGGTCGGGGTGAGCCGGGCGGTGTCGGCGGGGAACTCGGCTTCGCTCTCCGTCCCCGACTATCTGCAGTACTTCGCCCACGATCCCGAGACGACGGTTGGCCTCGCCTATGTCGAGAGCATCCCGGACGGACGCTCCTTCGCGGAGTCGGTGCGATCGGTGACGTCGCACCAACCCGTCGTGGTCGTGAAGGGGGGAACGACAGGGGGTGGGGCAAAGGCTGCGGCCTCGCACACCGGGGCGATGGCGACGGACGACACGGTCTTCGACGGGATCGCCCGCCAGATCGGCTTGAGTCGGGCCCAGACGATCGAGGAGGCATACGAGGCCGCGGCGGCGTTCGCGACGCTACCCCTCCCCACCGGACCACGCGTCTTCGTGCTGAGCACAGCCGGTGGCTGGGGGGTCATCACGGCGGATGCGATCACGTCTGCACCCGAGCTGGAGCTCATGCCCCTTCCCGACGATCTCCGGGTCGAGCTCGACGCCCGCCTCCCACCCCGGTGGAGCCGCAACAATCCGGCGGATCTCGCCGGTGGGGAGACCCGTGACACCGTGCCCGAGCTGATCGACATCGTGGCGGGCCACCCGGATGTGGACGCCGTCCTCTTCGTCGGGCTCGGTATCCAGGCGAACCAGGCCAGCGTGGAACGATCCGGCGCCTTCTATCCGGAGCATGGTCTGGAACGGATCGTCGAGTACCACGATCGCCAGGATCGTCGCTACGCGGATGCAGCCGTCACGGCCTGCGAGAAGCACGGCAAACCGGTGCTGGTCTCGACCGAGCTCGCTGTCACCCAACCCGGCAACGCCGGCGTGGCGCGGGTGCGCGAGCTCGGCCACATGTGCTTTCCGTCGACGATCTCGGCTGTGCGGGCCCTGCGCCACATGGTCAGGTATGCGAAGTGGAGTGCCAGACGTGAGCCCTGACGGACGCAGGCGGCCGACTCGGCCCGGCTCCGACATGACGCGGCGGGCCCGCACCATCCGGCGGCGCCTTCTGCCCCTCGTCCCTCTCGTCGTGGGGGGGATGGTGATCACCGTCCTCGCCGCGACCGGCGGGCCCTCGCGGGCAGGTGAGGTGGTGTCTGTGTCGACGCCCGTGCTGGCCGCTGCCCGCGCCGGAGCCGTGCAGGGCCATCTCGGAGCCGTGGTCGGTCTGGACCGGCGGGTGCGGCCGGACGTCGATGGGGGCAACGGTGCCGGAAAGAGCTGCGTGGCCATCGGTCCCCCCACGGGTCCGGACACCTTCGACGATGCCGCCGACGAGCAACTCATCCCCGCCTCTACGACGAAGCTCGTCACTGCCTACGCGGCCCTCCATGCCTTCGGTCCCGACCACACCTTCAAGACCGAGGTGCGTACGGACGGCAGTGGCCGCGTGTGGCTCGTCGGCGGTGGCGACCCCCTGCTCGCGGGGCCGGAGTGGATCGCTGATCATCCCGACCGGGCCGCGACCCCCCTCCAGGCCCTTGCCGACAAGCTCGAGGCGGCGGGGGTCCGTGTGAACGAGATCGTTGTCGACAACACATGGTTCGACTCCGAGACATGGGTGCAGGGATGGGAGGACCGCTACCGCGAGGATGGAACCGCACCCAGCGTGTCGGCGGTCGCCGTTGATCGCTCCGACACGGTCTTCCCCACGGGGGTACCACGGCCACCGGCTTCGGGTCGGAACCCCGACCTCGCGGCCGGCTACACCTTCGCCCGACTCCTCGGCTCACCCGACATCCGCGTGGAGCGGGGTACTGCTCCGGCGGACGCGCGGACTGTGGCAGAGATCGAATCCCCACCGATGCGCACGATCGTGCACGACATGAACACGTTCAGCGACAACTTCGTCGCCGAGGTCCTCGTGCGCCAGGTCGGCAGGTCGACGGGAGACGGCTCCACGGCCGGTGGGCTCGCTCGCGTCTCGGAGATCCTCGCCGAGAACGACCTCGACCCGTCCACCTTCGTCCTGCACGACGGCTCGGGCCTGCATCGCGGCAACCGCATCAGCTGTGCGGCCTTCATCGACCTCCTCCAGGATGTGGCGACGGACCCCGCCCTCGCCGAGCCCTTCGTGAAATCCCTGGCCGTGGGCGGTGGGGACGGGACGCTGGAGAAGCGATCCCTGGGTGGTGAGATCCTCGCGAAGACGGGGACGCTCCGGGACGTGTCCGCACTCGTCGGGTATGCGGTGACCCCCGCCGGCTACGTCCCTTTCGCGCTGATCGACAACGACGTGTCGGCTTCGGGAACGGCGCGGTCCTCGCAGGACCGCATCGCCGAGGACGTGGCGTTGTGGCCGGCACCCTGACGCCGCAACAGGTTCCGGCCGGGATGACGCGCTACTCTCTGACGTCAGGCGGAGCAGGACATGACAACTGAGGAGGATGCGGGAGCGTGACTCGCACCAAGTCCAAACCGGTGTCCGAGCTCGCCGAGGAGCTGCGGGACCTCGTCACCGCCTATGTGAGGCAGGAGACCATAGAGCCGGCCAAGCAGCTCGGCCGCAACTTCGGCTTGTCCCTCGCCGCCGGGTTCGTCCTCGGCACAGCCTTCGTGCTGCTCGTAATAGCGGTGATCCGCTTCGCCCAGACAGAGTTGTTCGAGGCGGGGGCAGACGAGTGGTCTTCCGCGGCACCGTACTTGATCGGGTTCGTGGTCGCGATCGCCGTCGTCGTCTTCTCCCTGACCATGGTCCGAGGTTCCGCGAGAGGATCGAGCAGATGAGCCAGCCATCCCGAATCGACAGGTCGGACATAGAGGCCAAGGTCGCCGAGATCGAAGCAGCCCTGCGGGGTGACGTCGACCGGGCGAAACCCTCCATTGTCGCCACGGGTATCGTCGTTTCGCTCCTCGTGCTCGCGATCGCGTACTTCTTCGGGCGCCGCGTGGGGACGAAACGGTCCGCGATCGTCGAAGTGAAGCGGATCTAGCAGGGCGCTACCGGCCGCCGACCCCACGAAGCCGAGAACCGGACCCTGCCAGCCATGCCGAGGACCGTCAGGGACATGACGAGTGACGAAACGCACTCGGATGCCTCAGTCGCCGAGAACGGCTCGCTGGCCGGCCCACCCGCAACGAGCGGCGCACCGAGAGTACTGGCTCGGTTGTGGGACGACTGGCGTCTCGGTACGGGCGTCGCCACTGGCTGTACCGCGGCGTGGGGGGTCGCTGCTGGGTGGTGGACACCCCGGGGCCCGCTGACAACTCTGCAGGTACTCGCAGCCATGGCGATCGGGTTGCTGGTCGGATGGGTTGCCGGTCTGCTGTCGCAGTCTCGCTGGGCGATGCTGCTCGCACCGGTGGTGTTCGTGGGCGTGTTCGAACTGGTGAGAATGGGTGCGACCGGGCCGACGGTGGATGCTCCGGTCGCAAGTACCTACGGGATCCTCGCCTTGGTCGTGGGACGTGGCTTCCACGGGGTGGTTGCGCTTGCCCCGATGGTGTTGGGTGCTGCGTTGGGCGCGGGTGCTGCGCGGCTCTGGGCGGCGGTGCCTCGGGACGAGTCGACTGGAAAGGCGGGCCGGTACCTGGGACGTGGTCTGGCAGGTCTCAGCGTGCTGGTCATGCTCGTGATCGCTGCGCTGGTGGCTCGCCCGGCGACGACTGCGCCGATCGAAGACACGAGTGGCGAGGACGTTCCCGGCAGTGTCGCGAAGCTGACCACTGTCGAGGTCGGCGACAGGGAGCTCGGGCTCATGATCCGGGGCAGCTCGATGGACAATCCAGTGGTCCTGTTCCTGGCAGGCGGTCCCGGCGGGTCGGAACGGGGCGGCATGCGCAATCACCTCGAGGCCCTTGAGGAGACCCTCACGGTGGCCACCTGGGACCAGCGAGGCACCGGAACCTCCTACCCCGCTCTCGACCCTACCGATACGGTGACCCTGGAAGGCCAGGTCAACGACACGCTCGAAGTGACCGACTACCTCCGGAACCGCTTTGGCAAGGATCAGATCTACCTGCTCGGACAGTCGTGGGGCTCCACGCTCGGTGTGCTCGCGGTTCAAGCTGCACCGGAGAAGTACCGGGCGTTCATCGGTGTGGGCCAGATGGTCAGCCAGCTCGCAACCGATCAGATCTTCTACGACGACACCCTCGCCTGGGCCGACGAGAACGGCAACGACACACTCGCCGACTCGCTTCGTGACATCGGACCGCCCCCGTACGACCGGATGCTCGACTACGAGACTGCGCTGTCCTACGAGCACGAGGTCTACCCGTATGACCACTCCCCGAACGCCGAGGGTGAGGGCGGGTTCTCGGAGAACTTCTTCGTGCCGGAGTACACCCTGACCGATCAGATCCACCTGCTCGCAGCCTTCATGGACACCTTCGCGGCGCTGTACCCGCAACTTCAGGAGATCGACTTCCGCGAGACCGCGATCGAGTTCGATGTGCCGATGTTCTTCGTGCAGGGTGCCCACGAGGCCGACGGACGGGCTGAGCTTTTCGAGGACTGGTACCCGATGATCCAGGCACCTCGCAAGGACCGCATCGTGCTCGACACCTCCGGTCACCGACCGATGTTCGAACAGCCCGACGAGTTCGTCGACTACATGAACGGCACGGTGCTCGCCCAGACCGCCAGGAAGTGACGATCACGCCGGATGGCATCGTCATCCGTGCGGATCTCCACACCGTCGGCACAGGGAACCGGGCCCGGAACACGGCTACGCCGCCAACGACGACCCCGCCAGCCGGCTCAACGCGCGGATTCCTTCGCGTCCCTTCACGATGTCCTGACATCCCGCGGCTGTGCTGGCGGAACCGTCCCGGACTCGGAGAGGGCAAATGCATCGTTCCACAACTTCGCACTTCGGCCGCGTGGCGGCCGTCGCAGCCGCATTCGGCCTCGCAGCTGCACTCACTGCCGTACCGACCCGCGCCACGTCGGCGGACGAGAGCTCACCCGTGAAGATGGCGATCTCGATCCACGTCGAGGGGTGGCGGGGCGAGGACACCAACCGCGAGAAGTTCGAACATCACCGAGCCGTCCTCGTCGAGATCGCCGACGCGGCGGAGGAGGAGTCGCCGGGCGCCAAGCTCACCTTCGAGCTCAACGCGACCTTCGTGTCCGCCCTGCACAACTTCGGTGACGACTTCGTGACGGAGATGGCTGCCCGTGGCCACGGTGTCGGCGTGCACGCCGACGTCGGTGGCACACCCCTGCCGCCGGCGGATTTCGCGGCCCGCCTCACCTCCATGAAGGCAGCATTCGACGACCTCGGTGTGCCGGCGCGCCACGTCTCGGGCATCTGCTCCGCATCGCCGTGGGTCGAGGCGGCCGTGGCCGCCGGCTTCGAGGCGACAACAGGCATGGTCGCGTTCTGCCTCAAGTCCCTCCCGACGGGGTCAGTGCCACCGGAGTATGCGGACCTCCTCGTCGGCTGCGACGTGCCCTCGGTCTGCCACGAGCAGGTACCCACCGACATGGAGCACAAGGCCCACCCGTGGCGGACCTCGACATCCGCGGACTGGCTCACGGCCGATCCCGAGGGGCAACTCCTCCTGATCGCCGGCGAATCGGGTGGCGGTATCCCCTGTGCCGCAGAAGCGGTCGCAGGCGAGCTGACCGGTGGGGGTTGTGATCTCGACGCCGCCGACGCCGAAGGCTTCGGCACGTGGCTCGACGAGTACGCCGAGGCCGACGACGGACGCCCCACATCCTTCGTCACGGCGTGGAGCGTCGGCTCTGTCCCCGACATGGACCACGCCCGCGCGCTGTTCCGCGCGGCAGCCGACCGTGTCGCCTCCGGCCGGGTCGCCTGGGCAACCGTCGCGGACATCATCGATGCCGAGGCCGCAGACGCTCCGGTCGAGGCCGAGGACGCCGGTGACGGGCACTGGTGGATCACGAACCCGACGAGCGGGGCCCGCCTCTGGACGACCGTCGTCGCTCCCGACGGCCTCGACGCGGCGAGTCCGGTGCCTGCCGTCGTGCTCGTGCCGGGGGGATCCGCGGACGGGAGCACCTTCCTCGATGCAGGTTCGAGTCTCCCCGCACGCTTCCTCGCAGACTCCGGATATGTCGCCGTGGTCTTCGACCCCGACGGGCGCGGTGCGTCCGGGGGAAGCGAGGACTACGACGGGTCGGTGCACCAGGACGGCCTGAGCGAGATCGTGCGCTGGATCGCCACGTATCCGGGTGTGGACCCGGGTCGGGTCGGTCTCGTGTCGAGGTCCTACGGGGTGACGATGGCCACGGGGGCGATCACACGTCACCCCGAGGCGGGAGCATCATTCCTGATCGACTGGGAGGGACCAGTGGACCGGAACGACACCGGCGGGTGCGATGCCGCTCACACGGGGCACCTGGCGGGTGTGGCCGACTGCAGCGACGAGACCTTCTGGTCCGAACGCGAAGCCGCCACGTTCGCAGCCGGAATCGACGTGCCGTACGTGCGTCTCCAGTCCCGCACCGACCATGCCCAGCCCGACAGCGACTCGGCCCTGATGATGGTCAACACCGTCCTTGGGGCCGGTTCCCCACAGGTGCAACTCAACAGGCGCACAGTCGCTGCTCCGCTCGTGTCGATTCCGACCCGCATGCTCCTCGCCGACAGGCTCGACCGCAAACTCGGCCTCGTCGTCACCGACATCCTGGGAGCGTTGACCTGACGGAGGTTGTGTCCCTGACGGAGCTCAGACTGGTGGTGCCGGTGTCAGGGGGTGCCGCGAGCTGCAGCGGCCGCCCGCTGCGCGTCCGTCCGCGCGAAGGGCCCCAGGTAGTCCTGCAGGGGTGCTGCATGTAGACCGAGGCTGTCCATCTGCGCGAAGAGGGAGACGAGCTCGTCGTACGTCTCCGGCCTGAAGTGGAGCAGCACGATGTCGCCCGGGACGAGTTGCCTGCCCGGGCCGGCGAAGGACATCTCGCCGTTGCGCACTTCGACGGACCACTTGACAAGGGCGTAGTGCCCACATGACGGTGTCACGGTCTTGGTCGCGTCGTCGTAGGAACCGTACGGGGGACGGAGCATCGTGGGCCGGCGCCCCGTCGTGCGCTGGATCAGGTCAGCCGGCCCGCAGACCTCCTGCACCTGCTGGTCCGGCGGTATGCGACCGAGGAAGGGGTGGCTGTAGGAGTGGTTCTCGATCGTCCCCCCGAGCGCGGCGTAGGCCCGCCATGTCTCGATATGCGACTCGACGACCTTGCCGACCGGGAAAGCCGTAATCGGAGCGCCACGCGCGCGGAGGAGGTCGAGGACTCGGGGATCGAGGGTCCAGCCGTCGTCGATCGTGATGAACACGACCGGGTCCTGGGTCGCGACGCGAGTGACCACCTCGGTCAGCTCCGGCAGCGGTGGATACGCGACGAAGGCGGAGTCGGGCACGAGCTCGGGATCGGTCAGATGGGCGACGGCTGCCTTCGTGGCACCTATGGCTTCTCGACCCACCGGCCAGAAGTAGATGCAGGCGACGGTGAGCAAGATGAGGAACGCGACGATCGCGGCGACGATCGCGGGCGTGCGGCGCCGCGCACGGCGCCGCGCCGGACCCGGCGCCGGCC
This sequence comes from Acidimicrobiia bacterium, assembly GCA_020850945.1. Lineage (GTDB taxonomy): Bacteria > Actinomycetota > Acidimicrobiia > UBA2766 > UBA2766 > QWHP01. The sequence goes on along the minus strand of JADZDR010000022.1, from coordinate 70,594 downwards.
GAAAGATGCGAGGTCGCCGTCCCGCGAAGTGGTGCGTGCCGTCCCCGATGCCCGCGCTCCGGCTGACTCCGGCGCCGGCCAGGGTGCTGGTGTTGCCCAGGTTCATCTTCGAGTCAACTCCACAGTCGGACGAGGGGTGAGGGCGTCGCGCGGCTGGAACGTCAGCGGCGCTGCTTGCGCCGCGAGCGGCCCCGCGCGGGATCGCTTGTCCGGATGACGACCTTGTCGCCCGGTGAGAGCACGAGGCGCTGCACCGTTTCCGGCTCGCGACGGCTCTCACGACGCATGTAGGCGAACACGAATCCGAGAACGCCGAGCCCGAGCTTCCAAGAGCTGTTGTCGCGCAGGCCTTCCCGGATGAGCTTACGGGAGCGATCCACGGTACCCGAGGTTAGCCGATCCCCGTTCTGCCACCAGGTACCGGCGGAGCGGCGACGGGTAGTGTGCCGACTGTGAAGGTCAGACTGCGCAATCCGAACAGGGAAGTGGAGATCGCCGGGCCGAGGCGCGTTTCGGCAATCCTGCGGGAGCTCGACATCAACCCCGAGAGCGTCCTCGTCATCTGCGGTGACGAGCTCCTCACACGCGACGAGGAGGTCGCAGCCGACAGCGAGATCGAGATCAGACCCGTCATCTCGGGAGGTGCGCCGTGAAGTGCAGGGTGTGTCGCGAGAAGGCCGTGATCGACATCCGGCGTCACAACGCCGCCTTCTGCCGTGAGCACTTCATCCACCACTGCCGCCAGCAGGTCGTCCGCGCGATGGAGAAGTTCGACATGATCGCTCGAGAGGAGCGGGTTCTCGTCGCCGTCTCGGGTGGCAAGGACTCCCTCATGCTCTGGGATGTCCTTCTCGACCTCGGGTACGCCGCCGACGGGCTCTACATCGGGCTCGGGATCGGGGAGTACTCCGACGCGTCGCACGAGAAGGCGGCCGAGTTCGCCGCCCGGCGTGAGGCACATCTCGTCGTGGTCGACCTGGAGACGTCCTACGGCTTCGGCATTCCCGGGGGTGCCCGGAGTGTGCGCCGGGCCGCATGTTCGGCGTGCGGGCTGTCGAAGCGGTATGTGATGAACGACGCGGCGATAACAGGCGGGTACGACGTCCTTGCCACCGGCCACAACCTCGATGACGAGGCAGCGGTGCTCTTCGGCAACGTGCTCCACTGGAACATGGACGCGCTTGTGCGCCAGCGGCCTGTCCTGCCGGCGTCGCGGGGGTTCGTGCGCAAGGTCAAACCGCTCATCCGTCTCGGCGAGAGGGAGACGGCTGCTTACAGCGTGCTGAACGGGATCGACTACATCGTGGAGGAGTGCCCGATGGTCGAGGGCAACACAGGGCTGCGCTACAAGGCGGCTCTGAACGAGCTGGAGACCGCAGCACCGGGCACCAAGAACCAGCTCTACTTCGGCTTCGTCGAACGTGCCCTTCCCCACTTCGAGCAGCTCGGCGCGGCGGGCGGTGCAGCCGTGGGCGAATGTGGGAGATGCGGGGCGCCGACCACGGGTGACGTCTGTGCCTTCTGCCGCATGCGGGAGACGGCGGCGCCGTCCGCGCCGCGGGGTGCAGAGGGTTCCGAGCCGGAGCTCGATCCGACCCCATGACCGCGTTCGTGACCGGAGACCTCGTCCTCCTCGTCGACAGGAAGGCGCGCAAGTGGCTGGTCGACCTGCGTCCGGGGGGCGAGTTCCACAGCCACGCCGGGGTCCTCCGTCACGACGACGTGATCGGGTGTCGGCCGGGTAGCGAGGTGCGGACGTCTTCGGGGATGACGGTGCGGGCGTTGCGGCCCACACTTGCCGAGTATGTCCTCAAGATGCGTCGCGGTGCCCAGGTCGTCTACCCCAAGGACTCGGCCGCGATCGTGATGCTGGCCGATGTCTTCCCCGGGGCGCACGTCGTCGAGGCCGGGATCGGTTCCGGTGCCCTCACGATGACGTTGTTGCGGGCGGTGGGGGAATCCGGCCACGTGACGAGCTACGAGACACGCGAGGATCACGCCGCGCGGGCGGTCACCAACGTGACTCGCTTCATGGGAACGCCGGCCAACCACACCCTGCGCCTCGAGGACGTGGCGCTCATGTCCGAGACGGGTGTGGACCGCATCGTGCTCGATCTGCCGGAGCCGTGGCGGGTCGCAGCCGCCGCGCGCGGTGCCTTGGTGCCGGGCGGGATCGTCTTGACGTACCTGCCGACGGTGCCGCAGGTGCAGGAGGCCGTTGACGCCTTCGAGGCCTGTGGTTTCGGGATGCTCGAGACGGTGGAGGTCCTGCACCGGGGCTGGAACGTCGCGGGTGCCTCCGTCCGGCCGGACCACCGCATGGTCGGCCACACTGCCTTCCTCACGACTGCCCGCCTCCTCGAGCCAGATTGATCCGGCAGCCTTCCCCACCCGTTCTTGCGCGCGAACCGCGTACTTGCGCGCTAAGCGCGCTGCGCACGCTCCGTTTCGCGCGCAACTACGCGAAACGCGCGCAAGTTGGGGTGGGGAAGGAGGGCGGGAGCAGCCCGCGACAGCTCAGCCCGAGTAGAGGGCGACGATGGCGTCGTGGAAGCGGCCGTTCGACGCGATGCCGGAGCCGCCGGCGATCGTGTCGACACCTGTTGCGTCGGTGAAGCTGCCGCCCGCTTCCGAGAGGATGACAGGCATCGGGGCGAGGTCCCACGGTGCAGCCAGAGGGTCCACCATCGCCTCGACCCGTCCCGTGGCGACGAGCGCGTAGCCGTAGCCGTCACCCCATGTGCGCATCTGCATGTTCGACTCGTACACCCGCCGCAGGGCGGCGGGGGGCCAGTAGTCGAACCCGCTCGTCGTGAGGTAACTCCCCTCGACCGTGGAGCGGCTGCTGACCTGTGCCGGTACGTCGTTACACCAACAGCCGAGGCCGCGGCCTGCATGGACGGTCTCTGCCAGGGCAGGCATGTTCACGACTCCCACGAGGGGACCGTGCTCGTCCCAGATCCCTATCAGGTTCGTGTAGAGAGGCACGCCGTGCGTGAACGCCTTCGTCCCGTCGATCGGATCGAGATACCAGGTGCGCCCCGTCGTGCCGGCCGTGTCGCCGTGCTCCTCACCCACGATGGCGTCGCCGGGGAAGTCGGCAGCGATGCGCTCTCGCATGAGGAACTCCGCCTCCCGGTCGGCCGCGGTGACGGGGGTGCCGTCACGCTTGCGTTCAACCGCGAGGCGATCGGATCGAAACCAAGACAGGGTGAGCTCCCCGGCTTCGCGTGCGATCGCGACTGCTCGGTCGAGGAGGCTGCGCTCCGCGGGGGTGGCGGTCACAGCAGGGGCCTGTCAGGCCGTGTTCAGGGCTCGAGGAAGATGCACTCGCCGGGGCATTCCTCGGCAGACTCGATCACGGCTTCCTCCTGGCCGGCGGGGACGTTGGCCAGTCCCTCCGAGCCACCCGGATCCGAGTAGACGGTGTCGCCTTCTTTGACGTAGGCGAGGCCGTCGTCGAGAAGCACGAACACGTCGGGGGCGATCTCCTCGCACAGCCCGTCGCCGGTGCAGAGGTCCTGGTCGATCCAGACCTTCATGTCGTGTTCACTCCTTGCTGAGTCGAAATCCGACTTGCGTCCCTGCGGTCGGCACCTATGCAGCCGATCCGACCGAACTCAATTTACACGATAGTCCTCGTGAAAAGTCTGCCGTGCCCGGCAGTGGGGGAGTCTGCCATCTGAGGTGTCCCGCGGGCCAGATGAGACCCGCCCGACCGCTTCCACCTGGGGAAATCTGCCATACCACGAATCGGGCAAACACGCAAGAGCGCGCGAAGGCGCGGAACTATAGTTCGACACGATCGCGCCGATACCAATGACGAGAAGCGCGAAAGGGGTCTGGGATGGCAGGAGACCAGGAGCGGCCCGGGGGCGAACAGGAGCGCCGTGCCCGCGAGCGAGACAACCAGGTCCGCGCCCTCGAGGAGGAGCTGAGGGCTCTGCGCCGCCGCCTCGACGAGTCACCTCGCCGCGTCCAAGTCCTCGAACAGCGCCTCCAGGAGGCCCGAAACCAGCTCGCCCAGGTTGCCGGCCAGAACGAGAAGCTCACGGCGACGTTGCGCGAGGCGCGGGACCAGATCACGCAGTTGCGGGAGGAAGTCGAGAAGCTGACCCAGCCGCCCAACGGGTTCGGCATGTTCCTCCAGGCGAACGAGGACGGCACGGCCGACGTCTACACGAGCGGCCGCAAGATGCGCGTCGGGGTTCACCCCACGATCGACCTGAAGGAGCTCGAACGAGGCGAGGAGCTCGTCCTGAACGAGGCCCTCAACGTGATCGAGACCCGCGGCTTCGACATGACCGGCGAAGTCGTGACGCTCAAGGAGGTCCTCGAGGACGGCCGTGCCGTCGTCGTCGCACGCCACGACGAGGAGCGTGTCGTCTCCTTCGCCGAGTCCCTCGACCCCGAGGAAGTACCCGTCCGGGCCGGCGACACCCTTCTGTTCGACACCCGAGCCGGTCTCCTGCTCGAGAAGCTCGCCCGCCCCGAGGTCGAGGAGCTCGTCCTCGAGGAGGTCCCCGACATCAGCTACGCGGACGTGGGGGGCCTCGACGACCAGATCGAGCAGATCCAGGACGCCGTCGAGCTCCCGTACATCCACCATGACCTCTTCGCCGAGCACCAGCTCAAGCCACCCAAGGGAATCCTCCTCTACGGCCCACCCGGATGCGGCAAGACGCTGATCGCCAAGGCCGTGGCCAACTCGCTCGCCCGCAAGGTCGCCGAGCTCTCGGGCAACGAGAACGCGCGGAGCTACTTCCTCAACATCAAGGGACCGGAACTCCTCAACAAGTACGTGGGAGAGACGGAGCGCCAGATCCGCCTCATCTTCCAGCGCGCGAAGGAGAAGAGCCAGGAGGGTGTGCCCGTCATCGTCTTCTTCGACGAGATGGACTCGCTGTTCCGCATGCGCGGTTCCGGCATCTCCTCCGACGTCGAGTCGACGATCGTGCCCCAACTCCTGTCCGAGATCGACGGGGTCGAGACGCTGAAGAACGTCATCGTCATCGGCGCATCCAACCGAGAGGACCTCATCGACCCCGCCATCCTGCGGCCCGGCCGTCTCGACGTGAAGATCAAGATCAACCGGCCGAACAAGGAGGCCGCCCGGGACGTGTTCCTCAAGTACCTCACGCCGGACCTGCCCCTCGACAAGGAGATCCTCACGGCTGCCGCCTCCGCCGAGGACGCGGTGAGCACGATGATCGGGGAGACCGTCGAACGCATGTACGCCACCGACGACGACACGCGCTTCCTCGAGGTCACCTACGCCGGCGGCGACAAGGAGGTCCTGTACTTCAAGGACTTCGCGTCCGGGGCGATGATCGAGAACGTCGTCGCCCGTGCCAAGAAAAAGGCGATCAAACGCCATCTGTCCGGTGACGACAAGGGGATCCGCACCGACGACCTCGTGCAGGCGATCTTCCAGGAGTTCAAGGAGCACGAGGACCTCCCGAACACGACCAACCCCGACGACTGGGCGAAGATCTCGGGCAAGAAGGGCGAGCGCATCGTCTACGTGCGCACACTGATCTCCAACGACCGCGACTCGGTCGAAGGCGGACGTTCGATCGACACGGTGAACACCGGCCAGTACCTCTGACGCGGGATCCACCGGAGGTGCTCGACGGCCGAGGAGACGGGGTCGACATGTCCCGCTCCACCGGCGAATGCCGTTAGAGTGGTTTGCCGACCACCGTTGTCCGATGTGCTCGGCTCACGGCGTGGTCTGACGAGGGATTGGAGGCAGCTCAGATGTCGCTGCCGATGGTGTGCGGGATCGAGACTGAGTACGGGATCACCGTCCTGGGAGCGGACGAGTTCAACCCCGTGGTGTCCTCGAGCCTCCTCATCAACAGCTACGCCGACTCCGTGGCGCGACGCGTGCGCTGGGATTTCGAGGACGAATCACCCGGCCGCGACGCCCGTGGTCCGACGGCAGCGGACGCCAAGCCCCCCGAGATCGAGACCCACCTCGTCAACGTCGTCCTCACAAACGGCGCTCGGTACTACGTGGACCACGCCCACCCCGAGTACTCCTCTCCGGAGGTGATGGATCCGCGCCAGGCCGCGCTCTACGACAAGGCAGGTGAGCTCATCGTCTCCCGGTCCGTTCGGGCCGCCCAATCGCACCTCGAGGCCGGGCAGCGCATGATCGTCTACAAGAACAACTCCGACGGCAAGGGCAACAGCTACGGCTGCCACGAGAACTACCTGCTCGACAGGAAGCTCGCCTTCAGCAAGATCGTCACCCACATGCTCGCCTTCTTTGCGACGCGCCAGGTGATCTGCGGCGCGGGCAAGGTTGGGGCGGAGCACGGCCAGGCAGCGTGCGACTTCCAGATCAGCCAGCGTGCGGACTTCTTCGAGGAGGAGGTCGGGCTCGAGACGACCCTGAAGCGGCCCATCGTGAACACACGGGACGAGCCGCATGCCGACCCGGGCAAGTACAGGCGCCTCCACGTGATCGTCGGGGACGCGAACATGTCGGAGGTCTCGACGTACCTCAAGGTCGGGATCACGTCACTCGTCCTCGCCATGATCGAAGGCTCCGATCCCCCCGAGCTCGCCGTCCTGAACCCCGTCGGCGCCATCCATGCGGTGAGCCACGACCCGACATGCCGCAAGCTCCTCCAGCTCACCGACGGCACGCGGGCGACGCCGGTCGAGATCCAGTGGGAGTACCACGACCGGGTCCGCAAGTACCTGCACGAGGCCGACATCCAACTCGATGCCGTGTACGACGACGTCCTCGACAGGTGGGAGAGCGTGCTGACTGCTCTCGAGGCAGACCCCATGCAACTCGACGGGGTCCTCGACTGGCCGACGAAGCTCGGCCTCCTCGAGTCCTACAGGCACAAGAACGAGCTCGACTGGTCGTCTCCCAGACTCAAACTGATCGACCTCCAGTACCACGACGTCGACCCCCGCCGCAGCATCGCCCACAAGCTCATGGACTCGGGCCGGCTCGAGCGCATCCTGGGGGAGGCGGAGATCGAAGAAGCGGCCGTAACCCCGCCCGCCGACACGCGGGCGTGGTTCCGCGGTCGGTGCCTCGAGCGCTTCCCGAACTCCATCGTCGCTGCGAACTGGGATTCCATCGTCTTCGACGTGGGCGAGGACTCGCTGCGTCGTGTGCCCATGCTCGAACCGCGCCGCGGCACGAAGGAGATCGTGGGGGATCTCCTCGAGTCGAGCGAATCACCCGAGGCCCTGCTCGAAGCCCTCGGGCAATAGGCGTCGAGGGTGGATTCGCGACAGCGGGCGGAGAACAGTGCCGATACGACTGCATAATGGAGTGCACACCGGACGCGGCGGGCGGCGGCATAATTGCACCCCGCCTGCACCAGGGTCACCGAGCAGGTCGAGCCTAGGGACGGAGAATCATGGCTGAGCAGGAGAGGCGGCAGGTATCCCGCAGAGAGGAACCGGCCGAGGACATCGAGGATCTCGACGACTCCGGCGTCGAGAGGGCGGAGAAGCTCAAGGAGGAGACAGACGAGCTCCTCGACGAGATCGACGCGGTCCTCGAGGAGAACGCCGAGGAGTTCGTGCGCAACTACATCCAGAAGGGTGGGGAGTAGGACTGCAGTGACTGACACGGGCGGGCTGGGCGACGCGACACGTTGGGGACTCGGTTCCTCCTTCGTCGCCCACCTGAGAGCAACGAATCCGGAGGTCCTCGACCGGCGGTTCGCCGCCCCTCTGGCCGAAGACCTCGGCCCACATGCGACGACGATCCTCGCACTCAGGTACGAGTCGGGCATCGTGATGGCCGGCGACCGGCGGGCGACGATGGGCATGGCCATCGAGAGCCGCAACATCCAGAAGGTCTTCAGAGCCGACGCCCACGCCGCCGTCGCGATCGCGGGAGCAGCGGGGCCCGCCGTCGAGATGGTGCGTCTCTTCCAGGTCGAGCTCGAGCACTACGAGAAGATCGAGGGGCGGAGCCTCTCCCTGACGGGCAAGGCGAACCGACTCGCCGAGATGATCCGCCAGAACATGCCGGCCGCGATGCAGGGATTCGGAGTCATCCCTCTCTTCGCCGGGTATGACGTCCTGCACGCGACCGGGCGCATCTTCAAGTACGACATGACGGGCGGACGTTACGAGGAGGGGGACTTCCACGCCACCGGCTCGGGCGGCAGGGACGCCCGCAGCTTCATCAAGGGCCGCTGGAGCGAGGGACTGACCGAGGACGCCGCCGTCTCGATCGGCCTCGAGGCACTGTTCGAGGCAGCCGACGAGGACGCCGCGACGGGCGGCCCTGACGTCGTGCGGGGCATCTACCCGAACGTGGCCGTCGTCGACCCCGACGGTTTCCGCCCGGTCGACGATGCGACGATCCGCTCGATCTTCGAGAGCGCGGTCGAAGGCCTGCGGGAGCGTTACGGAGGTGAGGTGCGATGACCACCCCGTTCTACGTCTCACCGCAGCAGGTCCTCGCAGACCGTGCCGAGTACGCCCGCAAGGGCATAGCCCGGGGCCGGTCCATCGTGGTCTGGCAGACCGACACGGGCATCCTCTTCGTGGCCGAGAACCCGATGCCGACGCTCCACAAGGTCTCCGAGATCTACGACCGCATCGCCTTCGCGGCCGTGGGTCGCTACAACGAGTTCGAGGCCCTCCGTGTAGCCGGTGTGCGCCGGGCGGACCTCACGGGCTACGCCTATTCCCGTGAGGACGTGAACGCGCGGGCGCTCGCCGGGGTCTACTCCCAGACGCTGGGCCAGATCTTCACGCACGAGCTCAAGCCGATGGAGGTCGAGCTCCTCGTGGCCGAGGTGGGCAGCCCGGAGTCGGACGGCAGCGACGATCGGCTGTACCGGGTCACGTTCGACGGCCAGATCTCCGACGAGGGGGACGTCGTGACGATGGGAGGTGCAGCCGACGAGCTGCTGGAGAAGGTGAAGGACCACTTCTCACCCGGCATGGGCGATCGGGAGGCGCTCCGAACCGCCGTGCAGGCCATGGCCGACCAGATGGGTAACCCCCTCGGCGTGAAGACCCTCGAGGTCGCCCGTCTCGATCGGAGCGACCCGGGGCGTGCCTTCAGTCGCATGGGCCACGACGAGCTCGCCGAGATGCTCGGGGGCGACGAGATCGAGCCTGTGGCACAGGCGGAGGAGAAGGACTCCGAGGCCTGACGAGGGCCGAATCAGGCGCAGGTGGATGTCATGCCTGCGTCGGGGTGCGGGGCATGGGATCTACGGCGACCTCGTGCTCGACCGTGAGGAAGGTCTCGTAGGTGTCCATGTCGACGAAATCGGCGAGGCGTGCCTCGATCTCACGTGCCTCTGCCGATTCGACGAGGCGCTGCACGGCCTCGATGCTCTCGAACCAGAACTCGGCCATTCCGTCGTAGGCGGGTGTCCCGCCCGGGCCTGCGATCGCGTCGGAGACGACGATTCGCGACACGCCGGGGAGGCTTCCGATCAGGGGACGCATGTGCACCCGGAAGTGCATCGCGAACTCGTCCGGCGAGACACCGGCCCGGCGCCGCAGCAGGATCACGGCCTTGAGCATGGATTCATCGTAGCGGCGCCCACCCCACGACACCCCGACGTGGGGCTCACCGAGTCCCGATCCCGGACACCGCGGTCGCCCTGCCCGGGCGACACCTACACTGGACCCGCATTGGAACGGCGGATCTTCGGCCTGGAGAACGAGTACGGCGTCACGTGCACGCTGCGCGGGCAACGCAGGCTGAGCCCGGACGAGGTCGCCCGCTACCTCGTCCGGCGCGTCGTGTCGTGGGGTCGCTCGTCGAACGTATTCCTGGAGAACGGTGCCCGCCTCTACCTGGATGTGGGGAGCCACCCCGAGTACGCAACCCCCGAGTGCGACTCCATCTACGACCTCGTGTGCCACGACAAGGCGGGGGAACGCATCCTCGAGCGCCTCCTCGCAAGCGCCGAGGCCCGGCTCCAGGAGGAGGGGATCCGAGGCGAGATCTACCTCTTCAAGAACAACACGGACTCCGCCGGGAACTCCTACGGGTGCCACGAGAACTACCTCATGAGCCGGCACGGCGAGTTCCAGCAGTATGCCGACACCCTCATCCCGTACCTCGTGACACGCCAGGTGTGGGCGGGAGCGGGCAAGGTCCTCCAGACCGCGCGTGGCGCCATGTTCTGCCTGAGCCAGCGGGCCGAGCACATCTGGGAGGGTGTGTCGTCAGCTACGACGCGGAGCAGGCCGATCATCAACACCCGCGACGAGCCGCACAGCGACGCCGAGCGCTTTCGGCGCCTGCACGTGATCGTCGGTGACTCCAACATGAGCGAGTACGTCACGTTCCTGAAGGTCGGATCAACCTCCATCCTCTTGCGGATGCTCGAAGAGGACACGGTCATGCGGGACATGACGCTCGAGAACCCGATCCGCGCGATCCGCGAGATCAGTCACGACATCACGTGCCGGCGCAAGATCCGCATGGCGAGTGGTCGTGAGGCGTCGGCGCTCGACATCCAGATCGAGTATCTCGAACGTGCCCTCAAGTACGCGGACCATCGGGGACTCGGGCCGTTGGAGGAGAAGGCGTTGGGTATGTGGGAGCACGTCGTGCGGGGCCTCGAGAAGGATCCGTTCTCGCTCTATCGGGAGTGCGACTGGGTGGCGAAGCACCGCATCATCGAGGCTGCCCGTGAGCGGGATGGCCTGAACCTGCTCGATCCCAAGATCGCGATGATGGATCTGGCATATCACGACGTGAACCGCAAACGCGGGATCTACTACCTGCTCGAGCGCAAGGGTCTCGTCGACCGTGTCGTGCACGACGCCGACATCGAGGAGGCCGTCCTCGCGCCCCCGCAGACGACCCGGGCCCGTCTGCGGGGCGAGTTCATCAAGCGGGCCAAGGAACGTCGACGCGACTTCACGGTGGACTGGGTCCACCTCAAGCTGAACGACCAGGCGCAGCGCACGGTCCTCTGCAAGGATCCCTTCCGCGCCCACGACGAGCGTGTGGAACGCCTCATCGCATCCCTCTGACCCGACCCCTCCCCGCCCCGCACGTGGGCGTACTGAACCACATCTGGTGTGGTTGGATACGCCCACGTGACCTTCTGGCTGTTGCCCGACTTACGTGGGCGTACTGAACCACAATTGTCGTGGTTGAGTACGCCCACGTGTCGGTCGAGGCGTGACCCCCTACTAGGGTCGGTTCGTGCCGAGCTTCCACACGGGTCGGGTGAGCGAGATCATCTCGGAGCGGCGCGGCCTGCAGCGTGTGAGAGTCGTGCTCGACGGCGCCGGCGAATCCAGCGCCGCCGTCAACTACCCCGACCTCATCGGCAGCGTCGAGGTCGGGGACGAGGTCGTGTGCAACACGACAGCCGTCGACCTCGGACTCGGTACAGGTGGCTGGCACGTCGTGCACTGGGTCAACGGCCGCCGTGAGTTCAGCTCCCTCTCCGGTGGCCACATCATGAAGCTGCGATACACCTCGCTGCAGACAGACGTCCTCGTCGCCTCCGAGGCTGCCTCGCCCCTGCACACTCACATGCAGGAGGAGCATCTGGGCGGGATGCCGGTCGTGGCGGCAAGCCTCCATTCCCAGCTCGCGGCTGTGACTGCCGGAATCCGCGCGTCGTCCGCAGGAGGCGACCTGGTCGTCGCCTACGTGATGACCGACGGTGCCGCCCTGCCCCTCGCCTTGTCCGATCTGTGCGCGGACCTCACGGCCGCCGGTTTCGTCGACATGACCGTGACGGCAGGTCACGCGTTCGGAGGCGACCTGGAAGCGGTCACGGTCGCATCTGCACTGCTCGCGGCGAGGCATGCCGGAGCCGACGTCGCCGTCGTCGCGATGGGCCCGGGGATCGTGGGCACCGGCCTGTCGACGGCGACGACCGCCCGCGAGGTCTCCCACGTCCTCACGGAGACGGCCGCACTCGGCGGTGTGCCGATCGCCTGCCTGCGCTGCTCGGACGCTGACTCGCGCACGAGACACAGGGGGATCAGCCACCACTCCCTCGAGAGCCTCCGGGCGACGCCGCCCCTCGACCCCCTCGCCGAGATCGTCCTCCCGCAAGGCGACCCCGTCCGCGAGGCCGCGATGCGAGAGCAGCTCACCACGCTCGAGGGTGTGCACAGCATCGTGACGGCCGACCCAGGTGCCGCCCTCTCCCTGCTCGATGCGGGCGGCATCGAGCCGACGTCGATGGGCCGTCCCGTCAGCGCCGACCCCGTCTTCTGGCTCACGGCGGCGGCAGCGGGGGCACATGCCGCCGCCGCTACAAGAGCGCCGACTCGAGCTCGTCGACAGCAGACGTGATTCCTCGCGTGAGGATCCCGATGTCAGGGGCCGACTCCCAGTCGCCTGTGATGCCGAAGCCGAGGTGCCCGTCGTAGGAGAAGACCGCGACGTTGAGACGGGTCCCACCCCCGATCCCGACGTAGGGATACAGCTCGACGAGGCGACGCCCGCAGACGTACAGGGGGAGCTGGGGTCCGGGAACGTTGGTCGTCACGGTCGTCATCGGCCCCTGCCCGAGGCGTGCTGCCGCTCTCTCCCCCCACGCGAGGATGGCGGGTGGAGCGAACACGGCGAGCTCCTCCACGAGCGCGGCGGCACGGGGCTCCCCGGACTGCTTCAGCGCTCCCATCTGCTCACGGACGCGGTCGAGGCGCCCCACGGGATCGTCCACGTCAACGGGCAGGACAGCGATCATGCCCGCCACGCGGTTGTCGAGGCGGTTGCGCTCGTCCGGGCGGCGCAGCGACACAGGGACGAACGATCGGATCCGGGCCTCAGTCGGATCCTCGTCCCGCGCGAGGAGGAGATCGCGGAAGCCCTTCGTCACGGCCGTCATGACGACATCGTTGACCGTGACGCCCGCCGCGTGGGCTATGTCCTTCACGCGGGGGAGCGACACGTGAGCGAAGTCCCAGCGGCGATGCGGCCCGGACGGCCCCGTGAGTGACGTGGGCGGAGTGCGTTCCACCACGCGGAGCCAGTTCCGGACACCCTTGCCCACCTCGGCGAGTGTCTTGGCGGGCATGCGAGAGAGGGTGCGGAGCACACGGATCTGTTCACGGGGGAGGAAGCCGATATCGCGCACTGCCTCGAGGAGGAGTCGGGCATCGTCCGGCTCAGTGTCTGGTTCCCAACTCCCCGGTTCCGCTCGGGGTGCATCCGGCGTGAGATCGAACAGGACGGCCATGAGGTCACTCCCCGCGATCCCGTCGACCATGCAGTGGTGAACCTTCGTGAGGATCGCCCATGTGTCGTCCCCGAGGCCTTCGACGACCCACACCTCCCAGAGTGGCTTGTGGCGGTCGAGGTGTTGCGCCATGACACGTCCGACTAGCGCACGCAGCTCGTCTCGCCCGCCCGGGGGCGGCAGAGCGGTGTGGCGGAGGTGGTAGTCGAGGTTGAAGTGCGGGTCGTCGACCCACACGGGCCGCATGAGCCCGAAGGGGACGAAGCGCACCTTCTGGCGGTAGCGGGGTATGAACGCCAGCTTCGCGGCGATGCTCGCCGAGATCTCGTCATAGGACGGAGGTGGTCCGGCACAGACGGCCACGCACGCGATGTGCATGGGAGTCCCTGCACCCTCGACGAACAGGAACGAGGCATCGAGCGGGCTGAGACGGTCCATCTGGTCCACCTCTGGACATGGCTGTCGATCGGGCTGTGTGCAACGATACGGGGTGACATCCGCATCCTCGAGGGGCAAGCGACCATGAACGGGACGGCCGAGGTGCCCATATCTGCCCGGGAACGCGCGCAACGCGAGCGTATGTGGTTGGCGCGCCTGGACGTGGACGCCGTCCGCCAGGTCCGCCCGCCGGAGGCCGCAAGATCCGATCGTTCAGGGCCGGCGCGGCTCGCAGCCGGTCTCGAGAGAGTGCTCAGCCTGCCCCTGTCCGCCATTCTGCTCGCGAGCTCCCCGGACACGATCCTGTACGGCATGACGAAGGCGGAGAGCCTCCTCGAGCGATGGTCGTTCTATGCCTCACCCCGCTTCGCCTCCGACACCTCCGCGTTCTTCCACATGCCTCCGTCGCCCGCCGCAGTTGAGGTCTCGCCTGCTCGCCACATCTTGGCCACGCCGGAGCGGGGCACCGTCGTCGACGTGAGGTTCCCGAGCACGTTCGTGCCTGTCAACCCGGCCCTGCGCGACGGCTACGTGGCCGGCGTTCGCAACAGAACCGTGCATGCCAGGTGGTGGCGGCACGCGGCCGGTCCTCGCCCCACGATCGTGTGCATCCACGGCTTTCAGGCGGGCAGCCATCTCATCAACGTCGAGTTCTTCGATGTGCGCAGCCTCTACGTCGACGGTTACGACGTGGCTCTGATCCAGCTTCCTTTTCACGGCCCGCGGGCGGAGTTCATCGACGGTTGGAGTTACCTGAGCCTCGATGTCGCGCATCTCGCCGAGGTCATCGCCCACTCGGTCTCGGACGTGCGTGCGCTCCTGTCGCACCTGTTCGAGAGTGGCGTCCCCCAAGCGGGGGTGAAGGGAGTGAGCCTCGGCGGTTATCTGGCCGCGCTTCTGGCCGCGGTCGATGCGCGTCTCGCGTTCTCGATCCCGGTTGCGGCCCCGGCCAGCCTCCCCGATCTCATCGCGGATCTCTCTCCGTTCGGCCATGTCCTGACCCTCCTCCTGCGTGGAATCGGCTGGGATCTCGACGACCTGCGCCGCCACATGGCATGTCACACACCCCTGCAGTACCCGTCCCGGCTCGACAGCAAGCGCCACTTGATCGTTGCGACACAGGACGACCGTCTCGTGCGCCCGTATCACGCCCACCTCCTCGGGGAGCACTGGAAGGGGGCAGCGGTGGCCTGGCGCCGTGGGTCGCACCAGATCCACCTCAATCGCAGGGCCTACCGTGTCCGGCTCGGCGAGTTCCTCTCCGGTATCGGATTCGAGCCCGAAGCCGTCAGCTGACCGTGTGTCGGTGGAGGAACTGCTCGAGGTCCTCCTGATATTCGTAGGTGGGCTGCTCGGCGGCACCGATGACCCGGCGGAGGCGGAGACCCTCGGCGAAGTCGTACAGGCAGCCGACCGTCGAATAGCGATACCTGAAACCGACCTGCTTCAGGCGGACGTTGTCGACTCCGCGTCCGAACCGCAGGAGCGAGAGGAACTCGTCGGGGAGGTCGACGATGTGCGACCGGCGCAACATGCCGGCGGCCGCCTGTGTACCTAGCGGCGGCAGCCACATGGCGGGCTTGCCGATGATCCCCCGTACCTCGCTCCAGGGGATGACACCGTCGGCGGCGACGTTGAATATGCCGGGCAGATCGTTCTCGACCGCGTAGGCGAGGGCGGAGACGCAATCCTCGACGTGGACGAACTGAACGAGGGGATCGAAGCCGAACACGGCGGGAACGGCAGGCATGTGGAGAGCGTTCAGCATCGGCGTGTCGAAATCCGGCGCGATCACGTTCGCGACGCGGAGGAGCGTGACCGACACGTGGGGGTTGTCCTCGGCGAAGTCGCGCACGTAGTCCTCGACCTCGAGAAGGCTCCGCTCGACCTGGGTCCGGGGCGAGTTCGAGCGTCGGGCCGTCTCGCGAAATATCTGCGGGTCGCCTCGACCCGCCCCGTAGACCAGGGTCGATGACTTCACGATCAGACGCCGCACGGGCGAATCGGTCGTCGCGGCTGCGGCGAGGAGATTCATCGTCCCGATCACGTTGAGCTCGTGGACTTGCCTGCTCGATGCAGCCGTGGAATCGACGAGAAGATGCGTGTGCAGGATCGTGTCGATCTCCGCCGCCTCCACGATGCGGCGCAGCGCGCCGTAGTCCTCCCGTACCCGGACGAACTCGGTGCGGTCGAGCTCGACGGTCGGTGCGTGGCGGTCGACGCCGACGATCAGGTCGACGGCGGGCTGTTCCTCGAGGACCTGGGCGAGGCGCCCACCCCAATACGTGGCGAGTCCGGTGATGAGGATCCGTTTCATCCGAACCAGACCGATCGCCGCGCGCGCAGCATCTCGAAGAGCTCCGCCTGGATCATGTCGCGGACGAGGTCCGCATACTCCATGATCCGCGCCTTGGAGTAGCGGGGCATGTTCGGCTTGTCGGGGAAGTGCACCGGTGGGAGGAACTTCACACGGAACTTCGCCGGCAGGTACAGCATCGTCGCCACGGGTGCGAGCGGCCCGAAGAACGGGGCTGCGAGCATCTGCGGGGTGATCGGGACGTACGGCAGGCCGAACGCCTTGGCGAGCCCGGGGATAGTCGTGAGGTTGGGCATCGACTCCTCCGCTCCCATCACGGCGATGGGAACGACGGGGACACCGGCTCGCATCGCGACCTCGATGAACCCGCCGCGCCCGAATCGGCGCAGCCGGTAACGCTCTGCGTACGTCTTGCCCGGGCCCTTCGCCCCCTCGGGGAACACGAGGGCGAGTTGACCCTCGTCGTGGAGGAGACGGTGGGCGTTGTCGGGGTGGGCCGCGACACCGCCACCCCTTGCCCAGAGGGTCCCTATCACGGGGATGGTGCGAAAGAGGTGCTCGGCGAGGCCGTACAGGGGGCGCCCCAACTCCTCCTCGATGCCGTGCATGATCACGGGTGCATCCGACGGAACCGATCCGGCATGGTTGGCGACGAGGAGGGCCCCGCCGTCACGGGGCACGTTCTCGAGCCCGTCGAGCTCGGCCCGGAACCAGTAACGGTAGACCGGGTCGTACGCGCGGCGTATGAACTCGCGCATGTGCTCGCTGCGTCCCCAATGGTCGACGTCCTGGAGGCGCGGTTCGGAATCCGTCTCGGGGTCGCGCAGGGCCGGGAGCAACGCGCCCGCGTCCTCGGCGAGCTTCCCGATGACGTCGATCTCAGCGTCGGTGTCGAGGTCGTCCTTCACCACCGCGGAGTGTATTGCAGATGCATCCCCCGAGTGGATTCCGGGCCCGAATTACACTCGCCCGATGGATCGGCTCGAGCGTCTCGTGAACCTCGTCGCCCTCCTCGCCGACACGGATCATCCCCTCGGCTTGGAGGAGATCGTGGGGAGCGTGCCCGGTTACGCCGGATCGACAGAGGAGGCCGTGAGACGATCCTTCGAGCGGGACAAGAAGGCGCTGCGCGAGATGGGAATCGACGTGCGGGCGGAATCGCGTGACGCCCTCGGGACGCAGGGCGCGAGACCCGGCTACCGCATTCCCAAGGATGCGACCATCCCTGATCCCGGCCTGACGGTTGCAGAGCGGTCGGCGGTCGCGGTTGCCTCGGGCCTCGTCTGGGGTGAGGACGGCGATGAGGACAGCGGGGGAGGACTCGTCGACCCGCTCGTCGCGACGCTCCTCGTCGCCGTCACGGGTCGTCGCAGCATGTCGTTCGAATACGGGGGTCTGTCCGGACCAGGCGAAGTGCGACGCGTGGAGCCGCGCACCCTCGTGTTCCGTGCCGGCACGTGGTACATCGTGGGGCGCGATCTCGACGCGGCCGATGAGCGGAGCTTCCGTGTCGACCGCATCGTGGGTGGGGTCTCCGTCGGTGGAGCAGGCGGGTTCGCGCGTCCGGAGTCCCGATCGGGGCAACCCGTCCCGCGTCGCCCTTGGGAAGTCGGGCGTCGCGACCCGGTCGAAGTCGTGGTCGCGGTCAGGCCGGAACGCCTGTGGTGGGTCGAGCGGGAGACACAGGGAACCCGCGTCGATTCCGTCAGCCTGGACGGGACCGAATGGCCGTGTCTGGCCGTCGCGGTCCGGGACATGACCGCGTTCGTGGTGTGGGTGCAGGGCCTCGGTGGTGACGGTGTCGTGACGAGTCCGGACAGCGCCGTCGCCGAGATGCGGGCAGAGCTCACGCACACGAGGCAAGTCGTCGCATGAGTGATGCGAACAAGACGACCGTGCGCCTGCGCCGCGTGCTCGATCTCGCGTCGTTCCTCATGGCGCGCCCCGGCGTGACGGTCGACGAGGCGGCTCGCCAAATGGACGCAGACCCCGGTGAGATCCTGCGTGATCTCGACCTGCTGTTCCTGTGCGGCCTCCCCCCGTACACGCCGACTGACCTCTTCGAGGTCTACGTGGACGGGGAGAGCATCTGGCTCACGGGTGCCGAACCGCTGGAGCAGCCCTTCGGCATGTCGAGGTACGAGGCGATCAGATCCCTGGCGGCGGCTCGCATCGTGCTCGGCCTCCCGGGTGGAGAGGGAACTCCCGAGCTCGCCGGGGCGGCCGAGAAGCTCGAGGCGGCCGTCGGCGAGGAGCCACTCGTGATCGAACGCGAGCCCGACTTCGTGCTCGGCTCACTCGAACGCGCGCTCGCCGCCGGCAAGGCGATCGAGATCACGTACCTGTCGGCGGCCCGGAACGAGGAGACGGTCCGTGTCGTGGACCCGTGCCGGCTCGCGACGATGTCAGGACGCACCTACCTCGCCGCGTGGTGTCGCAATGCCGGCGCCATGCGCAGTTTCCGCACGGATCGCATCCGCGAGGTGGTCCTCCTCGAGGAGGAGGCGAAACGCGTCGACGCGGACATCTCGATCGGTTATGCCGCTGCTCGCGACGACCTCAGGGCCACCCTCGAGCTCGGACCCGAGGCTGCCTGGGTGGTACGCGGCGTGCCCCTGGAGCAAGTCGCGCCGGCCGGGGACGGTTACCGGGTGGTCGTGGCGAGCCCCGACAGGGAGTTCCTCGTGCGGCTCGTGCTCCAGGTCGGTTCGGCACTCCGATCTGTCGAACCGGCCTGGTTGCGCGAAGATGTCGCAGCGAGGGCCGAAGCGCTTTGGCAACTCACAGACGAAGCCGCAAGACTCCCTCGCGGCGAGTCGTCCGTGTGACACGCTCACCCGCCTGTGGACGATCGACGGGCAGACGGCGGGGGCGAGGAGAGGAGAAGGCATGAACGGAGCGGAGAACCTGCATCACAGAATCGTCATCGTGGGAGGCGGATCGGCGGGGATCTCTGTCGCCGCCCGCCTGCGACGGCGGGGCGAGGATGACGTCGCGGTGATCGAGCCTGCCGCGACGCACTTCTACCAGCCGCTGTGGACCCTGGTCGGGGCAGGTGAGGCCCAGGTCGACAAGACCGCCCGACCTGAGGCGAGTGTCATGCCCAAAGGGGTGCGCTGGCTTCAGGAGGAGGCGGAGGACATCGATGCCCCCAACCGTGTGATCACGACCCGATCCGGCGTCAAGGTCGGTTACGACTATCTGGTCGTCTGCCCCGGCATTCAGCTCGACTGGGATGACGTCCCGGGTATGGCGAGCGCTGTCGGACACGACGGCGTGTCGAGCAACTACCGTTTCGACCTCGCCCCACGGACTTGGCAGTTCATCAGCGAGTTCAAAGGCGGCACGGCGCTCTTCACGATGCCGGCCGGACCGATCAAGTGCGCGGGCGCCCCGCAGAAGATCGCCTACATGGCCGCGGACCACTTCCGCCGCCAGGGCATCAGCGACGCCCGTGTCATCTTCGCGACACCTCTGGGAGGCATCTTCGGCGTTCCCGAGTACGCCGCCGCGCTCGAGGACGTGATCGCGGACTACGGGATCGAGGTTCTCTACCAACACGAGTTGATCGAGGTTCGTCCCGAGTCGCGACAGGCGGTCCTCGCGGTTCGGGGGGAAGGCGGAGGGTCGACGGTCACGATCGACTACGACCTCATGCACGTCACCCCGCCCCAGAGTGCACCGGATTTCGTGAAGAAGTCCGCCTTGGCGGTCCCGGGAGAGCCGAAGGGATGGGTCCAGGTCGATCAGGGGACGATGCGCCATCCCGAGTACCCGGAGGTCTTCGCGCTCGGGGACGCGTCGAGCAGCCCCAACTCGAAGACGGGCGCGGCGGTCCGCAAGCAGGCACCGGTGGTCACCGAGAACCTCCTCGCCGCCATGGAGGGTCGTGAGCCCACGGCGACATACGACGGGTACTCGGCCTGTCCCATCGTGACCGGCCGCGGCAAGATGCTCCTCGCGGAGTTCGACTACAGCATGCGCCCGACGCCGACGATCCCGTTCATCGACACCACACGCCCCCGCCGGGACATGTGGTACCTCAAGAAGTACGGCCTGCCCTTCCTCTACTGGAACCTCATGCTGCGCGGCCTCGACCGGTAGCGGGGAGCGAGGCGCCGCTCAGGGGCGGAGGCCGGCAGCGGCTTCGCCGAGTGGGTTCGCCCCTCCAGGGGGCGTGCCGTCGACGGCGAGGTCCAACGGAATCGTGAAGTGGAACGTCGACCCGCGTCCCAGCGTGGATTCGACCCAGATCCTGCCTCCGTGGGCTTCCACGAGACGCCGGCAGATGTAGAGGCCGACTCCGGTCCCGCCGTGTTCGCGAGTCGATGTGGAGTTCACCTGCGTGAAGCGCTCGAAGATCGCGTCGAGGTCTCCTGAGTAGATGCCGATGCCGAAGTCAGTGACGGTGACCTCGGCGTGGTCCGGATGGCGCTGCACCTCGATGAGGACCTTGTCCTGCGAGTACTTGAGGGCGTTGTCGAGGAGATGTGAGAGCACCTGCTCGACCTTCGTGCGGTCGAAGTGGAGGGGGATCTCCATCGTGTGCGCCCGGAACAGGACCTCGCGAGGTGTGGAGCGCTGGCCGAGCCGAGCACTCGCCGCCGTCGCGAAGTCGCGGACGAACGCCACCATGTCACTCCACTCGCAGTAGAGGCGTGATTCCGCCCGATCGGACTGCGAGAGGAAGAGGAGATCCTCGATGAGGTGCTCGAGGTTCTGGGACTGGTCGTCGATCGTCTGGAGGGCTTCGAGCACGGACTCGGTCGGCATGTCGCGGGCGCGGCGGATCAGGGTCTTCACGAAACCCTTGATGAGCGTGAGCGGGGTGCGCAGCTCGTGGCCGATGACCGCGACGAAGTCGGCGTGAGCCCGCTCCGCCTGCTCCTCCTTCGACTTGTTGTGCAGGACGAGGACCCGCCCGATCTCGCGTGCGTCCTTGGTCGTCACCTTCGACACGGACGCCACGAAGTGTTCCGGGGTCGGCGTGCCGAGCGTGACGTCTCGCGGACCGTGATCGCCGGTCAAGAGCATCTCGTCGAGCCCCCCCGGCAGGCGGCCGATCACGGCCCGGCCCCGCTCGAAGTCGTTCGAGATCCCGAACAGCATCTCTGCTGCCGGGTTGATGAGGACACATTCCCCTGCGAGTGTGGCGACGACGATCGGGTCGGGGAAGGACGCGACGATTGCCTTGAGCTCGGCCTCGCGTGTAGCCGTCGCGCTCTGCGTCCACAGGAGCCGCACTGCGGTGGCGGCGTGCTGGCCGAGCACTGCGGCGAGTCGCAGGGACGTGGCGTCGGGCTGGCTGTCTTCGGGTAGTGCGGCGCACACGAGCCCGACGGGCCTGCCCTCGGCCCGCAGCGGGATGGTCACGATTCCCTGGCATGCTCCCTCGAGGGGCGCGAACGGGGAGTGGGGCGCGGGTGCATCGACGCGCGGGGCTATCTCGTGCAGGAGCGCGGCGAAGGATGGGTTCGCCAGTGTCGCTTCGACCTGGTCCCGGGGAAGCAGCCGGAAGAGGGCGGTGTGGAGCTTGTGCGTGTCCTCTTCGAGGAGACAGACGAAGCCGCCGTTTCCTCCGAGAACACGACACGCTCCGTCGAGCAGGGCTTCGAGGAGTTGCTTGTTCTCGAGGACGGTACCGAGGGATTCGCCGGCTGTGACGAGGTTCTCGACCGTGGCTGCAGTGGCCATCTGCAGGACGAGGGCAGCGAGGTCGGCGAGGACGACGACCGAGGAGACGTGGCGGCTCTCGAAGGTGCCGGTGCGTGCAACGGCGACGAGAGCCCCCACAGGCCGGTGGCGGAGCCGGACGGGTGTCGCCAGAACCGCGCGGGCGCCGGTCGCGCCGGCCCCTGCGACTGCATCCGCTGTCTGGGCGAGGAGCGGCCGCGTCGAGGATCGCGTGCGTGACGCGAAGCCGGCGAGGTCGCCTGAGATCGTGCCTGCGATGAGGGACGCGCTTCCGGTCAGTCCCACGCGGAACAACCCGACTTCGCGCGTTCCGAGCAGGACGGAGGCATGGGAGAGAAGCGTGGATACGGCGTTGTCGGGGTCGGCACCGAGTGCCCCGACCGCGTTCGAGATCTGAGTGAGTTCGTCACCGGCGGGAGCCTGCCCCCGCCGCTCCGGGTTGCGCATGTGCACCGCGTGGGATCGACCTGGCCAACGTATGTATCGGTCCGTGCGGCGCCGCCTTGAGACGGCAGCGAGGACACCCCGGACCGCGGCGATTTCGCTCAAGTCGCAAAGGGGACGTGCCGACACACTCGACATGCCCGATCCATTTCTGGCAGGCGGGTGCCGCGCCGGCACCGCTCCCAGCAGACCGCAACTCGGCAGTCGGGCATTCGGAAGACGAGGGGGCGACGGATGAACATCCGGGCAACGTGTCCCAACTGCGGGGACGTGGTCCTCCCGCGGGAGGCCATGCAGGTGCGCATCTGTGCCGACGATCGGTCGGGGGCCTACAACTTCACGTGCCCACAGTGCCGGACGGCCGTCGCGAAGAACGCCGAGGACCGGATCGTGCAGTTGCTCGTGGCCGGAGGCGTGAAGCTCGACATATGGCATCTGCCTGCCGAGATCTACGAAGAGCGCTCGGGGCCCGTGATCACCCACGACGATCTCCTCGACTTCCACCTCAAGCTCCAGCAGGACGACTGGATGCTGCACCTCCTCGCCTGAACGTCTGGACGGCTCGATTGGCGGGGGTCCTGCCCGAGTAGGATGCGGCAGGTCGGACCAATCGTGTGTGAGGACGACATGCCCAGCCTCGGAGTGATGGAAATCCTCGTCATAGCCGTCGTCGCTCTTGTAGTCCTCGGGCCGGACAAGCTGCCGAAAGCCGCCCGCCAGGTCGGCAAGGCGCTACGTGAGCTGAGGCGGCATTCCGAGAACGTGAAGGCCGAGTTGCGCGACGTCGTCGACATCGACGGCGTGACACAGATGCAGCGCGACTTCAAGGAAGCCGTCGACTTCCGGTCCGTGCTCACCGACGCACCGTCTGTTGCGCCACCAGGCCGCGCGTCGACAGGCGGCGTCGCGGACCCTGATCCCCTGGTCGACGCGTCGGCGCTCGATGCCGACGGGGGGAAGACGCGGAGTCTGCCCGGAAGCGTGCGCTCGCTTGAGTCCGAGACGGCTGAACAGGACTGATCACAGCCGATGGCGCGCATTCGTCTCCCGAAGGTGAGAACTCGGCGACGGGAGAACCCCGAAGCCGTCATGTCGCTCTGGGACCATCTCGGCGAGTTGCGCACTCGTGTCATTCGCGCAGGCGTGTATCTGGCCATCGCCTTCGTCGTGTGCTTCTTCTTCTTCGACGCGGTGTTGGAGATCATCTCGGCCCCCTGGTTGGAGGCGACGGGGGAGGGCGCCTTGAATGCGATCGGTGGACCGGTCGCCGGTGTCGCGGTGAAGCTCAAGGTCGTCACCTACATGGCTCTCGTGGCCGCGATGCCGTTCATCCTGTGGGAGGCGTGGCGATTCGTCGCGCCCGGGCTCACGTCGAAGGAGAGGCGGTGGGTGGCACCGTTCTTCCCTGTGGCGTTCGTCATGTTCTGTCTGGGTGTCTTCCTCGGCTACGTGACATGGCCGAAGGCGGCGGAGTTCCTGGCGGGATTCGCCGGTGAGAGCATCGACATCTTCACGAGCGCCAGCGAGTACATCGGGTTCTACGCGTTCTTCATGCTCGCCTTCGGCATCACCTTCCAGTTCCCGATCATCCTCTTCATCCTGCAGGCGGCCCACATCGTGACGTGGAGCCAGCTCCTCGGGGGCTGGCGATATGCCCTGGTGATCATCGTGGTCTTTGCCGCGATCATCACACCGTCCCAGGATCCCTACAGCCTCCTCGTCATGGCGATCCCGATGATCATCTTCTACTTCGCGGCGATCCTTCTCGGCTGGATCGTGTTCCGGGACAGACCCGACGAGACGGTCCTGGAGTCCTGAATTGGGATCGAAGCGCACAGGTGGGCGGCCGGCACGCCGCGTGAAGCCCGTCGGTGTCCCGAAGGGGTCCGATGTGCGGCGGCGTGACCGCAGGTGGCTCTTCGTCGGTCTCGGAGTCGGACTGGTGCTGGTCGTGGCCGTGCTCGTCGTCTGGCGGATCAGCACAGACCGTGGAGGCGAGGAGGACGCTGCTGCCGAGATCGGGGCCTTCGGCGAGCAGACCGCCGACGCCCGCACGGAGCTCGGAAATGTCGCGGCCGAACTGCAGGACCTCACGCTCACGGCACAAGGTGACGGTGAACCGGCGGTCTTCGCCGTCGAGGCCGCGCCCGATGTTGCAGAGCGGGCGACTGCGCTCACGGGGGCCTTCCTCTCGGTACCGGTAGGCGACGACCTGGCCCTGACGAAGCAGTTGTATGTGGCGGCGGCCCGCTCCTTGACCGAGGGTGCCCGCTCCCTGTCGCTCGCGATCACGACCGACCCGGTCCAGGACGACCGGCTCGTGAACTCGGCAGGTCGGATCGCCGCGATCGGGACGGCGCTGCGTGTCTCTGCGGATGAGAGCTTCGCGGCACTCGAGCGAGGCGACACGTTTGTCGCCCTCCCCCAAGACGTGCCGGCACAACCCGAGATGGACCAATTCCCCGCCGATATCCTGCCTGCGACGCGGGCACCGGCCTTCGAGGTGACACGCGAGATCCAGGAGGACGGGGCCTGGGTCGAGGAGATACGTGTTCCTCTCGGAGATGCGGACACGGCACTCGCGGGGACAGGTGAGGCCGTGCGTGGCTTCGAGGTGACCGAGGATGCCACGATCCTCGAGCAGGACGCCGCGGTCTGGTTCGACGCGGCCGCCGGGGCCCTCGCCCGCCTGTCCGAGGCGCGCCGGCCGGACACCCTCCAGGACGCAGACGTCGCTCTGCGTGACACGATGTGGTTGCTGGAGGAATCGGCCCGTGCGTTCGCCGCTGTCCCGGGAATCCCGATGCAGACGATGGGCCTGATGCGTGTGGGCGCGGCGTTGCGCCTCACGTCCGAGGAGCTCTGGGCGGCCGCCGCGGGGCGCACGGAACGGGTCACGGGCGAGGAACTGCCCGGGCCGCCACCGTCCGGCTTCGATCCCATGCTCGTCGATCCCGACCGCCGCCCTCCGGGGACGGAGGAGACCCCCGAGGCCGGCGACTCCGTTCCGGACAGCGGCCCATGAGGGAAGCAGAGCAGGAGAGCGCCAGGGATCGTGCCGTCGCGTACGCGAGGGCACGGGGTTACGAGGCCGACGCCTTCCAGATCCGAGCGATGTCCGCCCTCGACGACGGGAGGTCGGTCGTGGTGTCTGCTCCGACTGGTTCGGGCAAGACGCTCGTGGCCGAGTACGCGGTCGACCTCGCCCTCGCGTCCGGGGGACGTGCCCTGTACACGACACCACTCAAGGCCCTCTCCAACCAGAAGGTCCACGACTTGGGGGAGTTGCTGGGGCCGTCCCAGGTCGGGCTGCTCACAGGTGACAACTCCGTGCGAGGCACTGCGCCGGTCGTCGTGATGACGACGGAGGTGCTGCGCAACATGCTCTACACCGACGCGGAGGCGGTTGCGCAAGTCGGTGTCGTGGTCCTCGACGAAGTCCACTACCTGCAGGACCCTTACAGAGGCGGGGTCTGGGAGGAGGTCATCATCCACCTGCCCCGGACCGTGCAGCTCGTCTGCCTGTCGGCGACCGTGAGCAACAGCGAGGAGTTCGGTGCGTGGATCGAGACCCTGCGGGGGCCGACCGACGTGGTTGTGGAGGAGCATCGGCCTGTTCCCCTGGAGCACTGGGTGGGGGTCGAGTCGGGGCGTGCCGTGCGGCTCCTACCGCTCTTTGCCCCCGACGCGAACGGCCCCAATCCGAAGGTCGTACGCCTCGAGCGTCACAAGGGGCGGGGTGGACCGCGCGCACCGCGCCGCCATGGTGTGATCGAGCAGCTGGGCAGACGAGACCTCCTCCCTGCCATCTACTTCATCTTCAGTCGTGCCGGGTGCGAGCGCGCGGTGCGCCAGCTACTCGGAGCGGGCGTATCCCTCACCACGGCGAAGGAGCGGCACAGGATCAGGGAGGCGCTCGACCGCAGCATCGTCGGGATAGGGGACAGGGATCTCACGGCACTCGGTTTCCCCGAGCTGGCCGAGGGTCTCCTCTGTGGGATCGCACCGCACCATGCGGGCATGGTCCCTGCGTTCCGGGAGCTGGTCGAGGAGCTGTTCATCGCCGGTGTGGTCAAGGTCACGTTTGCGACGGAGACGTTGTCCCTGGGTGTCAACATGCCGGCCCGGACGGTCGTGGTCGAAAAGCTCACGAAGTTCGGTGGGGAACGTCACGAAGCCCTCACCCCAGGCCAGTACACGCAGTTGGCGGGGCGTGCCGGCCGGCGCGGGACCGACGATGTCGGCAACGCAGTCGTTCTCTGGTCGCCGTTCGTGTTCGCCGAGCAGATGTACGAGCTCGCTGCGGCACGCTCGTACCTTCTCGAGTCGTCCTTCGAGCCGAACTACAACATGGTCGCGAACCTTGTCGCACGAATGGATCTCGAGGCGGCACGCGACGTCGTCGGCGCCTCCTTCGCCCAGTTCCGTGTGGACAGCGAGGTCGTGCGGCTGCAGCGCAAGTGCGACGAGCTACGGGGGGCTGCCGACGAGTACCGGCGCAAAGCCGGTGAGTCCGCGGGTGCGGGGCGCAAGCGCTGGGAGTTGCGGGCGAAGGACACCGAACGCCGCATCGAGAAGCTGCAGAGGAGGGCGCAGCGGCGCGCGGATGCTCTCGGGCATCGATTCGATTCGATCTGCGACCTCCTCGTGGATCTCGACTACCTCGTCCCGTCACCAGAGGGGACCGGCCGCCTCGTGCCGACCCGCAAGGGTGAGCTACTGCGCCGCCTCTACTCGGAGGCCGACCTCGTGACCGCCGAGGTGATCGAGGCGGGGCTGCTCGACTCACTCGAGCCGGCCGCGCTTGCAGCGGCGGTGGCAGTCCTCACGTTCGAGGCGCGGCGCGAAGGTCCGGTCGAGCCCTTGCCGCCGTCGAAGACGATCAGACGCGCCATCTCGGAACTCCTGGACGTGGCGGACAGGGTCGCTGACATCGAGGCCGAGCGGGGGTTGGATGTCACACGCGAGCTCGATGACGGCTTCGCGGGTACCGCCTACGGCTGGGCCTCGGGATGCGGTCTCGACGACCTCCTCGATTCGGCGGCGGGTGGGGGCGATTTCGTGCGGAATGTGAAGCAGCTCATCGATGCCTGCCGCCAGATTGCCGACGCGACGAGAGAAGTGGGAGTGCACGTCGAGTTGGGCAGGCAGGCACGTCGCGCGGCAGACCTGCTCAATCGTGGGGTCGTCGCCCTCTCGTCAGTCGAGGACTCCCCGGGCGAGAACCCGGCAGTGAACGGGGCACGCGTCGCACCATGACCTTCGATGAGGACATGCGTCACCCCACGCCGGGCGTGCCCCTCGTGATCGTCGATGCCGTGGGACGCAGGCTGCTGCCCGAGGTGATCCGCCTCCTGCCGTGGGAGCCCCTGGACGTCTGCGTGTCGTCCGATCCGTGGTTGCTGGCCAACGATGTGCGTCACGCCGCGGAAGACGGAGTCAGGCATTTCGTCTGCGTAGGTGGGGACGAGGTGTGGCTCGCGGTCACCGCCGGCACGGCGGGACACGAGGCGGTCCTGGTGCGTCACGGCGGGGGACCGGCGAGCATCCCGAGGAACTTCGGGCTCGCGTCTGAACCCGAACGCAATACGGCCCGCCTCGCCGATCCCGAACCGGCGCGCCTCGCCCTCGACACGATTCGCGTGATCCCCGAGGACGGCACCGCCGTGGAAGTCGCCAACGGCGTGTGGGCGGGGTTCGGGCGCCGGGCCGGTCTCTGGGCCCGGGCCGCGGGAAGCTGGAAGGTAGGACTGGCTGTGGGCGGGACGTCCCTGTACCGCGAGGACCTGTGTCTGTCGATGGGAGACGTGTGTCACGAAGTCCTCGCGTCCGGTGTCTACGTCGCCAACGGCCAGTTCCTCGGTGGTCTGAGCATCGTCCCGCATGCGCATCCGGGAGACGGCAAGCTCGACGTTCTCGTCTTCGAGGGTCCGGCCTGGGACGTGTGGGCGATGCTGCCCCGGCTCGGGTTGGGTACGCACCTGCCCCACCCGCGGGTGAAGTCCTTTCATCCGGTCGCGGTGCACATCCTGGGTCGCGGCCCGCTCTTCGCCGACGGACACGGCGTGGGACGACTGCCGGCGCAGTTCACCGTGCAGCCGGGCCGTCTCCTCGTGGCCGTCTGACCTGACGACGGACCCCGGCGCTGTCGCCGGCGCACCACTCTCGCAATCCGGACGAATCGTTCAAGGCAGACGCGGATCAAGCCGATGAGTCATCCGGCGCCGATCTCGCCGGATCGGCGCGCGCGAAGCGGGCGTTTGATGGAAGGGGCTGATCACGATGCAGAAGTGTCTGCGCGCAAGGGGGTTCCGCCGCATCTCGGTTGTGACGCTTGTGACGGCGGTGCTCTTGGGCATCCTGCCGGCTGCCGTCGCATCCGCGGACACGACGTACACGGTGAAGGCGGGTGACACCGTTCAGGGGATAGCGAAGCGGTTCGGTGTGCCCTGGAAGGCACTCGCGTCCGCGAACGGCCTCGGCCCGCCCTACACCATCGTCGTGGGACGCACTCTGCAGATCCCGAGTGCAGGCCAAGCCGCTACCGGATCGAGCGGCGGATCGGGCGGCGGCGGAGGACGCATCGGACCGGGTTCGTACGTGGTGGTGAAGGGGGATTCGGTGTGGAAGATCGCGCAGCGGGCGGGTGTGTCGTGGCGGGCGGTCGCCGACGCGAACGGCCTCGGCCCGCCCTACATCATCGTCGTGGGCCGCACGCTCGTGATCCCGGCTGCGGGCAGTGGGGGCGCGGGGGCGAGAGGCGGTGCCGCGAACGGCAGCGTGGGTTCCGGGCCCTACAGGGTGGTGAAGGGGGATTCGGTGTGGAAGATCGCGGCGCGGGCGGGTGTGTCGTGGCGGGCGGTCGCCGACGCGAACGGCCTCGGCCCGCCCTATCTCATCCGTCCCGGCCAGACCCTGCAGATCCCAGGTGAGGGGACCTCCGACACGGGCGGCGGGGCCGGCACCCCGGCACCGGCACCACAGGCTGTGCAGCCCGGCGTCCACACAGTGCGCAAGGGTGAGACGCTCGGCCAGATCGCGCGTGCCTACGGGACGTCGGTCGATGCCCTTGCCCGGGCGAACGGCATGTCCGACCCGAACCGCGTCTGGATCGGGCAACGCATCCGCATCGTTCCCGCCGACCAGGCGACGCCGCCCCCCGGCGGAAGTCCGGCCCCCACCGGAGGTGTGGGTGCCGCCCTCGATCACTGGGCACGCTATTACGGGCTCCCGCCGGATCTCGTGAAGGGAGTTGCCACGGTCGAATCGGGATGGCAGCCCGACGTCGTGTCGAGTGCGGGGGCCGTCGGCGTCATGCAGCTCATGCCGGGCACGGCGGAGTGGGTGGGTTCCGCTCTCATCGGCCGTCCCATCAACCGCTGGGACGCGAACCAGAACGTCCAGGGTGGGTCGGCCTACCTGAGGTGGCTCCTCGACCAGACCGGCGGGAACGAACGCCTCGCCATCGCCGCCTACTCCCAGGGCTTGGGTGCCGTGCGCCGCAACGGCGTGTACGCGGAGAGCGAGGTCTACGTCTCGAAGGTACAGGGGGCCCGGAGGCGCTACCGCTAGGGGGGCGCCGTCCACCGGCGAGAAATCCCCGAATGTGAACGCTGCAGGTCAGCGCCATGCGTTCGGCTCACCCGCAGGTCACGGCGGCGGAGGTGCCCCGGGCGGGACCTTGACGCGACCCGTGGACCGTGTCACGATGCACCCTGATTTGGTTCCCCACACGGAGGGATACCAGGGGCAAGGGCCGGACCGAGTAGATAACGGCCGGGCGGTGGACCGATGTGGACCGCCCGGTTCGGCGCCAAAGGTCCGATTCCGGCGGGCGAGGCCTTCGCGGGAGTGCGTCTCGTCGACACCGGCCCGGCCGGCTGGTCGACCGGCCGGCCGGGCAGCCACCCCGCGCGAGGCAGGGAAGAGGCGGGGTGGAGGTCGAACGTCTACTTGTCCGGATATCCTGTATCGGTCGCGGGTGTGCGAGTGTCGTGGTGGTGTTTCGGTGTACGTACAAGACGAGAGCGTGGGTCCCGCCTCTGGAGCAGTGATCGAACTGCGTGACGTCTCGAAGGCGTTCGGTTCGCATCAGGTCCTCGACGGCATCTCCTTCGACATCCCCCGCGGCGCGGTCACGAACATCATGGGGCCGTCCGGGACCGGCAAGTCGGTTCTGCTCAAGAACATCATCGGTCTCCTCAAGCCCGAGCGTGGCTCCATCCACATCGACGGTGAGGATGTCGTACGCATGTCCGATCGCAACCTGTACAAGGTGCGCATGAAGATGGGCGTCCTCTTCCAGGACGGCGCGCTGTTCGGGTCCATGGACCTCTTCGACAACATCGCCTTCCCGCTGCGCGAGCACACGCGCTATCCCGAGTCGCAGATCCGTGACATCGTCCACGAGAAGGCCGAGCTCGTCGGCCTGAAGGACCACCTCCGCAAGTACCCGGGCGAGATCTCGGGGGGAATGAAGAAGCGGGGTGGGCTTGCGCGAGCGCTCGTGCTCGATCCGGAGATCGTCCTCTTCGACGAGCCCGACAGCGGACTCGACCCTGTCAGGGTGGCCTACCTCGACGAGCTGATCCTCACCACGAAAGCCGAGACGAATGCCACGTTCGTTGTGATCACTCACAACATCGACTCCACGACTCGCGTGGCCGACTACATGGCGATCCTCTTCCGTTCCCGCCTCGCGGCCTTCGGGTCGAAACACGAACTTTTCGCATCCCCGGATCCGGTCGTGCGCCAGTTCCTGCACGGCGAGACATATGGGCCGATCGGCATGGACGAACTCGCCGACGCCGAGTCCGAACTGCAGGCCGAGGTCGAGGACGCCGCGTACGCCGAGGCGGACCCTGCCATGTACGGCTACGGTCCAGGAGACGCCCAGGTCGTCACCGGGGCCCCCGGTATCCCTCTCGAGTGACTCGGGAGGACTCGGGAGGACTCGGGAGAAGGAATGGCCCTACCTCCACGTTTGCGTCGCTGCGCCTGAAGATTCGCGTCTAGTGTGTCGAAGGCTTTGCGAGCCGCAGCGCGCGAGCTACGCTAAGCGACCCATTCGAGAGCCCCCGGTCCCCGGCCCGGCTCCGAGCGGGAACCTTGTCACAACTTGGGCATCGTGCCCACACAGCAGCGGAGGGGCCAGACGTGGCGGACATCTCCGACGTTGACACCGATGAGGTGCCCGAGGCCCTCGAGGACGAAGAGGACCTCGACGTCGAAGCGGACGAGGAGCCGGAAGCCGAAGAGGCTTCGCTCGACGACCTGTACGAGCACGAGATGGTTGCCGAGCAGGCGGCGGGCGGCGCGGTCGAAGAGGACGAGGAGTACCTCGCCAAGGCAATGGAGTCAGCCGGTGAGGAGCCGACGGAGACGCTGACGACCAAGGTCCGGCCGCGTGCCTCGGGCGAGTTCCAGTGCCTCGAGTGCTTTCTCATCAAGCCGTCCGCGCAGCTCGCAGATGAAGAGAACATGCTCTGCGTAGACTGTGCGTGATGACGACTTATGAGCGGATCCTCGTCGGCACGGACGGCTCGGATGGAGCGCAGCGTGCCGTGGCCGAAGCAGCCGAACTTGCCCGTGCGGTCGGCGCCGAACTGATCGTGTCGTCCTCGTATCCTCGAGCCGAGGTCGACTTCGCGCTCGACCAGGACTCCTGGCACGACACGACGGCGGGACAGGCGGAGGACGTGGTGGTCCGCGGTCGGGAGATCGCCGCCCAAAAGGGCGTGGAGAGCAGGGGTCTGACAGCACCGGCATCGCGCCCGGGTCCGGGACTGGTGGACACGGCGGAGGCCGAGGGTGTGGACCTCATCGTCGTGGGGAACCTCGGCATGACCGGCACGAGGCGATTCATGCTCGGTTCGGTTCCCGACCACGTGGCACATCATGCTCACTGCGACGTCCTCGTCGTCCACACTCACCACTGAGAAGGGATCGCGGCGCCAGACCTGGATCCCGGCGGTGGCCGGACTCGTCTGCGGCCTCCTCCTCTGGGTTTCCCACCCGCCCGTCGACTGGGGCGCCGCGGGTTTCGTCGCGCTCGTGCCATTGCTTCTCGTGTCCCGCACGCCGGCCCGCGGCGCCTCCGCCGGGGCTGCTGCCGGCGCCGTCTTCTTCGGCATGTTGCTCGCGTGGGTGTTCCCGTTCGCCTGGTTCGGCTGGGTCGCCCTCGTCGCGACCCTCATGCTCGAGTTCGTGATCGTCGGCTGGGTTGCCGGCATCGTGTACCAACGCCTCGGGCCGGCGTGGTGGCTGCTCGCCGTGCCTGCGAGCCTCACTGTCGCCGAATGGGTGCGCGGGCACTGGCCGCTGGGCGGCTTCGCCTGGGGTGAGCTCGGTGCCACGCAGCACGGCATCACGGCGACGAGGTATGTCGTCGCGATCGGAGGCGTCGCCCTCCTCACTTGGGTCGTCGCTCTCGTGAACAGCGCCTTGGCCGTAGCGGTCGACTCTGTCCTGACGCATGGCTCGTGGCGGGACCGTGTCGTGCCCGTGGTGGGAGCTCTCGTCGTGGCTGTCGGGGTGTGCACCGCCGCGTACGCCTTCCACCCCCGCGCCGCACCTGTCGGAGTGCTCGACATCGGTCTCGTGCAGGCGAACCGCTTCGAGGATGGTGAGGTGACTCCGGAGGAGATGTCGGACGAGCACATCCGAGTCACGCGCACGCTCGGCGACGGACTCGATCTCGTCGTGTGGGGTGAATCGTCGATCTGGGAGCAGCCCGTCACCCCGCAGCTCACACAGGACATCGCCGACTCGGCAGGTGGAGCCTCCGTCCTGGCAAATGCCTACGTCGTCGGAGCAGGTGACGACACGTACGAGAACACGAACGTCCTGATCGGAGCGGACGGTGACGTTCGTGACGAATACGTGAAGCGTCACGTCGTCCCCTTCGGCGAGCGTGTGCCGTGGCGGTCTGCCCTCGGCTTTGTGCGCCAGCTCGATCAGGTGCCACGCGACGCCGTTCCCGGGGACGAGGTGGGGACGTTCGAGGTGGACGGCCACACCGTCGGATCCGTGATCTGCTTCGAGTCCGCCTTCCCGGATCCGGTGCGGGACACGGTGCGGGCCGGCGCGGAGGGGATCTTCGTGCTGACCAACAACGCCTCTTTCGGCCGGTCCTCTCTCTCGGAGCAGTATCTCGCCCTGACTCGGCTCCGTGCCGTCGAGACTCACAGGTCAGAGGTCGTGGCCGCCGTCTCGGGTCGGTCCGCCCTCATCGACGCAGACGGCACGCTACGTACGGTCACGGGGCTCTTCGATACAGAGACCGTCGAGTGGACGATGCCACTCCACGACGACAAGACCCTGTACGTGCGTTGGGGTGACTGGTTCGTGTGGGTTGCCGGGGCGGCCCTCATCGGAACCGGATTCGCCCTGTGGGGGCGAGGGAGGGGCACGTCGCCGGGACCGTCGCGAGGCGCAGGCGCTACAGTGAGGGCGGATGAAGCCACGAGGATCGAGTCATGACTGACGAGAAGCCCAAGTACGACCCGAAAGACGTCCTCTTCTACGCGCCGATCGGGATGGCGATGACGCTCAAGGACCTCATGCCCAGCATCGTCGAGGCACTGTCCTCGCGTGGTCGAACCCAGGTCGAACAGATGCACAACGCGGCCAACAACGTATACGTTCTCGCCCGCTCGGTCGCCCAGATGCGCGTCGGTCAGGCCCAGACGGAGGCACGCAAGCGGACCGACCGCGTGAAGACGGCGGCGGAGTCGGGTCTGAAGGTGGTTCAGGGATTCGACACCCCACCCGGTGGAACCATCGTCTCAGCACTCCGTGGGACGGCGGGCGCACGACCCGAGTCGGCCGGCAACGGGGACTCGGCATTCGAGTCGAGTGGCGTGAACGGCGACTCCGACGGATCCGAAGGTGCCCACCTGGCAATACCCGACTACGACACGCTCTCGGCGACCCAGATCGCGCAGCGCCTGAACGGGCTCGACTCCGGGGAGCTGTCCGAGGTGCGTGACTACGAGGCGTCGCACCGAGGCCGCAAGACGATCATCAGCAAGATCAACGCCCTGCTCGAGGGCTGAAGCACCCTCGGCGTGGAGGGAATTCGCACCGCCACAGCGGATGACCTGCCCCGCATCCTCGCGCTCTACGAGGAGCTGAAGCTCGAGTTCAGCGAGTACCGGGGGCGGTGGTTCGAGCTCGATGCCTGGCCCGAACCCGCCGAGACCGCCCTGGCCGGAGCAGTTGCCGATTCGGGGATGTGCGTGATGGTGGGAACCATCGACGGCTACGTCGTCGGCTACGTGGTCGTGGAGACACGGGCTGCCCTCCCTCAGTCCCGGAGCCGCCGTGTGGGGCGCGTGCGGGACCTCTATGTCGAAGTCGACGCGCGAGAGGTCGGGGTGGGGGAGGCGCTCCTCTCGGCGGCGGTGGGATGGCTGAGCGAGCAGGGGATCCATGCCGCCGACATCTCCGTTCTGCCCGGCCACCGGGCGGCGAAGAACTTCCTCGAGCAGAACGGCTTCGTCGCGAGAAGGATCACTATGTTCGCACACTGGCCGGCATGAGCGGCCCTCCGGACCGAATCCAACTCGCCGTGAGTGCTCTCGTGACCCGCGAGCAGGGCGATCATGTCGAGGTGCTCCTTGTGCGGCGGGGGAAGCCGCCCGGTGAGGGCCTCTGGAGCCTGCCGGGTGGCAGGGTGCACACCGGTGAACGGCTCGGTGACGCGACCACCCGTGAGCTCGCGGAGGAGACGGGTGTGGAGGCGCGGGATGTCGGCGAGTGCGTGGGGGTCTTCGAGCGGATCGGTCGCGACTCACATCACGTCATCGTGTGTCATCGTGTCGACGTGCGGGCGGCGATCCTCCCGACAGCGGGCGACGACGCGACGGACGCGCGCTGGGTGGGCAGATCCGGACTCGCCAGGCTCGAGACCACGACGGGACTCGGCCGGTTCCTCGACGTATACGCGTGGCCAAGCCGCTCAGACGGCGACGTGTGAGCTGATCGTACGGCCCGGCCGGTGGTAGGGCGTGGGCCTGTGCAGGTCACGGCGGCGCCGCCGCGCTGCCTCGCGCTCGTCGAGAGCCGAGCAGATCCGTTCGACCGTGAAGAAGAGCCGGCGGAGGGCGTCGGCCGCGCGCTGCCCGAGGGCGTCGTCGAGCTCGACGTGGTCCTTGGCGAGGGCGACGGGGAGGCCGATCCAGCCTGAGTCCCCTGCATCCTGATGCCACGCCAGGCGTTGTGTCTGTAGGGCTTGCGCCAGCACCTCTTCCCGCTCGCGCAGCTTCGCGAAGTGTGTCGCCGCCCCCGCGACCGGCATCTCGCAGCATGCCCACACCTCGTAGGGGCCGTCGCCACGCGGGAGTGTGACGCTGTAGCGACGGGACACGTTCGTGTCGAGACCGAGGCGGGGGTCGTCCTTGGCCGTCACGTCGAGCATCGAGTAGATCCGGAGGTCACCGAGGTTCGAGAGGACGCTCTCGAGGAATCGACCGGCAGGATCATCGAGCGCGACGGCTGCATCGGGCGGCAGGTCGGCCGGGTCGGGGCGTGACAGGACGGCCAGCGCATTGGTCGCGCGACGGAGACGATGGGGGGTTCCGCTCATTCGAGACATCCTGGCACTCGGATGGGGAAAACTTCCAGTTCGCCGCCTCGATTTCCTGTGTGGCGGACCGGTCACTCGGCGAGGGATTCGCGGGTCGTGTCGAGGGGGAGCGGCGCCTGCGGGGGCGGTTCGGCGTCCCCGTCGGCGGCGTCGGGGGGGGGGGGGCGCTTCGCGCCGCCGAGGAGGACGCTCAGGCCGAGGAGGAGCAGAGAGGCGAGGAGTCCGAGTGCCCGGCTCGTGATCGCTGCGACCGTGGCGGGGCCTGTGCCGACACCGAGTGCACTCAAGCCGGCGATGATGAACGCCTCCCGCGTGCCGAACCGCCCGAACGGCATCGTCGCCCCGGCAGCGAACACGAGGCCGTAGAACGGCGTCTGCCACCAGGGAATCGGCGTGAGCGATCCGAGGAGGACGCCTGCTGCAGTGACACGGACGAGGAAGGAGACGAAGGTCACGACGGCCGGCGCGATCAGCGCGCGGCGGGGGATCGCCACTCCCTGCATCTCGGCCCGGGCCTCGGCCATGCGGCCCTCGTCCCTCGCGTCGAATCCCCGCATCATGTCCGAGATCGTGCGTGAGATGCCGCCTCGGCGCAGCATGGACCAGCCGAAGAGGAGGAGGAATGCGGCGACCACGTAGACGGACCAGCGGTACTCGGGTGCGACCTTGATCGCGATCCAGATGAGGGCCGGGTAGGCGACGACCACGGGGAGGAGGATGAGCATCGTCCACTCGTAGGCGAGCGTGACGATCGCGACGGCGGGGGAGAGGCCCACACGATCGGCGAGGACGAAGCGGCCGATGAACGGACCGACGGGTATGGGCAGGTACTGCGTGGGTTCGACGCTGAACCAGACGAACAGCGTCTGCGGTACGGGGGCCCGGGTGCCGGCACTGTGCATGAGTTGGCGCCACGCGAAGGGACGCATCCCCTCTGACAGGAGGTACAGGACCAAGGCGATCGAGAATGCCGTGAGGTCGATCTCCCAGTCGGCATGCACGAAGTCGTCCCAGTTCGAGGCGACGAACCATGTGAGACCGCCGATCACGAGGGCGGCGATGAACCACTGGGCGACGCGCTGCGTGCGCGCATCGAGTCGCAGCGGGTCGTGGCCCGGCGCCGGGAGCGGCTCGTCGTGCTGCGCCGGAGGTGGGTCGGCAGGCATGTGTGTCGAGCGTACTCGGCCCGCCACGGCCGGCCGGTACCGCGCGGGTGGGCAGGATCTCACACCCAGTTGCGGGGATTGCGCAGGACGTCGAGGGTGCGCGCCTCCCACGAGTCGGATTCCGGCTCGGGCGCGTAGACCCAGCGAACCGGGTCCGGCAGGGACATGAGGATCGCCTCGACGTTCCCCTCGGTGCGCAGGCCGAAGGCGGTCCCCCGGTCGTAGACGAGGTTGAACTCGACGTATCGGCCGCGTCGCACGAGTTGCCACATGCGCTCCTCCTCCGACCAGGGCGACGACGCGCGGCGACGCATGATGGGGACGTAGGCTTCGACGAAGGCTCGGCCCGCGTCCTCGACGAGGTCTGCCCCGCCATGCTCGTCTCCCATGACGTGATCGAAGAAGATGCCACCGATCCCGCGGTGCTCGCGCCTGTGCGCGACGTAGAAGTAGTCGTCGCATGCCTGCTTCCACGCCGCATGGTCGGCGAGGGCATGCCGATCGCAGACGGCCTTCCAGACCCCGTGGAAATGACGCGCGTCGTCCTCGAAGAGGTAGTGGGGTGTGAGGTCGGCGCCGCCTCCGTACCACGCGGTCTCGCCGCGTTCGATGCGTCGGAAGTTCGCGTGCACGGACGGGGCCTTCGGGTTCAGCGGGTGGAGCACGACGGAGATCCCTGCCGCCCGGAACGTGGCC
Source organism: Acidimicrobiia bacterium (assembly GCA_020850945.1). Classification (GTDB taxonomy): domain Bacteria; phylum Actinomycetota; class Acidimicrobiia; order UBA2766; family UBA2766; genus QWHP01. The sequence continues at coordinate 33,079 of JADZDR010000022.1, read as the reverse complement.
CCCTGACCTGGCAGTTCGTCCCCGAGTCCGGGGGGGAGAGGCCCGTGGACGACAGAGGCGTTCACGCCGCCCCGCTCGATGACGTCGCCACCCTGGATGATCCGGGCCCGGCCCCCGCCGCCACCCGGCCTTTCCCAGACGAGCTCCTCGAAGGCTGCGGCACCGTCGCACTCCGAAAGAGCGGCGCAGATGTCGTCTTGGAGGGCGGAGGTGAACTCGCGCATGCGGTCGAAGAGGTGATCGTCCATGCCAGGAGTGTGGCAGGCCAGTCCCCCTATCACCGAGGCCTCTGATGCCACGTCGACTTCCCCCGAGCACCGCCGAGGTCGCTGCCGCCCGGCGTGTGCTGGGGGTCAACGGTGAGACCGGACGCAGCGGCGTCGTCGCCGCCTGGAAGGCCGCCCTGCGGGTCACGCATCCCGATACGGTCGAGGCGAGCCTGAAGGCGGTTGCCGAGGAACGCACGAAGGCGATCAACGAGGCGAAGCAGACGCTGATCGAGGCCCTGGACCGGGGGTTCCCCGACGGGTTGAGGCCGGCCGGCGCGCGGAACGGGGCCCGCCCGGCGCAGCCCCCGAGTGCAGGCCGGAAGGGGGCTGCCGCGGGAGGCCGGGGTCCTGCAACTGGTCGAGGGGGGAGCGCCGCATCCCACACGCCGTCTGCAGGGGCCGCCACAGCGTGGCCGCCTCGTAGCGGGCACGTGTCCCGCGTGCACGTCCCTGCCACCCCACGGTGGACACCTGCCGAAGGACGCTGGCTCCTGGTCGCGGCCCTCGTCGTGGCCTGCCTCCTCGCGCTCGCGGTCGTCGCCCTCACCAGGGACGTGGGTTCGGGAGGGTCACGCATCGACACGCCGGGGACAACGGCGCCGCCGGCTCCGGGGGTACGGCCGGTTCCGACCCGCCCCGGCGACACGGCCACGCCTCCGTCGGACATCACCCTCGGTGCCGCGCCCTACGCGGCCGACTTCATCGCGACGGCACGTGAGAACCCGACGGGCCCGGCCTGGCAGCACACCTTCGTCCACCCCCGCGCACGTCCCGTGGAGGTGCAGGACATACTCCTCCGCCTCACGGACACGTCAGTGACAGACGGGGAGGTGCAGCTCGCGGCCCGTAACGTCACATGTGATCTGGGCGGCGGTCCCGGCACCGGCCAGTCGCGCTGCGCCGTGGCCGTACCGGCCGATCTGATCGACGACCTCGAGTTCCGCACGGACGGGGACGCCTGGAAGCTCGTCGGCTACTGGCACGGCGCCTGAGGGGAGTCGGGTGCGCTCGATTGACTCGGCCTCGTTCAGAACGGATGTCTCACCATCCGCGTGGTGATTCCGTCTGTCTGGGTACCTGAGCGGCGATATATCGCCGCTCAGGTACCCAGACCACGTGAGGGTGTGCGTGTCGCAGCCGCGAGACCTCGAAAAGCGAGATGTGCGACGCAGCCACCACTACGATCGGGCCCCGTGAACCCCACCTCATCGCTGCCGGCAGTGCTGTCCTCACCAGCGGATGCGCGCGGGCGGCGTGTTCTCACGGGGTACCGACCCACGGGAAAGCTGCACCTCGGCCACCTGCTGGGCAACATCCAGGCCAACCTCGCCTTGCAGGAGACGAACGAGTGCTACTTCTTCGTCGCCGACTGGCACGCACTCACGTCCGGGTACGAGGACACCTCCGACCTGCATGCCAACGTGGTGGAGCTCGTGGCCGACCTGGTCGCGGCCGGACTCGAACCCGAGCGGGCCACGATCTACCGCCAGAGCGACCTGCCCGAGGTTGCTGAGCTCAACCTCTACCTGTCCATGATCACCCCACTCGGCTGGCTCGAGCGGAACCCGACGCACAAGGAGCAGCTCCGCGAGCTGAGCACACGCCAGATCAACACGATCGGCAACCTCGGCTACCCGGTCCTCCAGACGGCTGACATCACGCTCGTGGACGGCGAGGTCGTACCGGTCGGGGAGGACCAGTTGCCGCATCTCGAGATCGCACGCGAGATCGTGCGGCGCCTCGCGCACATCTACGGGGAAGGTCTCCTCCTCGAGCCGTCGGCGCTCGTCAGCGGCGGTGCCCGTGTCCTCGGGTGGGACGGGCGCAAGATGTCGAAGTCCTACGGCAACGCCGTGTTCCTCGACGATGCGGCCGAGACCGTTGCCGAGAAGCTGCGCCAGTACATCACGGATCCCGAGAAGATCCGGCTCAAGGATCCGGGCCGGCCCGAGATCTGCAGCGTGTTCGCCCTGCACGGGCTGTTCACGCCCGCCGCGGATGTCGCTGTCGTCGATGCGGAGTGCCGGGCGGGCGAGCGGGGCTGCGTGGCGTGCAAGGCCGAGCTCGCTCAGAACGTGAACGCGATGCTCGATCCGATCCGGACCCGCAAAGCCGAGCTCGGCGAGGACGAGATAGGCGACATCCTCGCCGAAGGCGCGCGGCGCGTGCGGCCCGTCGCCACGAAGACGATCGAGCGAGTGAGGAGGGGGATCAGGCTGTGACCGTCCCGGAGCACGCGAGCTTGCCTGCCGAGGTGGAGGTGACCACCACACCGACGGGCTGCGCCGGACCGCGCGTCCGCGTGGAGGACTTCGACGGGCCGATCGACCTCCTCCTCGAGCTCATCCGCGCACGGAAGATGGAGATCACGGCGGTCTCGGTCGCAGCCATCGTCGACGACTACCTCACCACCGTGAACAGCGTGACGCAGCTCGATCTCGATGCTGCCAGCAGGTTCCTGCTCGTCGCGGCCACTCTCCTCCATCTCAAGACGCAGTGGCTCCTGCCTCTGGGCGAGATGCCCGAGATCGACGAGGATCTGCTTGCCGACGCAGAGCGCGACACCTTGCTGTGGCGGCTCATCGGTGCCCGCACGTTCGCGGAGGTGGCCGAGGTCTTGTGTGAATCGTTGGAGGACGGAACGCGTTACGTGCCCCGCGCGGTGCAGCCCGAGGAGGCCGTCAGCAACGTCGTACCCGACCTCCTGCGCCAGGTCACGATCACGGACCTTGCGCGCCTCGCCGCGGCGGCCCTCAACCGTGAGGACGAGACCGTGCCCGTCATGGCCCATGTCGAGCCGATCAAGGTCTCCCTGCGCGCGACCATCGTCGAGCTCGCCGCCATCCTGCCCCGCGTGCGTACCGCGAGCTACCGGGCGCTGTGCCGGCACAAGACGATGCTCGAAGCCGTCGTCCACTTCCTCGCCGTCCTCGAGCTGCTCATGGCCGGTGTGGTCCGGGTCGAGCAGGACTCACCCACGGATGACATCGTGCTCACATGGATCGGTGAGGACGGTTGGGCACCGTCCTCGGACGTGGCGGGCCGTCTCGGCGAGATCCCTGCAGGTGCGGGGCCATCTCCCACCGGGCCGGATTCAGCAGCGACCGTGTCTGTCGGGAGGGGGGTGTTGTGAACCCCGAATCGGTGCGTCATGTCGAGGCGATCCTCCTCGTAGCCGAGGAACCCGTGCCGGCAGGCCTCCTCGCCCAGGTCCTCGAGCTCCCCGTGGCCGAGGTGCGGGAGGGACTCGCCGCCCTCGCCCGTGTCTACGAGGAACGGGCGAGCGGCTTCTGCCTGCGTGAAGTCGCGGGTGGTTGGCGGTACTACAGCCATCCCGACAGCGCCCCCTATGTGGAGCGATTCGTGCTCGCCGACGAGAACCCGCGGCTCTCGAAGGCGGCCCTCGAGACGCTGGCGATAGTCGCCTACCGCCAGCCGGTGAGTCGCGGCCAGGTCGCCGAGCTGCGCGGCGTGAACAGCGACGCCGTGATGCGGACACTCGTCCTGCGCGGCCTCGTCGAACCCGTCGGCGCCGATCCGGGGCCGGGGCAGGCGACACTGTATGGGACGACGCGGGCCTTCCTCGAGCGCCTCGGCCTCAAGACCATCGACGATCTGCCGCCCCTCGCCGATTTCGTCCCGGCCGCCGGTGATGTCGCCGACTTCGACGCGGTCCTGGGCGGGCAGGAACCCGCGGACGGCGAGCTCGCCGCCCGCGTGAAGGACCGCATCGCAGCTCTGCGCCGCGACCTGCAGCGCTCGTGACGAGCAGCGAGGACCGGAGTCCGCCACGGACGGGGCAGCGCATCCAGAAGATCATGGCGGCAGCCGGCCTCGGCTCGCGGCGCGCCTGCGAGGAGATGATCCGGGCAGGCCGCGTCACCGTGGACGGGCACGAAGCATGCCTCGGTGACACGGCCGACCCCCGCGCGCAGAGCGTCGAAGTCGACGGCGTGAGAGTGCGCCCACCGACCCGCACGCTTGTCTATCTGCTGAACAAGCCCCGCGGGCACGTCACGACCACGAAGGACGAGGCGGGGAGACCGACGGTCACGTCACTGGTTCCGGCGCAGCCGCGTGTCTTTCCCGTGGGGCGCCTCGACCGGGACACGGAAGGGCTGATCCTGCTCACCAACGACGGCGACCTGTCCGAGCGGGTCGCGCATCCCCGCTGGGAGCTGGAGAAGACCTACGTCGCGACCGTGGACGGGGTCATCCGCGATGCGACGCTGCGGAGGCTCCGAGCCGGCGTACAGCTCGCGGACGGGCCGGCCAACCCGATACGCGTGCGGATCCTCGCCCGCCGCAAGGCATCGACGCTCGTCGAAGTGGTGATCTCCGAGGGGCGGAACCGGATCGTGCGCCGCCTTCTCGACGCGGTAGGCCATCCTGTGCGCCGACTCGTACGCGTGGCGATCGGGCCGATCCGTGACGACAAGCTCGCACCCGGCAAGTGGCGGCGCCTCTCCCAGGCCGAGGTCACCGCACTCGAGAGCGCCACCGTCACCCCCAACAAGAGGAGGCGACGCCGCGCGGGTACCCTCGCGGCCTCCGAGGCACCGGCACGGCGTGGAAGACGAGCATGAGATCCACGGGCGGGCCGCACTGACAGGAGGGGTGACCGGCGCATGCCACTGGCCGCAATCCGAGGGGCAACGACACTGGACTCAGACAGCCGGGACGAGGTCGTGCGGCGCACGCGAGAGCTCGTCGAGGCGGTGTTCGAGCGCAACGCCCTTCACCCCGACGACGTCGTGAGCATCATGTTCACGGCGACACCGGACGTCACAGCCGAGTTCCCGGCGATGGCGGTCCGTGACCTCGGCCACACGCAGATCCCCCTCCTGTGCGCCACCGAGATGGCGGTGCCCGGGGCGATGCCCCTGTGCGTGCGCTGTCTCGTGCATGCCGAGGTGCACGGCACACGGTCGGATGTGCAGCACGTCTACCTGCGGGACGCGCAGAGACTGCGACCCGACCTGGCCGGCGACGCATGACGGTGCGTGTCGCCCTCATCGGCTGTGGCCTCGTGGGCGGCTCGGTCGGTCTCGCCCTGGCCGCGGCGGAGGGATACGAGGTCGTGGCGGCATTCGACCCGGCCCCGGACAGGGCCATGCAGGCAGTGGCTGCCGGCGCCGCGCGCCGCGCCGCCGCGTCAGCGGCCGCGGCGGCCGAGGAAGCCGAGATGATCGTGGTCGCGGTTCCCGTGTCCTCGATCGCGCCGGCCGTCGAAGCCGCCCTGCCGGGCGTCGCGCCCGGTGCCGTCATAACCGACGTGGGGTCCGTGAAGGGCCCGGTCGTGCGCCGCGCAGTGCCCCTCGTCCCGCCGGGAGTCCATTTCGTCGGCGGTCACCCCATGGCCGGCTCGGAGCAGCACGGATTCGAAGCCGCGACGGCGGGCCTCTTCGTGAACGCCTGCTGGGCGATCACACCGACCGCCGAGTCCGATCCGGAAGCGGTGGCGGCGGTGCACAGGCTCGCCTCGGCCACAGGGGCCGCGCCCCTCACTCTCGATCCCGACGTGCACGATGCCGTCGTCGCCGTCGTGAGCCACCTCCCCCAGGTCGCCTCGTCGTCGCTGATGAACGTGGCGTCCCGGCATGCCGCGGAGGCTCCGCCCGTTCTCCGCATGGCGGCAGGAGGGTTTCGCGACATGACGCGTATCGCGGCGGGTGACCCCCACGTGTGGGAGGACATCCTGCACGAGAACGCGAGCGCCGTGCGGGCGATGCTCGACGACTACAGCGACGCGCTCGCCGAGTTCCGGGACTCCCTCGACGACCGGGAGCGGCTGCGCGTCCTCCTCGCACGCGCGCAGGCGGGGAGGCATGCCCTGCCGGTGTCTGCGGAGATGCAGGGCCGCCATGCGGTGGTCGTTGTCGTCACAGACGCACCGGGGGTGTTCGCCGACGTGACGACGGCTGTGGGGGAGGCAGGCGTGAACATCGTGGATGTGGAGTTGCGCCACAGCCCCGAGGGTGGGGGCGGGTTGCTCACACTCGATGTGGTCGGGGCAGGCGCGGCCGAGACGGCACGGGCCGTTCTCGCCGCGAAGGGCTACCCCGTCCACACAGAGGAGCTCGCGGAGTGACCGTGATCGCGATCGACGGTCCGGGGGGTGCAGGCAAGACGAGCGTCGCGACCGCGCTCGCGGATCGCCTCGGCGCCAAGCGCCTCGACACCGGCGCCCTGTACCGGGCCGTGACCGTGGCTGTCCTGCGCGAGGACATCGATCCTGCGGATGTCGACGCCTGCAACAGGATCGCGGCGACTGTCGAGGTCGACCTCACGCATGACGGGCGCGTGCTCGTCGACGGGGAGGACGTCACGCGCGAGATCCGCTCGGATCACGTCACGGCCGCTGTGTCCGTCGTGAGCGCCCACACGGGTGTCAGGGACGTCATGCGCGAGCAGCAGCGTCGCGTGGCCTCGCGGGGCCTCTGGATCGTCGAAGGCCGGGACATCGGGACGGTGGTCTTCCCGGACGCCGCGCTCAAGGTGTTCCTGGTGGCGGCGGTGTCGGAGCGGGCGAGGCGGCGGGCGGCCGAGACGGGACGTCTCGACCTGGCCGAGGTCGAAGGGGAGATCTCACGGCGTGACACCCTCGACTCGTCGCGAAGCGACTCGCCCCTGTGCCCGGCGGCCGACGCCGTCGAGGTGGACACGAGCGAACTCACGCTCACCGAGGTCGCGGATAGGATCGAGGCACTGTGGCACGACAGGACACGCCACGACGATCCGGCCTCGTGAGGGGTGAGCCTCCTCCCTACGTGCGGATGGGCACGACGTATCGGATCGGGCGCTTCACGGTGGCGCCGCTCGTCCGTGCCCTGTTTCGCGTGCGGGTCTTCGATGCCGCCCGGATTCCCGAGGAGGGGGCGGTGATCCTCGCCGGGAGTCACCGTTCGAACCTGGAGTCGGTGGTCCTCCCCCTCGTCACGCGCCGTCAGGTGAACTTCATGGCGAAGCGCGAGTTCTTCGACTACCGGCCGGCCGCGATCCTCTTCAGGCATCTCGGCGCCTTTCCGGTCGCCCGGGGGGAACCGGATCGGCACGCGCTGTCACGGGCCGTGGAGGTCCTCGCGGCGGGGGCGGTCCTGGGGATCTATCCCGAGGGCACGCGCAGGTCCGGCGACAAGATCGCGGACCTGCACCGGGGGACGTCCTGGCTGTCCGCCAAGGCGGGGGTCCCGATCGTGCCCGTCGGGATCGGCGGGAGCGAAGGAGTGCAGCCGAAGGGTTCCAAGACGGTGCGGCTCGTCCCTGTCACGTTGCAGTGTGGGCCCCCGGTCCCGCCACCCTCGTCGCCTGCCCGCGTCGATCTCGAAGAGCACACCGAACTCGTCCGCGCTGCCCTGCAGGACGTGTTCGACCGCGCGTGCAGTCGGTCCTGAACGGGGCGATGTCAGGAGCCGGCCGGGCGGAGGGACTCGACCATCGCGCCGTAGTCGGAGATGTCCTTCTCGGTCACCTCGCCCGCATCGGTCGCGACGACCGCGATCACGAGGACGCCTTCCCCCGCGATCATCGTGAGGCGCCCGGATGCGCCCATCTCGGTCACGTCGAACTCGACTGCCGGTCCGAGCGTGTGGTCGTAGGCCTGGCCGACGGGTGCGAGGCCGGGAACGGGAGTACCCGACTCGATTCCCTGCACCATGCCTGCGGCCATCTCGGGTGGAACTGCGATCACGGCAACCGCGAGGGCCGTCTCACCCTTCGAGAAGGCCCGGATTCCCTCGAGGTTCGTGCCGGGGATACCCCCCTCGCTCATGTACCCGAGGTTGGCAGCCATGTCGTTGATGCTTCCGCTCGCCCATCCGGCCGGTTTGTCGAGGAGGTAGCCGGAGTCGCCGATCTCGAGGCCCGTCTCGGCACCTGTGCGCACGAGGAGCTTGGGGACGAGGACCACGGCCGCGACGAGGAGGGCGATCGCGCCGAAGATCGCGAGGACGGCACCTCCGGACAAGCCCTTCTTCCGGGCCGCCTTCCCCGCGGTCGCCGCCATGCGAGGGTCGAACGGCCGTGCTGATACGGGCCCACCGAAGAAGTCACCTCCCGGATCGGGAAGGGGAGGGGGGGCGAGTCCGGGCGGCCCGAACCCGGGCTGGGCGCCGGTCGGGCCGAGGACGGGGGCTGCGTGTGCGGACTGGCCGGCTGGGGCGGTCCAGGGCGGCCCTGCCGCGGGGTATGGGCGGGCTGCTCCCTGCGGGGGAGGGGTCGTCACCGGAGGAGGCGGCCAGGCGGCAGGCGTCGGCGGGTTCGGTACTCCAGCCGTCCCGCCGACGGGGGTCGCCGCCGCGACCCGGGCCGGAGGGCTTGCGGGGAGTGTCGCCGGGGGGATGGGTGCCGTGAGGGGAACGGGGGTCTGGCAGCGCGGGCAAGTGGTCGCATCACCGAAGACGGCCATCCCACACGTCGGGCACGAACGCACGTCGACTCCTCGGACTCTGCCGGGTCACTGATCCCATCGGCGCGAGTCCTCGCATCCTTAGCCTCCGACCCTGATTCCCGTCAGGAGGATCTCGTGTGCGGGTGCCGTCAGAGGGAATCGAGCACAGTCGAGGCAGGTGTGTCCCGGTCCGTGCGGTCGCCGCTGGCAGCCTCGATGGGGAGGCCCATCGAGAAGCACACGACGGTCATGAGAGCACGAATCGTCTCACGCAGCTCGCGGGGGAGCGGGAAGTACTCGTTCTCGTCCGTGACCCGAAGCCGTTCGACCGTTCGGGGTGAGAGGCGGTCGACGACGGCCGCGACGATTCCCTCGGGGGCAGACGCGCCGGCGGTGACTCCGACGATGCGCGCATCCGCGACGATCTCGCCCACGACGTCGGCCGGACCGTCGATACGGACTGCGTTCGGGCAGCCCGCAGCCTTGGCAGTGCGGACGAGAGCCTGCGTGTTCGAGGAGTTCTCGCTACCGATCACGAGGAGGAGGTCGACACGCCGCGCGATCTCGACGACCGCTGCCTGACGGTGCGTCGTGGCGAAGCAGAGATCCGAGCGACCGGGCGTCCAGATCTCCGGGTACAGCTCTTCGGCCCGGGCACGGATGTCGGCCCACTCGGTGTGGGCAAGCGTCGTCTGGGCGAGGAGGGCCACCTGCGGCCCGGTCAGATCGAGGGCCTCGACGTCCGCGACGGATTCGACGAGATGCATCGCGTCGGGTGCCTCGGCGAGGGTACCGACCGTTTCGTCGTGTCCGGCGTGTCCGACGTAGACGATGTCGTAGCCCTTGCGGCTCCTGACACGCGCTTCGTGGTGGACCTTCGTGACGAGAGGACAGACGGCGTCGATCACGGTGCGCTCGTGCCGGCGGGCCTGCTCGCCGATCTCGGGCGCGGAGCCGTGCGCAGAGAGCATGAGCGGCGCTCCGGCCGGGACGGCGTCGGGATCCTCGACGAACACGACCCCGGCGTCCCGGAAGCGTTCGACGATGTCCTTGTTGTGGACGATCTCGTGGAAGCAGTAGACGGGCGGGCCGTGGATGCGCAGCATCCAGCCGAGTGCCTTGATCGCCATCTCCACACCGGCACAGAAGCCGCGCGGTTCGGCCAGGACGACAGTCTCCACCGCCATGTGCCCAGAGTACCCAGTGGACAGGCGGGATCTGCGGGCCGCGACATACACCCGAACGGGAGGAGGCAGCCGGGTATGCGTACACTCGGTCGAGCCCATGCATGTACGCATCTCCTCGGTGCAGGCTGCCTCACCCGCCGCCCATGTCGGACTCGGTCCCGGTGACGAGGTGGTGGCAATCGACGACGTCACTCCGCGAGACGTCCTGGACTACGCGCGCCTTGCCGCCGAGCCCAACGCCGTCGCCCGTCTCGCCGACGGCCGCGAAGTCCCCGTCGCGGGCCTGAGCGGGGCGACGCTCGACGCATCGGCCTTCGACGGCGTACAGACGTGCGACAACCACTGCGAGTTCTGCTTCATCCATCAGCTTCCCAAGGGCATGCGTCGCTCCCTCTACCTGCGGGACGACGACTACCGGCTGTCCGCGATGTACGGGAACTTCACGACCCTCACCCGTTTCACGGAGCTCGATCTCGAGCGTGTGTTGGACGAGCGGATCTCCCCGCTCCACGTGAGCATCCACGCCACGGATCCCGGCGTGCGGGCCCGCATGTTGAGGAATCCGAAGGGGGCGACGAGCCTGCGGTGGATGCGGGCCCTCCTCGACGGCGGGATCGACCTGCACGGGCAGATAGTCCTCTGTCCCGGCGTGAACGACGGCGGCACCCTCGACGCGACTCTCGCAGATCTGCTCGCGGGGTGGCCCGAGATCCTGTCGATCGGAGTCGTGCCGCTCGGCCTGAGTCGCTTCAACACGGAGACGGACCTCCGGGTCGCGACACGGGAAGAGGCACGCGCGACGGTCGACGCTGTGCACCTGTGGCAGGAGCGTGCCCTACGGGAGGTCGGGCGGCGTTTCGTCTTCGCAGCCGACGAGCTCTACCTGCTCGCCGACGAGCCGTTCCCACCTGCCGACACCTACGAAGGGTTCCCGCAGCACGAGAACGGGATCGGCATGGCACGTGCCCTGGAGGGCGACCTGACTCCGGAGCCGACACGGGCACGGGGTGCGCCGGCGTGGGGCTACAGGCCGGTACGGGCCCCGGACGCACCGACGGCGACGCGGGGCGGGCGCGGGGCCATCGTGACCGGGGAGCTCGGCGCCCGAGTCATCGCACCACTCGTGCGTGCCCTAGGTTCCGATGCCGACATCGTGCCTGTCGCGAACCGCTATTTCGGGGGCAACGTCTCCGTGACGGGACTGCTCACAGGCGTCGACGTTGTGGAGGCCCTGCGTGGACTCGATGCGGACGTGACAGCCGTCCTGCCCGACGTGCTGTTCGCCGACGGCCGCACCCTGGACGACTACTCGATCGAGAGGATCGAAGCCGAGACGGAACGGACCGTGCGCATCGTGACGACAGACGCCGCCGGCCTGAGAGAGGCGACGAGTAGATGAGCGGCCCCACGGGTACGACGATTGCCTCGACCCTGCCCCGTGTCGCGATCGTCGGCCGGCCCAACGTGGGCAAGTCGACTCTCATGAACCGGATCGTGGGCCGTCGCGAGGCGATCGTCGAGGAGAAGCCGGGTGTGACCCGTGACCGCCGTGAGCACACGGTGGACTGGAACGGTGTCGCCTTCCGTGTCGTGGACACAGGAGGTTGGGAGGTCGATCCCCACGACTCGATCGGCATGGCAGTGCGCAAGCAGGCGGAACGGGCGATCAGCGAATCGGACGTGATCGTCCTCGTGTGTGACGGAGCTGTCGGCCCGACGGGCGAGGACGTCGAGGCGGCACGTGTCGTCCTCCGGGCCGGCATCCCGGCCGTCCTCGCCGTGAACAAGGTCGACGGAGCCGGCGCAGAGGTGGGCCTCGCCGAGTTCTGGCAGCTCGGTCTGGGAGAGCCGATGCCGATCTCGGCGCTGCACGGACGCCGATCCGGCGACCTGCTCGACGCGATCGTCGCATCACTGCCCGAAGAGCCCGACGTCTCCGAACCGGATCCGGGCGCGCTCGCCGAGGCGTCGGTGGCCATCGTGGGTAGGCCCAACGTCGGCAAGTCGACGCTCTTCAACCGCCTCTGCGGCGACGAGCGCTCGATCGTGCACGATGCACCGGGCACGACGCGGGACTCGATCGACACGGTCGTCGAGTTCGAAGGCACGCGCTGGCGCTTCGTCGACACGGCAGGCTTGCGACGACGGGCGAAGGTCGACGATCGCACGGAGTACTACAGCCGCGTGCGTGCACTCCACGCCCTGGGGCGGGCCGAGATCGCGCTCCTGCTCGTCGATGCGACGGAGGGGGTTACGTTCGCCGACCAGAAGGTCGCCGAGGAGGTCGCTGCTGCCGGCTGCGCCGTGGTGATCCTCCTCAACAAGTGGGATCTGCTCGGGCAGGACGACAAGCTCGCCGTCGTCTCCCAGGTGGCCGACCGCCTCCACTTCCTCGGCTGGGCGCCGGTGCTGCGCGTCTCGGCCCGGACAGGCCACAACCTGCACCGCCTCAACGAGCTCCTCCTCGCCGTGCTCGACTCGTATCGCACGCGAGTGCCGACGGCGGCCATCACCAGGGTCGTGGAAGAAGCACAGGACAGGCACCCGGCTCCGGTCTCCGCCGGAGGCCGCGGCCGCGTCCGCTATGCCACGCAGGTGAAGCACTCACCCCCCACGTTCGTCCTCTTCTCGAACCGGAAACTGCCGACGGGATACCTTCGCTACATGGAGCGCAGCCTCCGCGAGGCATTCGGGTTCGAAGGTTCACCCGTGCAGGTCCGCGTGCGGAGCAAGCGGAAGGGGGCGGACTGATGTCCCTTCCCGCCAACGTCACGATCCGTGAGGTGGGTCCCCGCGACGGCCTCCAGAACGAGCAGCCCGTCCCGGTCGAGGCTCGCGTGCGCCTCATCGACTGCCTGAGCGGAACCGGCCTCACACACATCGAGGCGGGCGCGTTCGTACATCCGGACGCGATCCCGGCCATGGCCGGCAGCGAAGACGTGTTCGCGGGCATCCGGCGTGTCCCCGGGGTCTGCTACTCCGCGCTCGTACCGAACGTGCGGGGCATGGAACGGGCCGTGGCGGCCGGCGCCGATCGAGCCGAGGTCGTCCTCTCCGCGTCTGACACGCACAACCGCCGCAACGTGCGTCGCAGCACCGACGAGTCCCTCGCCGGCATTCCCGCGATTGTGCAGGTTGCGCGGGATGCGCAGATCGATGTGGACGGCGTCGTCGCGACGGCGTTCGGCTGTCCCTACGAGGGGGACATCGAGCCGCGCGAGGTCGGCCGCCTCGTGCGGGCACTCCTCGACGCCGGGTGTGGCAGCGTCGCCTTGGGCGACACGACCGGCATGGCGACACCCACCCGGATCGGGGCCGTGCTCGACGCGGTCGCGGACGTGCCGGTCGACGTCATCGCCGTGCACCTGCACGACACGCGGGGCACGGGGCTCGCCAACCTCCTCTGGGCGCTTCAGGCCGGGATCACGCACTTCGACGCATCGGTGGGAGGGCTGGGCGGGTGTCCTTACGCCCCTGGCGCGTCGGGCAACATCGTGACGGAGGACGCAGTGCACATGCTCCAGGACATGGGTGTCGATTGCGGTGTCGATCTCGACGCGCTCATCGGGTGTGCGGCCCGGGCCGAGGGCATGGTCGGTCGCCCCCTGGCGAGTCAGGTGCTGCGGGCAGGGCCACGGACGCGCCTGACCGCCGTACCCGCGGACGTACCCGACCGAGCGGGCCGGTAGGCTCCTGCGATCCGAGATGACGAAGAAGTGGCACGAGCTCGCCGAACGGATCCACGCCGGTGGCTCGCCCCAGGCGCACGCCAAGCTCAGGTCGCAAGGCAAGCTGTTCGTCCGTGACCGGCTCGAGCTCCTCCTCGATCCGGGGAGCTTCGCCGAGGACGGCCTCTACGCCAACGCGCAGGCGGGGGACCTGCCGGCCGACGGTGTCGTGACGGGGACGGGCCGGATAGACGGCCGCGTCGTGGCTCTCATGGCCAACGACCCGACTGTGAAAGCAGGCTCGTGGGGTGCCCGCACCGTCGAGAAGATCGTGCGGGTCACAGAGCTCGCCGATCGGCAGGCGATCCCCCTCATCTACCTCGTCGACTCGGCCGGGGCGCGCATCACCGACCAGATCGACCTCTTCCCCGGCCGGCGCGGGGCGGGGCGGATCTTCCACAATCAGGTGAAGCTGTCCGGACGGGTTCCCCAGATCTGCTGCCTCTTCGGCCCGTCTGCCGCCGGCGGCGCCTACATCCCCGCCTTCTGCGACGTCGTCGTGATGGTGGACGGCAATGCCTCGATGTACCTCGGGTCACCGCGCATGGCCGAGATGGTGGTGGGGGAGAAGACGACCCTCGAGGAGATGGGGGGCGCCCGCGTGCACACGCAGGTGTCGGGCTGCGGCGACTTCAGGGTCGACTCGGACGAGGACGCGATCGAGCTCGCGAAGGAGTTCCTGTCCTACCTGCCGCAGAACTGGCGACTGCGGCCCCTGGCCGTGCCGGCGGCGACGCCCTCGCGTCCCCCTGCAGACATCGGCGCGATAGTCCCGGCCGACGACAAGGCGTCGTACGACATGCACGAGGTCATCACGGCCGTCGTCGACGCCGATTCGTTTCTGGAGATCAAACCCGAGTGGGCGCCGGAGCTCCTCATCGGCTTCGCCCGCCTCGACGGCGAGGCGATCGGCATCGTGGCCAATCAGCCCCGGAACAAGGGCGGGGTTCTCTTCGTGGACTCCGCCGACAAGGCCGCTCGGTTCATCTGGCTGTGCGACGCCTTCAACCTCCCGCTCCTCTTCCTCGCCGACGTGCCGGGCTTCATGATCGGGACGGCGGTCGACCGCGAGGGGATCATCCGTCACGGCGCCAAGATGATCTCGGCTGTGAGCGAGGCGACCGTACCCAAGATCTGCGTCGTCGTGCGCAAGGCGTTCGGCGCCGGCCTCTACGCCATGGCGGGCCCTGGCTTCGAGCCGGACGCGACACTCGCGCTGCCCACGGCCGAGATCGCCGTCATGGGGCCCGAGGCGGCCGTCAACGCGGTCTTCTACAACCAGATCCAGGCCCTGCCAGAGTCCGAGCGTGAGGCCTTCGTCGAGGAGATGCGCCGGGAGTACGCTGAGGACATCGACCTCCTCCGGCTCGCGTCGGAGAACGTGGTCGATGCCGTCGTCGAGCCTGCCGACCTGCGCGACGAGCTGATCCTCCGGCTGGCCGCGGCCGCCTGGAAGGAGAGGCGTTTCTCCGACCGGCGCCACGGGGTTCCCCCCGTCTAGGACCGTGAGGTCGGGTCGGGTCGAGAGCGGAGCCGCGAGAATGCCCAGAACTTGTCCCGACTGTGGGTGGGTCTGGCCCAACCCGCGGGGTGTGTGCCCGCGGTGTGGGAGCGATGCAGCCCCCGAGGTCGATCTCGCCGGGCGGGAGACGAGGGCGGTTGCGACACCGGCGTCGCGCCCGCCTGTCACGCTGGTGATCCTCGCCGTCGCCTTCGCGATCTACCTCGGCTGGCGCATTGTGCAGGGCGTCGCGTGGCTCGTCGCGAAGTTCTGAGCGCCGTGCGGCCGGGGCGCCTCAGGCTCCCTTGCGCAGCTCCTTGGCCTCCTTGCGCAGCGCCTTCGCGCGGACCTTGGCGGACTTGCGGATGTCCTTGGACTGGTGCTTCGCGTCCTTCTTGATCCGCTTCGCCTCGCGGCGCATCTTGCGGGCGGCCTTCTTCGCCTTGCGGCCGGAGGGGGTGTCGGTCGGAGTCTCGGCGGGTGCCGCAGCCTCGGCACGTGCGGCTGTCTTCGCGGCCTTCTTGCGCTCCTTGCGGGAGAGGCTTCCCTCTGTGGCCTCGGTGGGTGCCTCGGCTTCGTCGGCTTCGATGACGGCGGCCCCGCCCTTTGATCTACGGCCCATGTCTCTGATCTCCCTGCTTGTCCCCTGTGCTGCGCCCGGCGGCCGGGCGTGCGCACAACATAGTTGAACGGGGCCGGGGTGTCCGTCTCGGCGTCCTGTAGTCCCGTTCCCGAGCGGGGGAGGGAGAAGGGCGGATGCTACGATGCCCCGTTGCCGGGCTGTGGCGCAGGTTGGTTAGCGCGCTGGTCTGGGGGACCAGAGGTCGCGGGTTCAAATCCCGCCAGCCCGACTCATGCACCCGAGCGTCAGTGCTCGATGTCGACGATGATGCGGGGCGGGTCGTCGAGCGTCATGACGTCGAAGCAGTGTCGCGCGTCGAGGCCGAGGAGCCAGGTCATCGTGTTCTCGAAGTCACCGGCCTCGACGACGGAGCTGAGGGGGGTGCGGTCCGTGACGATCTCGCGTGCACCCGTGTACACGACGACGGGCTCAGACCCGCTCAGGTCGACACCGGACGCGTTCAGGAACGTGACGCCGATCGCCGTCGTGCCGGGCACGTCGAGTGGTTCGTCCGAAGGATCCTCCGTATACGGCGGGTCACGCAGGCTCACCACATAGCGGGGCACGCCTGTCGGTGCGGAGTCCGTGGCTCGGAACTCGAAGACCACCCTGTCGTATCCGGTGTGGGCGGCTTCGCGCACGCTCACGAGATGCCACGATCCGTCGTTCCCGCCGGTCTGCTCGTTGCAGTCGAACGATGCGTCCGCGGGCCGAGCCTCGTCGGCCCGGGACGGATCCGTGGTTGTCGTCGTTGCGGCTGCGCCCGTGGTCGTGGACGACGTGGACTCCGTGCCGCTCTCGTCACCGGCCGTGGAGGTGTCTCCGTTCCCGCACGCGAGCAGGGCGACACAACACGCGAGGACCGCGAAGCATGTCCGGACGTGACCGCGGTGAGGGTGAGGCATCCGACGCAATCTAGTGGTCGCTCCCGCGGAACGGTCGTATACCCGCGTCTGCGGTCGGAGGCCGACGCATGCCGACGGCTTGCCTATCGTGTGGCAGATGGCGCGCCGTGACACGCACACGACTCATGTCGAGACCACCCTCCAATCCGAGGTCGTCTCGAACCGTGTCGTCACGATCCCGAATCTGATCACCATCGTGCGGATCGCCGCGATCCCCGGCCTCGTCTGGCTCATCCTGGCCGAACGCGACCTCGCCGCCGTCTTCACCTTCGTGGTCATCGCCGGCAGCGACTTCGTGGACGGCCGTATCGCCCGCCGCCTCGGGCAGGTGAGCGCTCTCGGCAAGATGCTGGACCCCGTGGCCGACCGCGTGCTCCTGCTCGCAGTCGCGGTGGCCGTGACGATCCGGGGGATCATGCCCTGGCCCCTCGTCCTCGTGATCGCGGGGCGAGAGGTGGCGGTGTCTGCCGTTGCCATCTGGTACAAGGCGCACGGTGTGCAACTCGAGGTGCGCTACGCAGGCAAGTGGGCGGCAACACTCGTGATGTTCTCGTTCGGGCTCTTCCTGGGGGTGGCCTGGACCGACGGGCTCTGGGACTGGGTCCCGACACTGCTCGACGTAGCAGCCTGGGCCTGCGGCGTGTCCGGTGCCGGCCTCGGCTGGTGGACGGTGTTCCTGTACGTGCAGGACGCGCGGGCGGCGACAGTGCGACAGCGCACGGAGGTGGAGGTCACGTGAAGGCTGTCATCATGGCCGGCGGGGCGGGAACGCGGCTCAGGCCCCTCACCTCGAACACCCCGAAGCCGATGCTGCCGATCGCGAACGTCCCCATGATGGAGCACATCATCCGCCTCTGCACACGGCACGGGATCGGTGACTTCGTCGTCACCGTGCAGTTCCTCGCCGGCAGCATCCAGAAGTACTTCGGTGACGGGGCGGACTTCGCCGTCTCGCTCGCGTACGCGGTCGAGGAATCACCGCTCGGAACGGCAGGGTCGGTCGGCAACGCGCGGGATCTCCTGCGGGAGCCGTTCCTCGTGATCTCCGGCGACGCTCTCTGCGACTTCGATCTCGGAGTCGTCCTGCGTGCCCACGAGGAGAGCGGGTCGATCGCGACCATCGTCCTCTACAACGCCGAGAACCCGCTCGAGTTCGGCATAGTGATCACCCGCGAGGACGGCAGCGTCGAACGGTTCCTCGAGAAACCCACGTGGGGCCAGGTGTTCTCCGACACCGTGAACACCGGCATCTACGTGCTCGATCCGGCGGTCTTCGATCTCATACCGCCCGGCGAGGTCGTGGACTTCTCCCAGGACGTATTCCCCGGGCTGCTGGCAGCCGGGGAGACCGTCAACGGGCACGTCGCCGAGGGGTACTGGGAGGACGTGGGCACGATCGAGGCGTTCATGAAGGCGCAACGCGACGTGCTCGACGGACGCGTCGACGTCGACATCCCCGGCTTCGAGGTGAGCGACGGCGTGTGGCAGGGGGAAGGCGTCGAGCTCGGGTCGGATGTGCGGGTCGAGGGTCCGGCGTTGATCGGACGCAACTGCCGGATCCGGTCGGGAACGCGGATCCGGGAGTACTCGGTCATCGGGGACAACGTCGTCGTCGGCGAGGACTCGATCCTCACGCGCACGCTCGTCTTCGACAACGCCTACATCGGCCGCCAGGTGCAGAGCCGCGGTGGAATCATCGGCAAGGGTGCCGACGTGAGGGAGCACGCCCGCCTCGAGCCGGATGTCGTCGTCGGCGACGGCTGCTCTATCGGTGCGGGTGCCGTCCTCAACCCGGCCGTGAGGGTGTATCCGTTCAAACGCGTGGAACCGGCGGCGATCGTCAACACGTCGGTCGTGTGGGAGTCACGCGCGGCGCGGAGCCTCTTCGGGCGTCGCGGTGTGCGCGGCATCGCGAACGTCGACATCACACCCGAGCTCGCCGTACGCCTCGCGATGGCATACGCATCCACGCTCGACAAGGACGCCACGGTCACCTGCAGCAGGAACGCGAGCCGCGCCGCACGAGCGCTGAAGCGGGCCTTCATGGCGGGCCTGAATGCAGCCGGAGTCAGCGTCGACGACCTAGAGATCGCGGCCGTTCCCCTCACACGATTCCAGGCTGCACGCACGTCGGGCGGCATCACCCTTCGCGCCGACCCGTCGGAGCCCGAGATCATCGAGATCCGCTTCTTCGACCGGGACGGCATCGACCTCGCCGAGGCGGAGCAGCGCAAGATCGAGCGCAACTTCGACCGCGAGGACTACAGGCGGGCTCTCCACGACGAGATGGGCGAGATCCTCTACCCACCCCGCGTCCCCGAGTTCTACGCGAACAGCCTCGTGCGGGGAGTCGATGCTGCGGCGATCACGGCCGCACGGCCCAAGGTCGTGCTCGACTACGCGTACGGCACGGCCTCGCTCCTCCTGCCCGAAGTGCTCGCCCGCCTCGAGGCCGACGTCCTCGCCATCAACCCCTACACCACGGAGCGCACCCGCACCTTCCACCCCGAGGTCGATCTCGCCCGCCTCGGCGAGCTCGTACGCACCTCGGGCTCCGCGTTCGGCATGGCCTTCGACGACGCGGCCGAGACAGCCGTCCTCGTCGACGACTTCGGCCGGGCCGTTCCGCCCCCGCAGGCGATGCTCCTCTACGTGCAGCTCATGAGCGAGGCACATGCAGGCGGCACGATCGTCCTGCCCGTCGACGCATCGGTGCACGCAGAGCGGATCGCGCTCGCGGCCGGCTGCACGGTCGTATGGAGCCAGACCTCGGCTCCTGCTCTCATGGCTGCCGCCACCTCCGAAGAGGTCGTTCTCGCCGTGGACGGCACGGGCCTGATCGTTCCCAGGTTCCAGTCGGGATACGACGCGGTCGCCCAGTGCCTCCTCACGATGGAGCTCGTGGCGCGTGGAGCCGACCGCCTCTCGTCGCTCATCGACGCCCTTCCCCCCGTGCACATGGCCCATGACGTCATTCCGACCCCGTGGGAACGCAAGGGCGCTGTGATGCGCACCCTCGTCGAGCAGGCCGATCCGGACCGGGCTGTCCTCATCGACGGCGTGAAGATCACCGGTCTCGCCGGGCCGGATTCGTGGGGACTCGTCCTGCCCGACCCCGAGGAGCCTCTCAGCCATGTGACAGCCGAGGCCCGCAGCGCCGACGCGGCCCGCACGATCCTCAGGGACCTGCGCGAGCGCATCGACGCGGTCGTGCACGAGTGATCCACCCACTATCGTGGGCGGGCTGCCGACGGAGGATCGATGAACATCCCGGAAGAGCTGACCTACACGAAGGAGCACGAGTGGGTGCGCCTCGAAGGTGACCTCGTGCGGGTCGGTATCACGGACTACGCCCAGGACGCACTCGGAGACGTCGTCTTCGTCCAGCTGCCCGAGGCGGGCAGCGTCGTGACAGCGGACGACGCGTTCGGAGAGGTCGAATCGACCAAGTCCGTGTCGGATCTCTACGCGCCCGTGAGCGGTGCCGTCGAGTCCGTGAACGAACTGCTCGAGGACTCTCCGGAGCTCGTGAACTCGGACCCCTACGGTGACGGCTGGCTGATCGTGGTGAGACCCGACGACAGCGCCGACCTCGACAGGCTCCTGTCGGCAGCCGCCTACCGGTCCTACCTCGACGAGGCGGCTCCATGACTCCCGGTCCGCTCCTGTGACCGCCAAACCCCCCGTTCGCGTAGGCTTGCCCGATGGTCTGTGAGGTCTGCGGCTTCGAGAACCCGGTGGACGCCCGGTTCTGCATGCACTGCGGCGCGCGCGTCGAGCAGGTCGTCGAACACGAGACGACACAGCTCATCGCCACTGGCGAGCTCGACGCCGCCCGCGAGGAGCTCGAGGCCGCGTTCGGGGAGCTCCCGTCGGACCAGGCGGTGTTGATCGTACGGCGTGGCCCCAACGCCGGCACGAAGTACGTCCTCACCGAGGACAGGGTGAGAGTGGGACGGCATCCCGATTCGGAGTTCTTCCTCGACGACGTGACGGTGAGCAGGCGCCATGCCGAGCTGAGCCGTGTCGGAGGCGGCTATGTCGTCAAGGACGCGGGGAGCCTGAACGGCACCTACGTCAACGACGAACGCGTCGAGAGCGCCGAGCTGAGCTCGGGGGACGAGCTGCGCATCGGCAAGTACGTCATCGCGTTCGTGCACGCCTGACTGGGGTGGGCTCGTGGTGAACGCGACACGAGAGCCCGGGCGCCGCACCATCGGAGAGGTCCTCACGCTGCTCCGGCCCGAGTTCCCCGACATCTCCATCTCCAAGATCCGCTATCTCGAATCGCAGGGGCTCATCTCCCCCGAACGCACACCGTCGGGCTACAGGAAGTTCACACACGCGGACATCGAGAGACTCCGCTTCGTGCTCTCCGAACAGCGGGACCGGTATCTGCCCCTGAAGGTGATCAAGGCCCGTGTCGAGCAGTGGGAACGAGGTGAGCTCGACGACGAGGCCACGGAGGGGCCGGTGAGCCGTGACGAGGCTCCCGCAGAGAAGCCGGATCTCGGGACACCCCTGCGGCCGGTGCGTCTCGATCGGGGGGGACTCGCCGAGGCCGCGAATGTGCCCGAAGCCATGGTCGACGAGCTCGTGGCGTTCGGTCTCGTCTCGCCGGACACGTCGACGGACGAGGCGGTCTACGACGAGACCGACCTCGTGATAGCCAAGATCGCCCACAAGTTCGGGACATACGGCATCCGCGCGCGGCATCTGCGCATCTTCCGCCAGGCCGCCGATCGCGAGTCCGACCTCTTCGACCGGGCTGTCGCCCCCCTCGCCGCGCAGGCGGGTGCGGACGCCGCGGTCCGCACGCAGAAGGCGCTCGTCGAGCTGTCCACCCTCGGAAAACACCTCCATCAGGCGCTCTTGGTGCAGTATCTGCGGAGCCGCTCACCGTGAAGTAGCCATGAACGTGACGCAGACACGCATTCAGGGGTCGCGAACCTCTCGCCGACGCGGAAGGCATCGGGCGACACCGCGGCCGTCTGGAGCGCACATCGCCGTCCGTGTCGCCCTCCTCGCCGCCATCATCGCGACGGTGGCCACGGGACTCGTCGTGCTTCACGGTCACGGAGGGACGAGCGAGCCGGCCGCTTTCACGGCCGGTGAGGCGGGCCTCGCCACCGATGAGATGCACCTCGCGGAACCGGTTCCGTTCACGCCGTCCATCCCCGAGATCGGCAGGCCTGTCGTGTGGCGCGACCGGCCCGCTCCGGCCGTACCGTTGTCGACCGAACGCGCCGTACCTGTGCCCGAGCCTCCACCGGCTGCCACGGCGCGGCGTGCCGTCATCGTGGACGCGACGACAGGTGCGGTCCTGTGGGGCATGAACGAGCACGAACCGGCTCCCGTCGCGTCCACGATCAAGATCCTCACTGCGCTCACCGTGCGCCGTTTCGCAGACGACTCCGAGGCTGTGACCGTGGTTGAAGCCGCGGCCGCGGTGGGAGAGCGCGAGATCTACCTCGATCCGGGTGAGGTGTGGTCTGTGAAGGACCTCCTCGGGGCGATGCTGGTGGGATCGGCGAACGACGCCGCCGCCGCACTCTCGTTCCACGTCGGTGGAACAGAGGAGGGGTTCGGCCGCCTCGCGACCTGGGTCGCGGCGGAGCTCGGCGCGCGGGACACGCACGTCGTGAACGCGCACGGGCTCGATCAGGAGGGACAGGTGTCGACTGCGTACGATCTCGCTGTCCTTGCGCGTGCCGCCCTTGCCGACCCGCTCCTCGCCGAGCTCGTGCGGACTCCGGAGATCGCCTTCGCCTGGCCCGGCCACGAAGGGCCGCGGGTAGCCACGAACAAGAACAGACTCCTCCGGGAGCTCCCCGGCGGGATCGGTGTCAAGACCGGGGGTACGAGGCAGGCCGGGAACTGCCTCGTCGGTGCGGCGCGGCGAGACGGGCAGACTTTCATCGCGGTCTCCCTCGCGTCCGGCGATCCGACCGCTGACGACATGGCGCTGCTCGAGTGGGCGTTCCGCAACTACTCGAGTGTCGAAGTGCTACCCACCGGCGCGCGTGTGGACGGGGTGAGAGGACGCACAGCCGCGCCGCTGGTCGTCACGGTACCCCGCGGCCGTGCCCGGGACGTCGAGACAGACGTCGCGAAGGGACGCGTCGTGGCCGTGCTCGACGGCACCGAGCTCGCATCCGTGGAGGTGGAATGAGTGGCGTGACACCAGAGGGCCTCGAACTGCTCATCGACGCCGCGACCCTGTCGCAGCGTGTGGCCGAGCTCGGGGCTGACCTGACACGGGACTACGCGGGCAGATGCCCTGTCCTCGTGTCCGTGCTCAAGGGCGCGACACTCTTCCTCGCCGACCTGGCGCGGCATCTCGAGATCGACTGTGAGGTCGACTTCATGTCGATCTCGTCCTTCGGGGCGGGTGGAGCATCGGGTGTGGTGCGCATCGAGCAGGATCTGTCCGGGAACATCGAAGGTCGCGACGTGGTCGTGGTCGAGGACATCGTCGACACCGGCCTCACCCTCCAGTACCTGATGCGGGTGCTCGAGGCGCGACGGCCCGCCTCCCTCGAGGTGTGTGCCCTCTTCGACAAGGATGTGCGCCGGATCGTGGATCTCGACATCGCCTACCGCGGCTTCTCGATCCCCGACACCTTCGTGATCGGCTACGGGCTCGATCACGACGAGGTGTACCGCAACCTCGACTCCCTCTACTCCGTGACCGACGTCAATGCCCTCGTGGCCGTGCCACAGCGCTACGTGGGGTCCTTCTTTCCTGACGCCGGCGGCCCGAATCAGTCGCGATGACGCTGTGATACGCTCCAGCGGTCGGCCGAGGGAGGTGCACTGCGTGATCGAGATGTCGCTCGTAGGTGTCCGAGTCGAGCTCCCCACCAACCAGCCGATAGTGCTGCTCCGCGAAGCCGAAGGGGAGCGCTTCCTGCCGATCTGGATCGGCGGTGTCGAAGCGCAGGCGATCGCCTTCGCCCTCCAGGGCATGTCCACGCCGCGGCCCCTGACACACGACCTTTTCCGGGACGTGATCGCGGCTCTCGACGTGACCGTGCGCCGTGTTGTCATCGTCGAGCTGCGCGATGGCACGTTCTACGCCGACCTCGTCCTCGAACGTGGCGGAGAGGAGATCGTGGTCTCGGCACGACCGTCGGATGCGATTGCCCTCGCCGTGCGTATCGGCACGGCGATCTTCGCGGCGGAGGACGTGCTCGACGAGGCGGCGATCATCATCACGGACGACGAGGAGGAGGCGGAGGTCGAGAAGTTCCGCGAGTTCCTCGACGAGGTGAGCCCGGAGGACTTCGAAGGCTGAGACCAATCCGTTGACCCCCTCGGACAGAGAGACTACGTTGGAATCTCACTCGTGTAACTCCTGTCGGGGCGTGTGTGTGCACAGCAGAGAGCTCGCGGGGAGACCGAGCGAGGAGACCGAATGAGGAGACGGCGTGAGCGACGGCGAGAGGCGCAGACAGATGCGCGATGACGGCGCGGTCAAGCAGTCGTTTGGCGGGCCGGAGGCAGCCAAGCTCGCCGGTATCAGCTACCGCCAGCTCGACCACTGGGCCCGCAAGGGGCTCGTCCTGCCGTCCGTCGCATCTGCGTCGGGCTCGGGTTCGCAACGTCGCTACTCGTACCAGGATCTCGTGGAGCTCAAGATCATCAAGAGCCTGCGGGAGGCCGGCCTTTCGCTGCAGCGCATCGAACGTGCCTTCGCGTACATCCGCGAGCAGTTGGACGAGGAACCTGCCGGCCTGCGGATCTTCTCCGACGGCCAGAAGGTCTTCGCGAGCCGGTCCAACGACGAGATCCTCGACCTCCTCAATGCGGGCCAGGTCGTCTTCGCCTTCGCGCTCGATCCGATCCATGCCGAGCTGTCGGGGTCGATCGAGGTGATCCGTCCCGAGAGCGACGACGGTGCCGACGTGCGGGAGATAATGCCCTGAACGGGGAAGCGGGAGACGGGGCTGCACGTGACCTGCCGTCCCGCACCGTCCGCTTCCAACACGGGTCGGAACAGCAGTTCGCCGAGCTCCTCGACTTCTACAAGGTGCGCTGGGAGTACGAACCGCGCACGTTCGTCTTCAGCCGTGACGACGACGGCAACCCGAAGGAGGCGTTCGCGCCCGACTTCTACCTACCCGATCAGGACCTCTACATCGAGATCACGACGATGAACCAGAAGCTGGTGCGGCGCAAGAACAAGAAGCTGCGCCGTCTCGCCGAGCTGTACCCAGAGGTCAACTGCAAGCTCTTTTATCAGCGTGACTTCGAGGCGCTCATCACGAAGTACGGACTCACATGAGCACCGGGGTCCGCCGCTAGGCTCCGCCCCCATGTCCGAAGTTCTGCGTGAGACGGTGCTCGGCAGCCGGCACGTCGCCCTCGGCGCGAAGATGGTTCCGTTCGCCGGCTGGCGTATGCCGATCCAGTACGAGGGCACCGTAGCCGAGCATCTTGCCGTACGCGAGGCGTGCGGCCTCTTCGACGTGGGCCACATGGGCACGGTCTTCGTGCGCGGCCCCGACACGGCGGATCTCCTCCAGCGCACCCTCACGAACGACGTGACGAAGGTGGGGCCGGGCCGGGCGCAGTACACGATGCTCCTCAACGACAGAGGCGGTGTCGTGGACGACCTCATCATCAGCCACGTGGCGGAGGACGAGTGGATGGTGGTGCCGAATGCCGCGAACGTCACCACGGTCGTGGCGATCCTGGACTCGGAGGCGGAGCGGAGCGACGGTGTGGAAGTCACGGATCTGAGCTCTGCATGGGGGATCCTCGCCCTGCAGGGGCCGCGCTGGAGTGATGTCGTGGAGGATGTCCTCACCGACGCGGCGCCGGCACGGTTCGGCGTCGCACGCTTCGAGTCGCGTCTCGGGCAGGGCATCGTCTCGGGGACCGGATACACGGGATCGCCGGGAATCGAGATCGTCGCCCCGAACGACACGATCGTGGGTATCTGGGATGCGCTGGGGGGACCGCTCGCCGACGTGGGCGGCAAGCCTGCCGGGCTCGGTGCTCGCGACACGCTGCGTCTCGAGATGGGCTATCCCCTGCACGGGCACGACATCTCGCCTGACATCTCGCCGCTCGAAGCCGGTCTCGGCTGGACCGTGGCGCTCGACTCCGCCGACTTCCCCGGGGCCGCCGCTCTGCGCCGCCAGAAGGAGGACGGTGTGCCGCGGAGGCTTGTCGGACTCGTGGGACGGGACCGACGCCCCCTGCGCGACGCAAGCCCCGTCCTCGACACCGCGGCACAGGCTGTGGGTGTCGTGACGAGCGGTGGCTACTCGCCGCTCCTCGAGCGCGGTATTGCGCTCGCGCTCGTCGCGCGGGACGCCCAGCCCGCGTCGGTAGAGCTCCGCGGTCGGCATCTCCCCGTCGAGGTCGTCGACCCTCCTT
Source organism: Acidimicrobiia bacterium (assembly GCA_020850945.1). Lineage (GTDB taxonomy): Bacteria > Actinomycetota > Acidimicrobiia > UBA2766 > UBA2766 > QWHP01. The sequence continues at coordinate 7,091 of JADZDR010000022.1, read as the reverse complement.
TCGTCGACCTCCCCTGACCCTCCCTGTGAACGGGAGCCGTTACGTGGGCGTGTTGAACCACAGCCAGTGTGGTTGGTTACGCCCACGTGGGGGGGAGCCGTTACGTGGGCGTACTGAACCACGGTCAGCGTGGTTGGATACGCCCACGTGGAGGGGGGTGGGGGTGTCATGTCAGTCGTGTGCCGAGAGCCACGCCTCGAGCCGCGGGAGGACCTCCCGCGTGGCGGGGATGCTGGTCACGACGTCGTCGTGGCCGAAGTCGACTGACATCCCACCCTCGATTCCTGCCCGGAGGAATGTCTTGTCACTGCTGCCGAGAGCCCGATAGGTGGCTTCGACGGCCTCGGGCGGTCGCTGGAGATCGGCTGCGGCGGCTACGACGAGGACCGGCAGCGTGACCGCGTCGAGGTGATCCGAGTAGACGAGGGAGCCGTCGTCACTAGTCATCGCTGCCGACTCGATCCACGCCGCGAACTGCTCGGCGAGCAACTCGGACTCGTCGGGGACACCGTTTCGGAAATAGCGCGCGACGGCACGAGGGTCGGCAATGCCTGCCCGGAAGGACGACTCCAACATCCTGCTGCGCGTGAAGGCCAGAACCGGGCCCGCCAGACGTGCACCTGCCCGGAACGGTACACGTCCCGCCTTGCGCCCCCGCGGTGGTGCGGTCACGCCCGGCACGGCCGCATAGGGGGGTGTCACGGCCGGGGCACCGATCGTGACGGCTGCGTGGACGTTCTCCGCCCGTCCGGACACGGCGGCCGCGTACAAGGCCTGGCCGCTCATCTCGTGACCGACCCACAGGCAGGACTCCGCTCCAGTGGCCTCACATGCTGCAGCGGCAGCGCTCGGCAGATCCGTGAGGGCGAGGTCGTCGAAGCTCCATTGGAGACTCGACCGGTCCCCCCTGTCCGGGAAGCTGTCACCTCGACCGCGCAGGTCGACCGTGAAGGTCTCCCAGCCGTGGTCGGCAAGGAAGCGGGCCATGCCGAGTCCCGCCCCGAGGTCGTGCAGGTAATGGCTGCCGGCGAAACCGTGACCGATGACGAGCGGATGGCTGTGAGTCCGCCGTGTCGGCCGGTACCTGTGCAGCACGATGTGCCAGCCGTCCTCGGTCGGCACGGAGCACACCTCGTCCTCGGTGGTGCACCAGTCGAAGGAGCCGTACCACGCCTTGAGTCCGAGGGCACCGGCCACGGCTCCCACCGCGCCGAGAGATGCGGGGACTCCGACCCTTCTACGTCTCGATGCGGTCACGGGCAAGCTCCCCCAGGCATTCCGGCAGGCTAAGCCAGGCTGGCGGTCCCTTCACATTCCGGCGATCCCGGCCCCGGCCGCGATCCCGCCGACGATCGCGAGGAGCCCCAACGTGAAGCTGAGCACGACGTAGGCGGCCGCCGCGTACACGCTTCGCTCGCGTCCGAGGAGGACTGTTTCGACACTGAAGGTCGAGAAGGTCGTGAGGCCTCCTGCGAAGCCTGCGCCGATACCTGCGACTACCGATGGGGAGAGCACCAGGCCGTGCGCGAGCGAGCCGCCAAGCAGCCCGAGCACGAAGCTTCCCGTCAGGTTGGCCAGGAGTGTCCACCACGGAAGAGCGTCGCCTTCGTCGATGAGGCGCTGCGATACCGCAGTCGTGACGAAGCGCAGAAGGCCACCCAGGGCACCACCCGCGAGGACTGCCACGTGGATCACGCGCGTTGCCCCCCTTCTCGACCCGCCATGAGGACGAGTGCGGTCGCGCCGATTCCAACCGAGAGGGAGAAGGCGGCGAACACCAGGGCAAGCCCCACCCCGTCCCGTTCTGCGAGCTCGTAGACGTCGAGCAGGAAGGTGGAAAAGGTCGTGAAGGCTCCGATGAGACCCGCGCCCAGCCAGGGTGGCACTTGTGTACGCCTGCGTCGGCTCCGGGCCGCAAGTCCACCGAGCAGCATGGAACCCGCCACGTTCACGGCGAGTGTCGGCCACAAGCCCCAATCGAGGCTCGAGAGCACGAGGTAACGCAGCTCGGCTCCAACGGCAGCCCCGAGGGCAACTCCCATGATGACGCGGGGCGTGAGTCTGTGGAGGTGGTGGCCGGCAACGTGCTCGCGTTCGAACCTCCTACGGATGGACATCGGCCGTCACGAACTCGGCTACGTGGTCCGCAGCCTCTACGCCGCAGGCGCCGGCGAAGAAGTGATCACAACCGTCGAGCACGACCAGTTCGGCACGGGGTCCGAGGAGGGAACGCAGCGTCTCGGTCGAGACCAAGGGGTCGGCCGAGCCCACGATCGCCATGCGGGGCACCTCGTCGCGGACTCCGGCCGAGGGAGCTCCAGTCGGGGACTCGCTGCCGAACTCCAGGACCGGTGCCACGCCGAACCACCTGAGGTCGACGGGGTAACGCGGACGTGTGTGTGCTCGAACCCACGCAAAGCTCACGCCGCCTCCGAAGGACCAGCCACCCAGACCGAGTCGAGCACCTCGGGCACGGTCGAACACGGTGCCCACAGCGGCTGCGACGTCGAGGACCTCGTCACGCCCACCACTGTGCCACCCCGTGCTGCAACCCACACCGCGGAAGTCGAAGCGCAGGACTGCCCCGCCTCGGCTGCAGACAGCGTCCTCGAGCGTGAGGAGAAGCGGGTTGTGCATGGATCCGCCGTGTTCGGGGTGTGGATGGCACAGCACGCAGACGACACTGCATGCGCTCGTGGGGGCGGTCCATACAGCGTCGAGGTGCACGCCGTCGGGGGTGGCCAAGGTGAGATGCTCACGTTCGCGGTCCGGGGAGGTCATGAAGGCGTCACCACGCCGCCTCCCTCAGTACCCGCGGCCGGCCTGACCCCAGCCGCCCCCGTCACCGGACGGTGGCATCGGCGGGGAGGCCGGTGGAGCCGGTGGAGTCGAGGGGTACGGCGCTGCCGGCACCCTCGCGGGTTCGGCCGGTCCGATCCTGTACGTCTCTCCAGGATGCTGCACCTCCCACGGGACGGACGACGGATCGTAGTCGGCGACCGGCACGTCCTTCATGAAGTCGTGTTCCTGCTTCCAGCGCAGGAAGTACTTGAGTCCCACCCCGGCCCCGAGACAGACAGCCCCGATCACGGCCACGGTCACGGCCGTCGTGACGAGGCTGCCGAGGAGAGATCCGAGTACGGTGTCGCCGATCTCGCGGGCGGTTGTATCCGAGACCTTGCCGAGGGCGAGCTTGGGCACGAGCACACGAATCAGGAGGGGGATGATCGTGATCATGATGAGGCCGACCCCGATCCGTATCAGGGAGGAGGGTCGATCGTTCGTCACCGTGAGGGCGAGGGCGAAGAGGAGGATGCCCACGACGAGCGCGACGATCGGCATGGCCTTGAAGACTTCCGCCTGTCCGGCAAGTGACGGGAGGGAGTCGACGGGGACCTGTACGACGCCAAGCCCGTCCGGCGGCAGCGCATTCGGTGCGGGTGGGTCCATGTTCGCCAAGAGCTGTTCGAGCTCGGGTTGATACTCGTCGAGGTCGATGACGATCGCTTCGGGGGCGTCTGCCCGGGCTGTGCCGAGCACGGCGACGTGGATCGCGACGAACGACTTCGACAGAGTGGACTGGAAGTCGGGCGAAGCCACGAACCGCTCCATCGCCCTCTGCACTTCGGGCGTGACCTGGCCGCCGGGGAGTCCGTCGGCGTTCAGGCGGGTGGCGAGAGCCTCCGCGATCGCCGACTGGATCGTGGGATTCCCGAGCATCTCGGCAATCGAGCTCGTGAAGCCCTCCTCGTCGAGGATGCTGGATCGCAGCCAGTTCCCTGTCTGCCAGAGCGCGATCGCGAGGATGCCACAGGCGATCAGGGTGTTGGCCAGGATGCGGCGCGTTCTCGACGTCATCCCGGCCCACCTGACAGAGTCGCGCAGGGACCAACATGGTCACGTTCCCCGCCGGTCGCGGCAGACCAGGAGGAATCACCTCTGCAGGCGTTTGCCACCACTACACCTTCGCTTCGTCGGGCCGGGTACCTGCCTGCAGGCCGGGCATGTCGCATCGCGGGTTTACCCTCGTGTGGATGGTGGAGTCCGACGAGCGCACATACGGCGTCTACGAGTTGAACCGCAGCATCCAACAGGCACTGTACCGCACGTTTCGCGCGGAAGTCTGGGTGGGGGGGGAGATCTGGGGCCTCAGCCAGGCCAGCGGCCGTGGCAACCTCTTCTTCGACCTCGTGGAGCCCGATGCCCGCGATCCCGCCCGTCATGCCCGCCTGTCCGTCGTGCTCCTCGACTCGCACCGGACTCGCGTGCAGCGGGATCTCGACTCGGACCGGGTCGAGCTCGAGGACGGCATGGCGGTGCGTCTGCGGGGACGTGTCGATGTCTACCGCCCCCGCGGCCGCCTCCAGCTCACCATGACCGGAATCGACACGGCCTACACACTCGGCCACTTCGCGAGGAATCGTGACCGTGTGTTGCGCCGCCTCGGCACCGAAGGGCTGCTGGACGCGAACAGCAGCCTCGGATTCCCGGCGTGTCCGCTCCGGGTGGGGCTCGTCACGTCGGCGCAGAGCGCGGCTGCGGCGGATTTCGAGCACGAGCTGCGCGGCTCCGGTTTCGGCTTCAGTGTGCGTGCCCTGCACACGCCCGTGCAGGGAGGAGACGCGGAGAGGCGTATCGCGGCAGCCGTGCGGGTCTTGGGAGACGAACGACCCGATGTGATCGCCGTCGTGCGGGGCGGTGGGGCGAGAACCGAATTGGCGGTGTTCGATTCCGAGACCGTGGCACGGGCAATTGCCACGTGTCCCGTTCCCGTCATAACAGGCATAGGCCACGAGGTCGACGAGACGATTGCCGACCGAGTTTCCCACAACGCCCACAAGACACCGACCGCGTGCGCCCGTGCCCTCGTGGCGGCCGTGGATGGGTACCTCGGGAGACTCGCAGGTGGGTTCGGTCGCATCGGCCGCCGCGTCGACGCTTCCTTGCGGTCCGCGGACACCGATGTCACCCGGACCGGCAGGGCGCTTGCTGTTGCAGTGCGTGAGGCGACGGACCGCCAGGAGCGGCGTCTCGGCGACCGGTGGGCCGGCATCACCGGTAGGGCTCGTCTCGACCTGGCACGAGAGGACACGATCCTTCGTGCCGTACAACCTCAGCTCGAACGTCAGGCACGCGCCATCCTCGGTCAGGCGCGGATGCGCGTCGACGCGATGCAGAGTGCGATCACGATGGCGGACCCCGAGCGTCTCACGCAACGCGGATGGGCGATGGTGCGCACCCCCGACGGCCGCGTGGTGGTGGAGGCCGCATCCGTCGAGACCGGCGACAGGATCACAATGCGTCTCAAGGGAGGTAGCGTGACGGCGGTCGTCCAGGAGGTAGTGCTGGACGAGGAGGCGAGATGAGCGGTACGGACGGCACATTCGAGGCGGGGCCGACTCCGCGTGGCTACGGGGAGGCGATTGCCGAACTCGAGCAGATCCTCGCCGAGATCGAGCACGACGACGTCGACGTCGACCGGCTCGCCGAGAGAGTGCGCCGCGCCGCCGAACTCCTCACCTTCTGCCGGACGCGGATCACCGACACGAGGTTCGAGATCGAGCGTGTCGTGGCGGACCTCGAGCCCGTGGTGCCCGAGGCACCGCGCGCCGGCGATGCCGACCCGTGGGAGACACCCCCGACCTGAGTCAGACGATACGGAAGCCCTCCTCGCCCAGAGGCTCCGTCTCGCTGATCTCCACCCCGGCCACGAATGCACGGGGGGGCCCCACCTCGCAGAAGGCCAGGACAGCGTCGACTGCATCACGACGCCCCTCGAGGGCGACCTCCACGCTCCCGTCCGGGAGATTGCGCACCCATCCGCATACACCGTGCGTGAGGGCCTCGCGCCGCGTGGAGTCCCGGAAGAACACTCCTTGCACGCGGCCCCTGATCCTGACCAGGACCCGGATGGGCGTGTCGTCCCCGCCGCTCACGTGGTCGTCACTCGATCTCGGCCACGACGAAATCGATGGCGCGCGTGAGCACCTCTACGTCCGCCGGGTCGATCGCGGGGTAGAGGGCGATGCGCAACTGGTTGCGACCCAGCTTGCGGTAGGGCTCGACGTCGACGATGCCGTTCGCGCGCAGTACCGCTGCGATTGCGCTCGCATCGACGGAGGTGTCGAAGTCGATCGTGGCGACCGTGTGCGAGCGCGCACGCGACTCCTTCACGAACGGAGTGGCGAAAGGTGCTTTCTCCGCCCACCGGTACACGACGTCCGCGGAGGTGTCGCAGCGCGCGGCCGCCCACGCGAGGCCACCGTGGTCGTTGATCCAGTCGAGCGTGTGTGCCGTGAGGAACAGCGTTGCGATCGCCGGCGTGTTGTACGTCTGGTCCTTGCGCGAGTTCTCGAGCGCGATCGAGAGGTCGAGGGATGCCGGCACCGCCCGCGTCGCCGTCATCGCCGCGATGCGCTCCAGCGCCGGCGGCGAGAGGGCGGCCAGCCAGAGACCCCCCTCGGAGGCGAGGCATTTCTGGGGTGCGAAGTAGTAGACGTCGAACTCGCTGGCCTCGACACGCAGGCCGCCGGCCGCCGAGGTCGCGTCCACGAGGACGAGGGCGCTCTCATGTGCGCCCTCCGGTCTGACGACGTCCATCTGCACGCCCGTCGACGTCTCGTTCTGGATGAGGGCGATCGTGTCCGCGTCAGCGTCACCACTCAGGACGGGTCGTTCGCCGGGGGCGGCCTCGACAAGCAAAGGCGACTCGAGATGGGGACAGGCCTCGATCACCGACGCGAACTTGGCGCTGAACTCGCCGCAGACGACGTGCTGGCTGAGGGCCCGGACGAGACAGAAGGCTGCAGCGTCCCAGAAGGCGGTCGTACCGCCGTTGCCCAGCACGACCTCGTACCCGTCTGGCAGTTCCAGCAGGGCCGACACACCCTCACGCACACGCCGCACGAGATCCCGGACGGGGGTCTGGCGGTGGCTCGTGCCGAGGAGTCCGGGCGCAGCCGCGGCCAGGTCGACGAGGGCCTCGGATCGGACCTTGGACGGGCCGGAGCCGAAGCGACCATCCGCGGGGCGCAGCTCCGGCGGGATCACGACCGGCGTCGGTGCCTCTGTCATGCGTGGCTGTCCTCTCT
>JADZDR010000021.1 GCA_020850945.1 Acidimicrobiia bacterium | reverse complement strand
GGCGACTCGGTGACGGTGCCGTCGCCGCGGCCGGCGGGCCGGCCGAGGGTCGTCGTGCCCACGGCTACGATCACCGCTCGGCAATGGACCAGGCTCGCATCCGCAACTTCTCGATCATCGCCCACATCGACCACGGCAAGTCCACCCTTGCCGACCGGTTCCTGCAGATGTCGGGTGCGGTTTCCGAGCGTGAGATGCGCGAGCAGTTCCTCGACTCGATGGACCTCGAGCGCGAGCGCGGCATCACGATCAAGGCGCAGACGGTGCGGATCGAGCACACGGATGCGACGGGAATGACGTACCACCTCAACCTCATCGACACGCCCGGACACGTCGACTTCGGCTACGAGGTGTCCCGCAGCCTCTACGCGTGCGAGGGAGCACTCCTCCTCGTGGACGCGGCGCAGGGAATCGAGGCGCAGACGCTCGCGAACGCGCTCCTCGCCGTGGAAGCCGATCTCGAGGTCGTGCCCGTCGTGAACAAGATCGACCTGCCCGCAGCCGAGCCCGAACGTGTGGCGGAGGAGATGGAGCAGTTGATCGGCCTCCCCGCCGAGGACTGCATCATGATCTCGGCCAAGACGGGTGAGGGTGTCGACGTCCTCCTCGACGCGATCGTGGCGCGTGTCCCCGCGCCCCGCGGGGACGCGGCGGCGCCGCTGCGGGCCCTCGTGTTCGACAGCCACTACGACCAGTACCGGGGGGTCGTGACGAACGTGCGGATCATGGATGGGACCCTCACGACCGGGAACGAGCTCGTCCTCATGGCGTCCAAGACCGATGTCGCCGCCGACGAGATAGGTGTCTACACGCCCCTTCCCCGCCCCGTCGCCTCGCTCGGTCCGGGTGAGGTCGGGTATCTCGTGCCCGGGCTCAAGACGGTCTCGGAGGCCAAGGTCGGCGACACGGTGACGACGCGGGCGGGGGGAGCCGGCGAACCGCTCCCCGGCTACAAGGAGCCGCAACCCGTCGTGTTCTGCGGCATGTACCCGGCGGAGGGTCAGGACTACTCGGAGCTGCGCGACGCCCTCGAGCGCCTCCACGTGAACGACGCGAGCTTCACGTGGGAGCCGGAGACGTCGAGCGCCCTCGGCTTCGGTTTCCGGGTGGGTTTCCTCGGGCTCCTCCACATGGAGATCATCCGCGAGCGGCTCGAGCGCGAGTACGAGGTGACGATCGTCGCGACCGCACCCACGGTCGAGTACCAGGTCGTCACGGCAGGCGGCGAGCGCGGCGTGATCGACAACCCGTCCCTCCTCGAGCCCGGGTTCCAGGAGATCCAGGAGCCGTACGTGGAGGCGACGTTCCTCGCGCCGTCCGAGTATCTCGGGACCGTCCTCGACCTCTGCCAGAGCCGGCGTGGTGTGCAGACGAAGCTCGACTACGTGTCGTCGGATCGGGTGGAGGTCGTGTACCACATGCCGCTCGCCGAGATCATCACCGACTTCTTCGACGTCCTCAAGAGCCGCACACGCGGGTATGCGAGCTTCGACTACGAGCCGCTCGGCTACCGTCCCGGTGACCTCACACGTGTCGACATCCTCCTCAACAACGAGCCTGTCGACGCCTTCAGCTCGATCGTGCCCAAGGACAGGGCTTACAGGTACGGGCGGCAGATGGTCGAGAAGCTGCGCGAGCTCATCCCGCGCCAGCTCTTCGACGTCCCTATCCAGGCCGCCCAGGGCGGGCGGATCATCGCGCGCGAGACCGTGAAGGCGAGGCGCAAGGACGTCCTCGCCAAGTGCTACGGCGGTGACGTGACCCGCAAGCGCAAGCTCCTCGAGAAGCAGAAGGAGGGCAAGAAGCGCATGCGTTCCATCGGCCGGGTCGAAGTGCCCCAGGAGGCCTTCATCTCGGCCCTGCGGATCGACCGCGACTGATCGTGGACGTGGCGGCCTCCCCCCCGCGCACGGCGCCGCCCGACCACGCCGTCTGGGCCGAGCGCGCTGCCGGCGGTCTGGGCGTGTACGTGCACGTGCCGTTCTGCACCCACCGGTGCGGATACTGCGACTTCGCCGCTTTCGCCGGCTTGGAAGACCTCGTCGCGGACTACGTGGACGCCCTCGTCGCCGAGATCGGCGGGCGAGTCGACACGCCCGCCGACACAGTGTTCGTGGGAGGGGGGACCCCGAGCGTGCTGTCGGCCTCGGAGCTCGGACGTCTGATCGACGCAATCCCCAGGCGCCCCGACGCCGAGGTGACGGTGGAGATGAACCCGGAGTCCGCATCAGGCGCCGTGCTCGACGCGGCCCGCCGGGCCGGTGCGAACCGCGTGTCCTTCGGCATGCAGTCCGTGCGACCGCATGTGCTCGAGGTCCTCGAGCGTCGTCACCGGCACGGCGCGGTCGAGACAGCCGTGGCGGCGGCCCGCGTGGCCGGCTTCGACGAGGTCAACGTGGACCTCATCTACGGGACGCCGGGTGAATCCGAGGCGGACTGGGCGGCAAGCCTCGAGGCCGCCCTCGCCCTCGAACCCGACCACGTCTCCGCCTACGCCCTCGGCGTGGAGGTGAACACGCCGCTCGGCCAGGCGGTGCAGCGCGGCCTCGCACACGGTCCCGAGGACGACGTGCTCGCCGCCCGCCTCGACACCGCGGTGCACGTACTCCGCGATGCCGGCCTCGTCCGATACGAGATCTCGAACTGGACGCGACGGCGACCGTGCCTGCACAACCTCCGGTACTGGAGCGGAGGCAGGTACGTCGGCGTGGGCAGCGGCGCGCACAGCTTCGAGCCGTCCCGCGGGCTGCGGACCTGGAACGTGAGGCATCCCCGCACATACATCGCGCACATGCGCGAGCGGGGAGACGCGCGACAGGGGAGCGAACACGTCACAGGTGACGCCGCGGCACTCGAGCGCCTCGCCCTCGGGACGAGGCGGGCGTGTGGGATGACGATCACGCCGCAGGAGGCAGCACGTGTCCCACCGGAGCTCGTCGCGTGGGGTTTCGTCGACGTGCGCCACGAGAACGGCGTACCCCGTCTCAAGCTCACCGACGGCGGGATGGCGGTCGCCAACGGCATCGTCGTCGAGCTGTCACTCGCCTTGGGAGAGTGCTAATTCTCCACGTCGTCGCGGGTAGATTGGTCACGATCCGGTGCCCGCAGCCCGGGAACCGCACCCGAACGCACGAGGTGTCCCAGCGTGGGGTTGAACGAGCGTTGCGCGGCGGTCCTCAAGGCGATCGTCGAGGAACACATCGCCACCGGAGCCCCCGTCGGCTCCGCGGCGGTCGCGCGCCGGGTCACGTTCGACGTCTCGAGCGCAACGGTCCGCAACGACATGGCGCTGCTCGGGGAAGAGGGGTACGTGACGCAGCCGCACACGAGCGCCGGCCGCGTCCCCCAGGTGGCCGGATACCGCTACTACGTCGACCACTTCGCCGACTCCGATGCCCTGAGCGCTGTCGAGCGGTCCACGGTCGGGACCTTCTTCCGTGAGGAGGAGTCCGAGGTCGAACACCTCCTGCAGGCGACGACGCGTCTCCTCGCCCGCATGACGAACCTCGCCGCCGTCGTCGTCCCGCCTGTCCTCGACGACACGACGCTCGCCTCGGTTCATCTCACGCGGATCGGCTCGGGCAAGGTCCTCTGCATCCTCGTGACGCGCACAGGCCGTGTCGCGAAGGTCGTCATCGAAGCCGAACCGGTTGGCGGGGAGGATGACGACGACTGGGTGCACGACACCGTCCTCCAAACCGCCGAGAGTGCCCTGGGCGACCTCCTCGTGGGGCGTCCCGACTGGTTGAAGCGCTGGCCGATTCCCGAGATCGCCGATCCGGTCGCGGCCGTGATCGTGCGCAGCGTCCTCGACGCCCTGCGCCACGAAGGCACGCAGTCCGACGTGTTCCTCGAGGGAACGGCCGGGCTCGCCGACCGCCTCGACGAGCTCGAGACGGTCCGCCAGATGCTTCTCGTGCTCGAGGGACGCCGGAGGCTCGTCGACGTCCTCGTGCGTGTCGACGCATCCGCCGAGACGAGTCCCGTCGTGCGCATCGGCACCGAACTGCCCGCGCAGGACCTGTCAGGCCTCGCCCTCGTGCTCGCGTCCTACCGCCTCGGCCAGACCCGTGGCCTCGTCGGTCTCGTCGGTCCCATGCGCATCGACTACAGCCGGGCGATGTCGGCCGTGAGCTACATCTCGAGCCAGCTCGAGCAGACGGTATCGTGAGTCACCCCCACAGGGCTGAGGAGACATGAGTTGAGCAGGGACTACTACGAGATCCTGGGAGTCCCGCGGGAGGCGTCCCAGGACGACGTGAAGCGCGCCTACCGTCGCCTCGCCCGCGAGCTCCATCCCGACGCCAACCAGACGGATGCGGACGCCGAGGAGCGGTTCAAGGAGGTGAACCGGGCGTACGAGACGCTGAAGGACCCGGAGAGGCGGCGCCGCTATGACATGTTCGGGCCCGAAGGTGCCGAAGGTGGCGCCGATTTCGGTGCCGGGTTCGGCGGTGGTTTCGGCGACATCTTCGAGGCCTTCTTCGGTGGCGGGTCCTTCTCGGGTTCGCCGTTCGGGTCGAGGTCTCGGGGCCGCTATCCGTCCGGGACGGCCCCCGGAGAAGATATCGGCGTCGAGGTTCGGCTCTCCTTCGTGGAAGCCGTCTACGGGGCCGAGACCACCGTGGACGTGACCACGCTCGTTCTCTGCGAGACGTGCGAGGGGTCGGGGGCGGCACAGGGCACGCATCCCGAGTCCTGTGCCACGTGCCGCGGCCGAGGCGAGGTGCAGGAGGTTCGCCGCACCGTCCTCGGCCAGATCGTCACGGCGCACCCCTGCCCGACGTGCCGGGGAACCGGCATCACGATCGCCGTCCCGTGCGACGCCTGCCACGGGCAGGGACGCGTCTCGAGCGACCAGTCCCTCACGCTGAAGATCCCGGCCGGCATCGAACACGGCGCGCAGCTCCGCCTCAGCGGCCGGGGCGACCTCGGCTACCGGGGTGGCGCAGCCGGTGACCTCTATGTGCGGATCCGGGTCGACGCTGCCCCGGCTGAGTGGAGCAGGGAGGGTCCCGACCTCCGTTTCGTGTTGCACGTGCCCGCGACGACGGCTGCGCTCGGTGGTGTCATGTCCGTGCCGTCCCTCGACGGATCCGAGGAGATCCGCGTCGATGTCATGCCGGGGACGGCGACAGGCACGGTGCAGCGGTTCCGGGGCAAGGGCGGGCCCCGCATGCGGGGTGGGGGCAGCGGCGACCTCTACGTGGACGTCTTCGTCGACACCCCGACGGCAGCCGACGAGGAGCAGGAAGCCCTGTTGCGCCGTCTCGCCGAGCTGCGCAGCGAGAACGTGGAGACACCCGGCGTGATGAGCCGCATCAAGAACGCGTTCCGCTGACGACCGGCGTCCCGGAGGAGGCGGCCGATGCGAGTTCCACGCGTGCTCTGTGAAGGACCCGGCGACGCGTCGCGGGGAGACGCCGTCGCCATTCCCGGCGACAAGGTGCGGCATCTGCGTGAGGTGCTCCGTCTGCGTGATGGGGCTCCGCTCGAGATCACGGACGGTGCCGGCGCGACTGCCGCCGCCACCCTCGTGCCGGGGGGAGCCGAGCTGTGTGGCGAATGGGTCGCGGTGCCGCGCCCGTCCCCGGTTCACCTCCATCCCTGCCTTTCGAAGGGGAGGAAGCTCGACTTCGTCGTCGAGAAGGCCACGGAGCTCGGGGTCGAGGAGATCACACCCGTCATCTCCGCCCGGACCGAGCGACGGTGGGATGCGGAGGCGGTCGCGCGGCGCCTCGCACGGTGGCGGAGCATCTCCCGCGCGGCGCTCGAGCAGTCACACGGCGCGTGGCTGCCGCGCATCGGTGTCCCCGTGGACTTCGCGGATCTCGTCGGGCGGGAGCGCGGGCTCGTGCTCGACCCGTCCGGTGGCGCGGCAGAGTGGGGATCGGACCTCGCGATGCGTCTCCTCGTCGGCCCCGAAGGCGGGTTCAGCGCCGGGGAGAGGGCGGAGGCCGAAGAGCGCGGATGGGGTCTCGGCGGCCTCGGCCCGACCGTCCTGCGCACCGAGACCGCCGCCGTCGTGGGTGTCGCGCTCGCCGCGTTCGGGCACGCGGAATGGATTCGCGCGGGCCGTGACGGCCAGGATTGAAGTGGACCGGATGACGCCGCGGCCGGATCCGGTGTCCAGCGGCATCACCCGAAGGCAACGATGCATGGCGCTCTTGAATCAGTACGGAGCCGACCACGAAGCGTGACATTCAAGGGGCCGATTGCTATTGTGAGCGGTCGAGAGGGAGGTTCTGTGAGTATCAGTTACGCACAGCGAGTGGG
>JADZDR010000020.1 GCA_020850945.1 Acidimicrobiia bacterium | reverse complement strand
TTCGGCGGTCCTCCCCAGGTGGGTGTCGAAGACCATCGCCACGTTGCGGGGGAAGTAGCTGCCGAGGTCGGTGAGCACGAGGCGGTCCGCCTCGACCTCGACGAGGGCGGCGAGGTCCGCGTCGGTGGCCAGGGCAGCGAGCTCGGTCCCGAAGTACTCGGACGGTACGATCCCGTGCCGGGCGCCGACTTCACGCCAGTCCACGCTGCCGTTGCACATGATCTGCATGATGACGTGGCGGCGCACCTCGTCGTCGGCGCTGCGCGCGGTCCCCCGCTCGACGGGGAGGGCCCCCCGCTCGAGATCGTCGTAGTAGCTGCGGAGGCGTTTGTGGTTCTGCACGAAGGCACCGGCCACGTCACCGATCGCCGAGACCCCGAGCCCTATCACGTCGGGCGCACGGCTCACGGTGTACCCCATGAAGTTGCGGTACAGGTGACCGTCGCGGCGGGCCTTCACGAGCTCGTCGTCCGGGAGCGCCCAGTGGTCCATGCCCACACGTTCGTATCCGGCCTGCGTGAAGACCTCGACGCTCATCGCGAGCATGCGGAGGCGGGCGGACCGTTCGGGGAGGAGGGCGGAGTCGATCCGACGCTGGTGGGGTCGCACCCAGGGGACGAGGGCGAAGGAGTAGACGGCGAGGCGGTCCGGGCGCATCTCGCACACCGCCTCCAGCGTCTCACGGAAGGACGCGACCGACTGCGCGGGCAGCCCGTACACGAGATCCATGTTCACCGACGCGAAGCCGTGCCGGCGGCTCGCCTCGAGCAGGTCCCGGGTCTGACGCTCCGTCTGGTCGCGGCCGATCGCCGACTGGACCGTCGGATCGAGGTCCTGCACGCCGAGGGAGATCCGGTTGAAACCCCAACTGCGCAAGGCGGCGAGTTGCGCATCCGACGTGACACGGGGGTCGACCTCGACCGCGCACTCGGCGTTCGGGAGGAGCTCGAAACGGCCCACGACAGCCTCGTGGAGACGCGCCAGCTCCGGAACGTCGGAGTAGGTGGGTGTACCACCACCCCAGTGGTATTGGGCGAGTGAGCCGCGGTCGCCGAGGCGGTCCGCCACGAGCTCGATCTCGCGTACGAGGTGATCGAGGTAGGTCTCAGCGACGCTCCGATCCTGCGTCACGACGGCATGGCACGCGCAGAAGGCGCAGCGGCTCTCGCAGAACGGCAGGTGCACGTAGAGGGACAGGGGCGTGTCGGGCTGGGCTGCCGCGGCCGCGAGATGGGCTTCGTATTCGGGCGCGCCGAAGCCGGTGTGGAACGACGTGGCCGGAGGATACGACGTGTAGCGGGGTCCGGGACGGTCGTATCTCTCCAGGTACTGGTCGAGGATCCGGGAGTCGATGCGCTCTTCCATGCGAGACCAGCATTGCACGGAATCGGCGCAGCGTGCCCACGAACAATCGGGCACGGTCGACGCGTGCTACCCCGCGTCCTGCGCGGCAGACCGGCCCAGGTCTTGGAGAAACGAGGCGAGACGGTCGGCGCGACTCTCCCAGCTGTTGGCTGCGGCGAAGGCGCGCCGTGCGGCCCGGGCCTCGTCCGCCGAATCCCCCAGGGCCCGTTCGAGCGCGTCGACCCAGTCCGGCGCCTTCGCGGTCTCGGGCATGAGGGCGGTGTCGGCTGCGTTGTCGACGAGGGCGGGGAATGCAGGGGCCACGACAGGCAGGCCCGCCGCGAGGCAATCCATGATCTTGAGGGGATTCGAGGCGACGTTGAATTCGGACCACGTGTAGGGGACCCAGGCGGCGTCGAAGCCGGCCAGGTAGCGGCCTACATCCGCACGGTCTCGCAGCCCGAGGACGTGGACGTTCACGCGCCCCCTGAACGGGTCGTGGCGGCGCAGCTCCTCGAAGAGGGGGTGGACGTCCCCGACGACCACGAACTGCCATGCGGGGCGGGCCGAGGCCACTTCCTCGACGAGGTCGAAGTCGATGCGTGGTGTCACATGCCCGACAAAACCGATGCGGGGCTGTCCCACCCCGGCGAGGTCCGGTGCGGGACCCCGCGCCGCGGCCCGGTCGATGGTCGCGAAGTCGACTCCCTGGGGCAGGAGGAGACGGTCGCGGATACCTGCTTCCGCGGCCTCCGCGACGAGCGGTGGCGACACGCAGACGGCGGCCTCGGCACTGGCGAGGAGCGATGCCCGCTCGTCCCGCCCGTCGTCGTCGGCGAAGTAGACGGCGTCGCTCAGGTTGGCCACGACGCGGGCTGTCGGGAACCCGGCTGCGAGACGCCAGCCCAGTCTGTGCCGGATCAGCAGGAAGTCGGGGTCCGGCCAGGCGAGGCGGCGGAGATCATGCCGCACGCGACGGGCGAGGAGGCGGGCGTTGACCCCGCGCATGCGCGGGTGCTCCTGCGGGGGCAGGCCGAGGGGAAGATCGACGGCGAGTGTGGGGCCCAGCTCACGCAAGCGCCTGCCGAGGAGCTCACGCGCGCGGACGGGATGCCGCAGAGGGGAGGCCACCGTCATGGGCAGCTCGAGGAAGAGGACGCGAAACCCCCGGTGGGCGAGCCGCGATCCGAGATGTTGCGCTCCGTACCAGATCCCGTCCCACAGCACGTTGGTCGCGAAGACCACAACCGGTTCACCCATGTCCCGCCATGAGTCGTTCGGGTCGGGGGCGACGGAACGAATCCGTGTCCGGGGGGGGTGGCGATGGAGGTGGCAATGTGGTGGCGAGGGGCAGAATCGAACTGCCGACACCATGATTTTCAGTCATGTGCTCTGCCAACTGAGCTACCTCGCCGCGAGAGGCCGTGCGCGTGATGTGTCGGGGCCTCCTGGCAGAAGGGGATTGTAGGACATCGGCCCAGACGGACATGCAGAGAAGAGGCGCACGTCCCCGTCCCGGGGGTTTCTCAGACCTTCCCCTGCCCCGGTGCTTGACGGCTTCGAGGTGATTGTCCAGTCTGGTGGAACGAAGGGAGCGCACACTCCGGCCCGGAGGCAGAGCGTGGTGTGCGTCGTTGGGACACGACGGGAGGAGCCGGACGTGAGGGGATCTTCGTCGACCAGGCCGGAGTTGCGCCGCGCGACCGGCCTCCTGGTCACACTCGGAGTTGTTGCCGCCCTCTGCGTGGGTGGACCTGCTGCTCGCGCCGACGAGCCGGGGGGGCCCACGTCGGAGGACTTCTGTACCGCCTGGAACGCCATCACGGCCGCGCATGCCAACGGCGTGCCCGGTGTCGAGATCACGCTCTCCAACGGGACCGTCGTGAGCGCCGACAACGCCACCGTGTCCGGAGCGTCCTGTACGGCCGGCGATGCGGGGATCGAGATGACCGGCACGGGTCTCGCCGAGGCGCCATCCGGCGGCATGTCCGCCCAGTCGACCGCACCTCCGCTTGCAGCCGGCCAGGAGTTCCTGACGAATGTCTGGATCGACAGCCTCCAACTCCGTTGGACTCCCACGACGGGCATTACCATCTCAGGTGTCCTCCACCTGCAGTACAGCGGCGGCCTCGTCAACCTCCGCTTCTCGGGGTCGTTCCTCAACCCCGACAACTGGAGTGTCTCGGTCTCGAGCCCTCCGGCGGGCACGTACCTGCCCGTGATCCAGTCCACGGCCGTCTCGTTCGGCGGCAGCTTCGGTGTCACGGCGGGCACACCGTTCTTCGGCGCTTCGGCCGCCGTGAGCCTCCTCCAGCTCGGCGCGGCGACGCTGGAGAACTTCGCCTTCTCGGCTGACCTCGTCGGTTCGGACGTGAGTGTCGAGATGACGGCGGACCTCATCGCCGATTCGCTGGCGCTCGCAGCCGACCTCTCCTACGCGAACACGGGTGGTGTGGTCACGTTCGTCGTGGATGCCTCCCTCGAGCTGTCCACGTCGCCACCGAGCGCGCTCGCGTTGTCCGGCTCGCTCGCCCCCGACGGGACTCTCGCCCTCGTCGGCTCGGGCGACGTCGCCCTCGGCGGGTACGGCATGGCGGGATTCGACCTCCAGGTCACGGGCTCACCGTCCGGCCCGATCCAGGTCATGGTCGGAGGCGACTTCGCCGTCACGGCCGAGGACATGACGGTGGCGCTCGCGGGCAGCCTGACAGCCGACACGGCCGGCAGCGTGAGTTTCGATCTCGCGGGCAGCGCGGACTTCCGGTTCGGGTACTGGAACGTGAAGAGCGGGCGGTTCTCACTCACCGGTTCCCAGACCGCGGCGCAGACGATGGTCCGCTTCAGCATCCTCGCCTTCGGCTTCGTCCCGGTGAACATGGCGGCCTGGTTCAATCCGGACGGAACCTACAAGCGGGTTCACCTCCCGTTCGGCCTGCTCGGCTACATCTTCTTCGGGGGCGCCGCGAAGTCGGCATGCAGGTGCCAGGTCACGTTCTGAGCCCGGACCCGCTCTGGACCGTCACCTTCGACGGGTACGACCCTGACGCAGAACAGGTCCGCGAGCGCCTCCTCACGATCGGTGACGGGCAGCTCGGTAGCACGTGGACTCCCTTCCCCGGCGACGGAGCGGCCGCGCCCTGGGTTGCGGTGAACGGCGCGTACGCGATCGTGGACGGACGGGAGAGCCTCGCGGCCTGCCCGGTCTGGAACCGGCTCCCACACGTGCTCGCACCGCACGATCTCACCGGCATGCGACGTGTCCTCGACATGCGCCACGGCACCCTCCACGTATCGCTGCAGACGGCACACGGCGTGGTCGAGGCTTCCATGTTCTCCTCCTCGGCCACACCCGGAACCGTGGTGATGCACGGGACTGCCCACCGTGATCTGCTGGCCGAGATCGACCCCGTCACACCGGCGCCGGCCGACCCCCAGGTCGTCAACCCCGTCCCGATCGAATCACCCCCCGAGGTGACGGCGACGCGGGCGGCATGGTCCGCCGTCCCCGTGTGCGGAGGTCAGGTGGTGGCCACGGCAGTCGATCACTGGACGGACCTCGGGCACGGGGAGCGTCGCTTCGAACGTGTCGGCCGGTACGGGATCGTCGATGCCGACGACGACGCCGAGGCCTGGGCGAACCGAGTCATACGCGAGATCGCCGCAGTGTCTTCCGACACCCTGGCACTCGCGCACGTCTCGGCGTGGGAGGCGCGTTGGGAACGAGCCGACATCAGGCTCGGGTCCGATGCCCGCCTGCAGCAGGCTGTGCGGTTCAACCTCTATCACCTCATGGCGTGCGTGGCCGACGCGGGAGAGGCAGCCGTCGGCGCCCGCGGGCTCTCAGGTCCGAACTATGCAGGCCATGTCTTCTGGGACACGGACATCTTCGTTCTCCCCTTCATGGCTGCCACACACCCGCCTGCCGCCCGCGCAATCCTCGAGTACCGGCTGCGCCGCCTTCCCGCCGCCCGTCGCAACGCCGTGCGCACGGGTTACGCCGGGGCCCGGTTCCCGTGGGAGTCCGCATCCAGCGGCGAGGAGGTGACCCCGAACAGCATCCTCGACAAGAACGGGCGGGAGATCCCCGTCGTGACCGCCGAGTACGAGCAGCACATCACGGCGGATGTCGCCTGGGCCGCGCGCTGCTATGCCGATTGGACCGGCGACCCGGACTTCACAGCCGGGGCTCTGCCTCGACTCCTCGTCGAGACCGCCCGCTTCTGGGCGTCACGCGCGGTCCTGGAGGAGGACGGCCGCCGCCACATCCGTCATGTGATCGGCCCGGACGAGTACCACGAGGACGTCGACGACAGTGCCTTCACGAACTGCATGGCCGCCGCGAACCTGCGAGATGCGGCCAGGCTCGAGTCGGTGGCCGCGGAAGAGCGCGATGCGTGGCTCGGGATCGCCGACGGCCTCGTCACCGGCCTGGACGAGACGTCCGGGATCTACGAGGAGTTCGCGGGATTCCACACCCTGGCGCCCCTCGTCGTGGCGGACCTGCTGGAGCGGCCCGCCGCGGCGGACGCCGACCTCGGCTACGACGTCGTGCATCGCTCCCAGGTCGTGAAACAGGCGGACGTCGTCATGCTCCTCCATCTCCTGCCCGATCTGGCCGACGAGGACCGTCTCCGGGCGAACCTCGACTACTACGAGCCGCGCACTTCGCACGGCAGCTCCCTCTCGCCGGCGATCCACGCCGGTCTCCTCGCCCGTATCGGTCGCTTCGACGACGCCGTCCGCTGGCTCTCCACGTCGGCGATGCTCGATCTCCACGATGTCACGGGGACGGCCATCGGCGGTGTCCACACGGCGACGATGGGCGGTGTGTGGCAGGCACTCGTGTACGGCTTCGCAGGCATCCGGGTCGAGGGGGAGGGCCTGCGCGTCGATCCGTGTCTGCCGCCGCAGTGGACGGACCTCGAAGTGCGCTGCGTCTTTCGCGGTTCACGCATCGCCGTGCGCATCGCGGCCGGCAGCATGCACGTGACGGCCGAGGCTCCGGTACCCATCTACGTGGGGAAGGCACCGGTGCCCGTCGAGACGGTCGAAGCCAGATGGGAGATCGCGACCACTGGTCGCGCGTGATCCCGTGCCGGGGTGGTGCCTCGTGTCGTAGCCTGGACCCATGTTCCAGACGCACGAGGTTCTGAACCAGCCCCCTCCCCCGCCCGAGTACGACGTCTACGGCGCGGACCCGGCTCTGACCGAGGCGGTGGAGCGCGAAGGCGCGGCGTGGGCGCACGAGGACCTGCATGTCCTCGGCCGCCTGGCCGGATCGGCGACGGCTCAGGAGTGGGGCCGCCTCGCGAACGCGTACCCGCCCGTCCTCGAGTCGTTCGACCGGTACGGCCGCCGCCTCGACAGGGTCGACTACCACCCGGCGTACCACGAGCTGATGCGGGTCGCGATCGGATCGGGTCTGGCCGCGGCACCGTGGGTGGAGGAGCGGCCGGGTGCCCACGTGCGGCGGGCGGCCGGGTTCGTGGTGTGGTCCCAGGTGGACCAGGGCCACGGCTGCCCGATCTCCATGACCTATTCGGTGATCCCGGCACTGCGGCACAGCCCCGACGTAGCCGCCGAGTGGGAGCCGCGACTGGGAGTGCGCGACTACGACCCCCGGTTCGTCCCCTACACGGACAAGGCAGGCTTGACGTGCGGGATGGCAATGACCGAGAAGCAGGGGGGCTCGGACGTACGGGCGAACACGAGTGCGGCACGTGTGGCAGGGGACGGTACGTGGCGCCTCACGGGCCACAAGTGGTTCTGCTCCGCCCCCATGTCGGACGGGTTCCTCGCCCTCGCCCAGCGCGAGGAAGGCCTCTCGTGCTTCCTCGTGCCCCGTTTCACACCGGACGGTGAGCGGAACTCGTGGCTCATCCAGCGCCTCAAGGACAAGATGGGCGACAGGTCGAACGCGTCGAGCGAGGTCGAGTTCGCCGACGCGTTCGCATGGGCCGTCGGTGAGCCGGGTCGGGGTGTGTCGACGATCATCGAGATGGTCAACCACACGCGGCTCGACTGCACCCTCGGGTCGATCGCGACCATGCGGTCGTCTCTGACGCAGGCCCTCCACCACACCGAGCACCGGGCGGCTTTCGGCGGGATCCTGGCCGAGCAGCCCCTCATGCAGCAGGTCCTCGCCGACCTCACCGTCGAAGTCGAGGCGGCCACGCATGCTGCACTCCGCCTCGTCCGCTGTCACGATCCGGGTCTGGCGGATTCCCACGACGAGAACCTGCGCCGGATCGCGACTCCGGTCCTCAAGTACCTCGTCTGCAAGCGGACGCCGGTGGTCGTGGCCGAGGCGCTCGAGTGTCTGGGGGGCAGCGGCTACGTCGAGGAGTCCGGCATGCCACGGCTCTTCAGGCAGAGCCCTCTGAACGGCATCTGGGAGGGTTCGGGCAACGTGATCTGCCTCGACGTGCTGCGGGCGATGCGGCGCAATCCCGAGAGCGTCGAGGCCTTCTTCGCAGAGGTCGATCTGGCCGCGGGTGCCGACACACGTCTCGACGAGGCGACGAGGGACCTGCGCCGTCTCCTCGCCCACGAGGCATCGTCCGCCGAGACCGCGGAGCTCACGGCACGTCGCGTCGTCGAGAGGATGGCTCTCGTCCTCCAAGGTGCGCTCGCCGTGCGCCATGCACCCGCCCCGATCGCCGACGCATACTGTGCGAGCCGCCTCGTCGCCGACGGTGGTGTGACGTTGGGCACACTTCCGCCCGGCACCGATCTTGCCGGGATCCTCGCCCGCAACCGCAAGGGCTGACGTGTTCGGGGGGTGGATTCGCCTGCCCTGCGTGTAGTTCAATCCGCCGACGTGCCAGTTCTCTCAAGCCGAGCGGCAGGAGTGTTCAGATGGACTTCTCGGTTCCCGACGAGATCGTGGGTCTCTGCGACTCGGTCCACGCCTTCATGGAGGAGCACGTCTACCCGCTCGAGCGCAGCGGTGAGACCTGGGTCATGGAAGTCGGTGGCCCCGCCTACCCGCCGGCGGTCGTCGCCGTGCAGGAGAAAGCGAAGGCTGCCGGCTATTGGGCCTTCCACCTGCCTCGTGAGGCGGGTGGGGCCGACCTTCCGTTCCGCCACTACGTGCTCGTGAACGAGATCCTCGGACGCAGCCTCGTCGCGCCCGCCTGCTTCGGCTCACAGGCACCCGACTCGGGCAATGCCGAGATCCTCTGGCGGTATGGGAGCGAGGAACAGAAGGATCGCTGGCTCGCCCCCCTCGTCGCCGGCAGGATCCGGAGTTGCTTCTCGATGACCGAGCCCGAGGTCGCGGGTTCCGACCCCAAGCTCCTGCGCACGACGGCACGCCGCGACGGGGACGAGTACGTCATCGACGGGCACAAGTGGTTCACGAGCGGCGCACACGGAGCATCGTTCGCGATCGTCATGGCCCAGACCAATCCCGAGGCGGAGAGCCCCTACGCCCGCTTCAGTCAGATAATCGTGCCGACCGACACACCCGGATTCAACATCTCCCGCGGCATCCCCGTCATGGGAGATCGCGACAACCACCATGCCGAGATCTGGTACGAGAACTGCCGTGTGCCGGTGTCGAACTGCCTCGGGCCCGAGGGATCCGGGTTCCTCATCGCGCAGGAGCGTCTCGGCCCCGGCCGCATCCATCACTGCATGCGCTGGCTGGGCATGGCGCAGCGCGCCTTCGAGCTGATGTGCCGCTACGCAACGCAGCGTGAGACGTTCGGGTCCGTGCTCGCCCGCAAGGCGAACATCCAGGACTGGATCGCCGACGCCCGCGCCGACATCCATGCCGCCCGCCTCATGACACTGCATGCCGCATGGAAGATCGACACGGTGGGGGCCGCCGCCGCCCGCGAGGAGATCTCGCTCGTGAAGTTCTTCGGCGCGCGCGTTCTCCACGACGTGGTGGACAAGGCGATCCAGGTACACGGGGCGGCGGGTCTCACGGAGGACCATCCCCTCTCCGCGTTCTACCGGCAGGCCCGTCTCGGTCGCATCTACGACGGGCCGGACGAGGTACACAAGATGGTCGTGTCACGCCGCATCCTCTCCCGGTATGCGGAAGGTTGAGCGTGACCGACGCCTGATAGGGTGTCCAGGAGCCCGGGAGATGTCATGACCACAACCACGACCGACCACCCACCTGCGATAACGCCGTCCGAGGTGATGGAGCAGCTCGACGCCGGCCACTGCTACGTCATCGACGTGCGCACTCCCGCCGAGTTCGAAGCCGCCCGCATCGACGGCACCCTGAACCTCCCGCTCGACACGCTGGAGTGCTGCCGCGACACGTTGCGCGACCTCGGCGCGGAGATAGTCCTCGTCTGCAAGTCGGGCGTCCGGGCGGGAAAGGCGGCGGAACAACTCGACGAGATCGGCTCGATTCGTCTCCTCGAGGGCGGGATCGACGCGTGGCAGCAGGCGGGGTTCCCGGTCCACACCGGTCGCAAGAGGTGGACAATCGAACGCCAGGTGCGTCTCGTCGCGGGCAGTATCGTTCTCGGCTCGATCATCGCCAGCGTCGGGTATCCGAAGGCGAAGTGGGCGGCAGCCTTCATCGGTGGTGGGCTCACGTTCGCCGGTCTCACCGACATCTGCGGTATGGGGCTCCTCCTCGCGAAGATGCCCTGGAACCGGACGGCGACGGCCGACGTCGAGGCGACCCTGGCATCTCTCGCGGCGGCAGCCTGAGCGCACCTACCGTCGGCCCGGCAGGCCCGGTCAGCGCAGGGCCGTCGTGATCGTCTCGGTCAACCGCTCGACGAGCGTGATGTAGGAGCCGTCAGCGGGAAGCGTCTCGATGTCGAGCTCGACGACGCGGGCTCCGGAGTCACGTGCGATGTTGTCGGCGATCGCGGGAGACCGGCCGGTGTCGACGAAGATCACGTCGACGCCGCTTTCTGTCAGGGTGCGGGTGAGGTCGGCGGACTGGCGAGCCGAGGTCTCCGCTTGCGTCGACGTGCTCGGGACGACGAGGCCGACCACCTCGAAGCCGTAGCGGGCGGCCCACCAGCCGAGGGCGTCATGGCCGGTGACGAGCTTGCGCCGCTCGGGTGGGACGTCGGCCACGGCTGCCGCGTTGGCAGTATCGAGCTCGGTGAGGGCGGCGTTGTAGGTTCCGACCTCGGTTTCGGTGGCGATGGCGAGCTCGTCCTCCACGGCAGCCCCAAGAGCTGTGACCACGTCCTGCATCGCCCGGGGGTCGAGCCAGAAGTGGGGGTCGCCCTCCTCGGGCGCAGCGGGTGTGTGGTCCGTCGCGGTGAAGGTGGGAACACCCGCGTCACGTGCCTGCTCGACCACGTCGGTGAGGCCCTCCTCGAGATCGCTCCCGTTCACGACGAGCAGGTCTGCGCCGAGGATGTCGTCGACCTGGGAGGCCGAAGCCGCGAAGGCATGCGGGTCGGCGCCGTTGGGCATGATCGTCACGACGTCGGCTCGGTCGCCGACAACCGTCGACACGACGTCACCGAGGACCGGCGTCGTCGCCACGACCCTTGGAAGGTCCGCCTCGGCGTCACCACGTCCACAGGCGCCCACCGTGAGGGCGAGCAGGAAGATCGTTGCGAGGAGAGAGCGGGAGTTCTTCCGCATCCGGCCGACCCTACCAACAATGAGAATGGTTCCCAGCAGGAACCAAGGAGAATGGTTCCCAGCAGGAACCAAGGAGAATGGTTCCCAGCAGGAACCCGTGGGGAGGTCTTGCAGGGGGTCAGCGATTCGAGATGACCGCGACTGCGACGACCCTGTCGTCGGGGTCGAGATCGACGAGACGCAAGCCCGCACTCGCCCTACCCTGCCTGCGCACCTCTGTGGCTGCGAGACGCACGAGGTTCCGCGAGGACCCGATCAGCACATCGTCGGATGCAGCGACGATCGCAGCGGTCGCGACCGGCCCACTCGCGTCAGTCGGGGTGGCCGCGCGCAGTCCACGGGTCCCCGGCCTCAGCACACCGAACCTCTCGATGGGTGTGCGCTTCGCGCAGCCCCTCGTCGTCACGGTGAGAAGGTCGAGCACGCCTTCGGGCACCACCCGCGATACCGCAGCGACCTGGTCGCCGCCCTCGAGGCGGATACCCCGCGTCATCTTGGCGCCGATCCCCCGCGTCGGCACATCCGCTTCGGAGAACCGCAGGGCCTTGCCGTGTCGCGTCACGAGGACGAGGTCGTCCCCATCGGAGGTGGGCACGGCGCTGACGACGGAATCCCCCGTATCGATCAGCGCCACACCGATTCGAGGAGGGCATGCGAGGAGATCGGGGCAGGGGACACGCGTCACCTTGCCCTGCTGCGTCACGAGAACGCAGAACGGGTCCCGCTCCAGGGCGGCCCTGTCGAGGAGTGCGGCGGGACGGTCCCTGCCCTCGTCGCCGGGACACGTGTCCGAGCCGGACGTGCACCTCCCTCGCGTGTCGACGAACCGGCCCGCGCCCGTGATTGCGACCAGCCCCTCCTCCGAGACCACCGCCACGCGATGCACCTGCTGACTGTCGAGGCCATGCGCGGGGACGGGCACACCATGTTCCGTGCTGTCGAGGTTCGTGAAGGGTTGGACGTCGATGCTTCCGGCTGCCGTCACGACGGCGACGAGCCTGGCGGGTGGCGCGAGCGTGGCAGCCGCCTCACGGGCTGCGGCGGGTACGACGGCTTCCAGAGCAGCAAGGCGGTGATCTGAGTCGAGTTCTCGGGGCGCATCCGCCTTCTGCGGGGAGCGGCGCCGCAGTGCCTGCACGAGGTCCCGGTCCCGCCTGCGTACGACGTCCTCCGCGAGGAACTCGACACCCCCGGCGGTCTCGGCCACCTGGTTGTAGACGGCGGCGCCCACTCCTGCCGCGGCCGTGAGGGCGACGACCATCGCGCCGACCAGTAGGAGCAGGGCAGTGAGAAGATGCGCTTCGTCGAAGTGGAAGGTGCCACCCGCCAGTTTCCCGGCCAGTTCCTCTGCGGAGTCCACGACTTCGAACCGGTGCAGGGCCTGCCAGATCGCGAGAGAGGCGATCGTGAAGAGGACAGCGACGAAGACGGACAGGAAGAGCGCCGTCCTGAGCACGTGCGCCACGTCGAGCCGACGAAGCCGTTCGAGTTCGCGCCCTGAATAGTCCATGCCTCGAGCCGCCCTGTCGTCGCCACGTCGCGCGACGCCGATATCGGCACGGGGCAAGTCGATCTTGAACCGATCTGCGCAGGCGCTGTGCAGACGGCTAGAAATGACGGAGCGGTTGCGCGTTGCCGCGACGGCGGAGGGACGGGGGCGCACGTGTGGGGAATGCGGGGCAGACTGGGATCCGGAGCGGCCTTGCTGACCTGTATCTGCCTGACCACCGTGCTGACTCCGATGCGCAGCGTCGCCGAGGCACCCGATGCGGGTCTGATTCCGCCGGATGAGTGGCTGTCACGCCAGAACGACTTCCTCGGGTTCGCAACGACCGGGCCAGTGGCGCCGTCGAGCCCTCTCTCGCTCATAGCGCACGCGGAGCGAGCACGACGCGATCCCGGCTTCGACGGGTCTGCCGTGGGTGACGCGACGGCGGCGGACTTCGGGGCGATCTTCGCCAAGCTCGAAGCCTTCACCGATACCGGCGACTTCGACGTGAACCAGCTCATCACGCTCCTCGCCCGGTACCGAGCCATGCTCGACCCGGGGCTCGTGCAGGCTGTCGAGGACCACATACTCGCCTTCAAGTACTGGTGGGACGAGCCCACGCCGGCGGGGGTGATCGACAGCCAGTACTACTGGACCGAGAACCACCTCGTCATCTTCCTTGCCAACGAGTACATCGCCGGCCAGATGTACCCGGACCGGGTCTTCACGAACAGCGGCATGACGGGGGCCGAGCACATGGCGCACGCGGCACCCCGCCTCGAGTTCTGGTTCGACCTGCGCAGTCGCTTCGGATTCAGCGAGTGGCTCTCCAACGTCTACTGGAACGAGGACCTGATGGGTGTCCTCCTCCTCGCCGAGCTCGCCGAGGACAGCGAGCTGCGCAGGCTCGCCGAGATGACGCTCGACGTCATGTTCGTGGAGCTCGCCTCGCATCTCCAGAACGGCTCGTTCGGGGCGACGCACGGCCGCTCCTACATGAAGGACAAGCTGACCGCCCGCGACGAGGACACGTTCTCGTTGGCGAAGATGGTCTTCGACGACACGGACCGTCCGTATGCCCATGCCGACACGGCGACGTTGCTCGCGACGGCAGCGCGCTACCGCCCACCCGAGGTGGCGCGGCGCATAGCTGCGAGCGATGTTGCCGGAACCGTGCGCCAGCACCAGAGCCTGCCCCTCGATCCATTGGCCCCCCTGTCGCCGAACCCACTGTCCCCGTACGGCTTCTCCTACACGGGTGAGGAGGCACTCATGACGTGGTGGTCGATGGGTGCCTTCATGTCATGGCAGATCGCCCCCTTCTCGGCCCGGTTCGTCGAGGAGAACGACCTCTGGAAGTCCTCGAACTTCGCGCCCGTCGCGATCCTCGAACCAGTCGTCGAGAGAGCATCGCCGTCTTTCGTGAGACGCCTCGCGCGGGCCCTCGCGCCGATTGCGAACGCGGGGCTCTCGAGTGAGGTCGACACCTCGACGTGGCGCAACTCCGACGTCATGCTGTCTGCAGCCGTCGACTGGCGGCCCGGCCAGCGCAGCGAGCAGGTCCACACGTGGCAGGCGACACTCGATGCCGACGCCCTCGTGTTCACCAACCACCCGCGGGAGGGAGTGCCCGCGGCAGGCGATCCGAACGCCCGCGAGGGATACTGGACAGGCGAGGCATCGATACCGCGTGTCGCTCACCACGAGCGCTCACTCGTGGCGGTCTACTCACCGCAGTACCCGTCGATCCCGATCGGGAGTGGCGGCTTCGGTCTTGCCTACGAGAACTACACCCACGCCTTCTTCCCCACGGAGCGATTCGACGAGATCGTCGAACGTGACGGTTGGGTCGTGGGACGTCTCGGCGAGGGATACGTCGCCCTCTGGTCGTGGCGGCCCGCGCGCTGGCGCACGTACGACCCCGGGCGCGAGCACACGCGTGGCCTCACCGAGCGGTTCGACCTCGTAGCCCGGGGCGGAGCCGACAACGTGTGGATCACCGAGGTGGCGACGGCGTCCGACTTCCCTGCGGGCGCGGACCCGTTCGCGGCGTTCGTCGATTCCGTCACGTCCGTGCGCCCGGACGTGACGCCCTACATGGGCCGCTACCCCTGCCCGCGGGTGTCCGGGTCCGCGAGTGCCTTCTTCTGTCTGCACCTTCCCTGGGACGGATTCACTGTTTCCTACACGTCGCCGACAGGAGGTCCTGTCGAGTTCGCCTGGACTCCGCGGTCTCCTGCCGCCCGACCCTTCCGTGTCGACGGGAGGGAGATCGACCTCCATCCCGGTCCCGCGCGGTGGGACAGCCCGTGGGCACAGGCGGCGTGGGACTCCGGCATCTACCACGCCGCCAGCGACGGATGGTCGCTCGACCTCGACTTCACGACCGGAGAAAGGGTCACGTCCCGGCCCTGACCGCTACGCTTCGCGGCCGGGTGCCGCGGTTGGCACCGACCGGGGAGAGATTCGGTGAGTGCCCTACCCGACCCGACAGAGACGTTGAGTGGACCGGACCTGCTCACTTACGAGCACATGGCTGCAGTCCGGGGTGAGGGCGCGCTCGAGGACGTCTACGTCCGCATGTACAACAACCCGAGCCTCGCGACTCTCGTCGGCAGCCTGGGTGAGCATCTCAGATACCACGGCCGCCTTCCCGACGACGTGCGTGAGCTCGCCATCCTCCACGTGGCGCGCCGCACGGGCTCCCCGTACGTGTGGGCGCATCACATCGGGCCCGCCCGCGGATCCGGTCTCGACGCGGCCGCCATCGAGGCGCTCGGTCGAGGTGAGGTGCCCCAGGGACTTTCAGCCGTCCAGGACGCGGCTCTGCTCGCGACCGGTCGAGTGCTCGACATGGAGCCGATTCCCGCCGACGTGCAGGACTGCCTGAACGAGGCGTTCGGCGCGGCAGGCATCGTCGAGCTCTGTGTGCTCGTCGGCCATTACCGTCTCATCGGCGGCTTCGTCGCCGCCTGCGAAATCGAGGTCGAGCCCGGCTTTCCCCTGGCCCCGTTCTGACGAGGCGTCAATTCGTCTTGATAACCGGGGCGTCGTCCACGAGACGGTGGGCGACCTGCGTGAGATGGCTCAGGTCGAGGCGGTTCTCGAAAGTGGAGTAGGTGAGGAATGCGAAGAGGAAGCGAGGGTCGTCCGCCCATGGTGGGAGGAACAGAGCGGGACGGCAGAGTCCGTGCGCGGCGAGGCGAGCGAGAGCAGGGATCGCGGTCACGTCGAGCTTGCCGCAGAAGAGGAGTGAGATGAGATCGGCGCGGCCGGCTGCGAAGAGCGCCCGCATCACCGCACTCACCTGGAGAAGCCCGAAGATGTAGACGATGTCCTTCGTGAACGGCGCTCCCCCGGTGAGGGTCCCCCCGCGAAAGACGCGGCGCGTCGCCTCGAATGCCTGCTCCGGTATCTCGACGCGGTCGAGGTACCAACGGTAGACGTCGATGAAGTCGGCACCTTCGACGGCCATGTCGACCGCATGTGTTCGGTCGGCGAGACGTCGGAGGCGGTCGAGCTCCATCGTGCCGCTCAGGAACTCGGCGAGGACGGCGAGCCCTTCCTGTGTGCGGGTGGTCCCGGGGTGTCCGAGGCCGAGCACGGGCAGGTCGGGCTGGGCCCTGCCGTTGAGGGCCGTTGTCACGTGCACAAAGGCTTCGTGGTTGACGAGCTGCCTCGCGTCTCTGTCGGTGAACATCGCGCTGCGCCGGATCCGGATTCGCGAGGAGGTGGCGAGTGCGTTCGCCGAGAGCTCCTCCACGACCTCCACATCCGGAGCTCTGTCGCCGAACTTCTCACGGACGGCTGCCTCGATCACGGCGGCCACGTCCGATGCCGTCCGGTCAGGCGGGGGTGTCGCGCCGAGATTGAGCCTGCCCAGGCCGACGATCGACGCCTGGACGGCTTCGGCCAGCTCGAGGGGTGTTGTCTCCGTGTAGCGCAGCGGCTCTCGCGGCGTCCCGTAGAGCTGTCTCGAGTACTCGAAGAACGCGCCGGTACCTGCCGCCGCGACCATACGGGCTCCGGACCCGATCGCGTGAGCCGTCCCCTCGAACCAGTCGTCGATCGGGTTTCCCGGATAGATGTCCCGCTCGGCCTCGCGCAGGAGGTCCATGGTCGGCTCGGGATCGAATTCCGGGTAATCCACTTCGGGCAGCTTCGAGGCACCGGCAGCCAGGAACGTCTCGCGGACGGACGCGGGCCACGCGATCGAGCCGAGGATCCGGACCGGCCTTCCGGCCGCATGGAGGGTGGTCGCAACCCGTCGTATCCGGTCCTGTTCGTTCGCGTCGAGTCTCACCCTGTCCCCGTGGGTCTGTGGGGCGGCAGAATACACGCGCGGCGCGGGACCGAACGGCGGCTCGTAGGATTGGTCGGCTCATGCTCGAAGAATGGGATCTCGTCCTGCGTGTCGTCGCGGCGGGCCTGCTCGGGGGACTCATCGGCTACGACCGGGAGCTCGAGCACAAACCTGCCGGGATCCGCACCCACGTCCTCGTCGCGGCCGGCGCGGCGCTCTTCGTGGGGGCAGCGGTACTCGTGGCCCAGTCGTCCGGGGCTGCGGGAGAGCTCGCGGCCAAGGCCGACATGAGCCGTGTGCTCGCCGGCGTCGTGACCGGCGTGGGCTTCCTGGGAGCAGGGTCGATCATCACGCAGGGAGACCGGGTTCGTGGCCTCACCACGGCGGCCGGCGTCTGGGTGACTGCCGCCATCGGATCCGTCATCGGCCTCGGCTACTGGATTCTCGGTGTGGCCGGTACCGCCGTCGTCCTCCTCGTCTACGTCCTCTCGCACATCGCGGGACGGATGCGGCGAGACCACACAGGTGACACCGGCGATGCCGGCGACACGCGTGGCGAGTAAGCGTCCAGTTGACACGAATGTCAACAAGTCCCGGCCCCCAGTATGATCTGCAGGTAGGGCCGGAGTGATCCGGCTGCGGGGACTCCCAGGGAGGCGACTCATGCGAACTGCCGACGTGGCGCGACGTCTCATCGAGATGCGGGTCCAGGTGGAGGACCGTCTTGTGGGCATCCTCCCCCGCACACACTGGCTGCGCAAGCTGAGCGGCAAGATGCGGTTCGTGTCCGCCGTCGACGGCTTCAAGGACTCGATGGCGATCGGGGCCGCGCTCGAGATGGGCCTTTTCCGGGCCCTGCGGGACGGACCCATGTCGGTCGTGGAGGCGGCCAAGGTCATCGGCGCCCCCGAGCCGAACACCGAGGTGCTCCTCCGCACCCTCGCCGCGCTCGGTCTCGTGCGCCGCGCCGACAACCTGTGGAGGGCGGAGGCGATTGCGGAGAGACTCGGCGCGGACGATGTCTGGGATCCGTACCGCGCCCATGTCGACATCCTGCTCGGGTCCTGGAATGCGTGGCGCGATCTGCCCGTCGCGCTCCGCAGCGGCGAAGGACACCCGGCCATCCGCGTCTACAACGAGGCGAATCCCCTCACGGCGGCGTACGTGCGATGGTCCTGCGCCACCCTCGAGGAGCCCGCGCGCCAGCTCGTGGCCCGTCTCGACCTCGACGGAGTCGAGCGCATGATCGCCGGCACGGTGGGCGTGACGTTCGTGAAGGCGGTGCAGGATGCGCGTCCGGACGTCGAGGTCACGATCTCGTGCCTGCCCCACCTCGTCCGCGAGCTCCCTGCCGCCCTCGAGCACTTCGGTGTGCCTGAACCTGCCGAGACGATCGTGAACACCGGTGACGCCGACGCCGACACGTGGGGAAGCGAGGAGGAGTTCGATCTCGTCTTCCTCGCCCGCAAGTTCGCGTACTGCGGTCCCGAGCACGCCATCGCCTACCTGCGCAAGACAGCCGAGGTCCTGTCCGAACAAGGCATGCTCGTCGTGTGGGAGCCCGTCGAGGAGAACTGGACGGCGATGCCGCCGATGCCGGAGCGCATCGCCCTCACGGACGCCATGATGGGCGAGGGCAGACCCCTGTACCGGAAGTCGGAGATCACGGCCTTCCTGCGCGAGGCGGGCTACAGCGTGGCTGTACACGACGTCACAGCAGGCGCTTCGACCTTCTTCGTGGCCTCGCGGGACTGACGGCCGCGATCACGGGTGGGAGTCCGCCTCACACCAGGAGCCACTCGAGGATCGCGGCGGCACCGTGCAGTTTGTTCTCACCCTGTGCCCAGACGATCGAGTGCT
>JADZDR010000019.1 GCA_020850945.1 Acidimicrobiia bacterium | reverse complement strand
GTCCGGGTCCGCCTCGGTATCAGCCTGGCCAGTCGATCGCCGTGGCCAGCTCGGTCGCGAGGATGCTCAGGATGGCGCTCCGATCGGCGGGTCCGAAGGCATCCGGGCCGCGCACGAGCCATTCGATGGTGCGGGCGTCCGGATCGACGATGAGGACCTCCTCGACACCGGCTCGGTGATAGAAGCCGAGCTTGCCCCGAGTCTCGTCGCGAGGTGACACCACCTCCACCGCGATCGCCGCGGTGGGGTTCCACACCGGATCCTCCTCGCGGCGCACGTA
Source organism: Acidimicrobiia bacterium (assembly GCA_020850945.1). Lineage (GTDB taxonomy): Bacteria > Actinomycetota > Acidimicrobiia > UBA2766 > UBA2766 > QWHP01. Next base: position 2,264 of record JADZDR010000019.1, on the reverse strand, counting down.
CCCGATGTCAGGCACGCGAAAGTCCATCGGGCGGCCGATGTTGATCGGACCGCCGATGAGCAGCCCCGCACGACGGGCTCGCGGCCCCAGGAGCTCGATGAGCTGGCTCTGGACCTTCGCGTGCCGATTGCTCGCCTCGGGTGCCACGCGGTACTCGCCCTCCCATACCTAGTCGAATCGGTCCTGGCCCAGGGCGCGTCGCTGCGCGAGCCAGTCCTCGACGATGGGCGGCGGGTCCATCACGAACGTCGTTCGCATGGTGTCGATCGTACTCCAGGGGTCCTTACGCGATCATTGCCCGGGGCGTACGACGGGCTTATGGCCTCACGGGGCCCCGACTGCCCTCGCCGCTGCGAGTGACCACCTCGGGTGCGTTTCCCCACGGGTATTGCGCCTTCGGAGCGTGACCACCCTCGATGCTGGTCACAGGCCACTGCCCACTCCGTACCGTGAAGTCGGCCCCCGACACCTCCGAGACCGGCTGGTCCACTGCCCCTTTGCCACTGGCGAGGCCCACGGCGGCGTCTCGCAGGACATCCGACATCCGCCGCCCCTGGTCACGGGCCATCCGATGCAGTCGCTTCGCCGTCTCTTGGTCGAGCCGGACCGACACGACCACCGATGGTGCGCGGATCTCGATGTCCTCTCGCTCAAGTCCGTTGTCCGGAGTCATCTCTGCTGCGCCCGTGCCTTCTGCCATTCCGTCCGTTCTCCCCTGTCAGCGTCCCATCCGGTGACGACATCCCAGGCCCCGGTGTTCGAGTCGGCTGGACGACCACCGTCAAGAGTCGCCCGCCATCCGACCTGCCGATCATCAGTCCGCGGCCCCGCACCTTGTCACGAAAGAAGGCAGGGTCGTTCCACGACACCTCGAGGACCTCATCCTCGATGATGCAGTGTCCCGCGAGTTCCTCGACGGCACCCACGGAGATGCGCAACTCGTCGATGTAGCGCCTTGCCAAGCTCCTCTGACGGGTGTACGGTACCGTCTACAGCGTTTACGGAGTGTACATCAAGGGCACGACATGGCGAGTAGCAGAACACCCCGAACGCGCTTGCCACTCCCTCGCCCGGAGGTGGAGTACCTCATCCTGGCGGACACGGTCGAGTCACTCAACGGCAAGCTGTACATGATGGGCGGCGGCTGGGACAGCATGAAGGTGTCGAGTATCGACATCCCGCATGCGCTCTCGTTTGCCTGCGGGATCTCCGTCCCCTGGAACGCGACCGACGAGGATCACACCCTCACCCTGACCGTCGACAACGCCGATGGGCAACCGGTCTCGCCGCCGCTCAGCGTGACCTTCAAGACAGGTCGGTCCCCAGCCTTGGAGCGAGGGGCGGCTACGCGCATCCCGTTTGCCGTCAAGGCCGAGATCAAGTTCCCTGCATTCGGGGGCTACGTGCTCCGGGGCCGCGTGGACGAGCTCGATGACGGGGCACGCAGGATGCCGTTCTTCGTGAGGCCCATCGACCCGTCCCCAACGCGCGGGTGAGCGGCTTCGCGGAGTCAACCGTTGAGGAGGCAGCACTCGGATGGCTTGCCGATCTCGGCTGGGAGGTGCTCCATGGCCCTGACATCTCGACCGTCCGGCCGCTGAACGCGCCAGCTACGCCGGTGTCGTCCTGGAGCGTCGGCTGCGCGAGGCGCTCGCTCGTCCGAATCCGGGCCTGCCGCCGGCGGCGGTCGAGGACGCGTATCGGCGGCTGGCCCGGCCGGATGGGCCATCGGTCATCGAGCGCAACCGGCAGGTCCACCGGATGCTCGTCAACGGGGTCACGGTCGAATACCCGCGGGGCGACGGCACGATCGCGGGCTATCACCAGTTCCATGCGGTCAACGTGGCGCTCGACGAGACGCTCCGTGCGAGAGCCTTCGCCGACCGAGCACCGGGAGGCGCCCGGTCGATATGAGGCCGGTATCCAGTCCGGCGGCGACCCGGCGACCGACGCATCGGGGTGGTGTGGACCATCCGCGAGAACGTGCGTGCGCAGCTCCGCGTGTACGTCAAGCGGATCCTGCGGAAACACGGCTACCCGCCTGACATGCAGGAGCGGGCGACCCGCACGGTTCTGGAGCAGGCCGAAGCACTCTCGAAGGGCTGGGCGCTGGCATAGGCCGGGGTGTCAGGGGGCCGTTCTTGATGCCTGGGATGACATCGATGAGCTCATCGCCGTCTCAGCGCGGCTCGAGACGCAACGTGGTAGGCAGGTTCGCCAGCGAGACCATCTCGGGCGTGGCCGGGTCGCCGGCGTACTTGGCC
>JADZDR010000018.1 GCA_020850945.1 Acidimicrobiia bacterium | reverse complement strand
TGAGGCCGACCTCCTCGCTGATCACCTGACCGCCCGTGAGGATCGCGATGTCCTGGAGCATGGCCTGGCGTCGTTCACCGAAGCCCGGCGCCTTGACCGCGACTGACGTGAAGGTGCCGCGGATCTTGTTCACTACGAGGGTAGCGAGGGCCTCGCCCTCGACGTCCTCGGCGATCACGAGCAAGGGACGCCCCGCCTGCATGACCTTCTCGAGGACGGGAAGCAGGTCGTGCACGGCTGAGATCTTCTGGTTGGCGAGAAGGATGAACGGGTCCTCGAGGACCGTCTCCATGCGCTCGGGATCCGTGACGAAGTAGGGGGAGATGTAGCCCTTGTCGAACTGCATCCCCTCGACGAAGTCGAGCTCGAGGCCGAACGTGTTGGACTCCTCGACCGTGACGACGCCATCCTTGCCGACCTTGTCGATCGCCTCTGCGATGACGTCGCCGATGCTGGTGTCGTTGTTGGCCGAGATCGCCGCGACGTTGGAGATCTCGGACCGTCCCTCCACGTCACGTGCGAGCTTCTCGAGGGCGGCGATGCCGGCCTCGACCGCCTTCTCCATGCCTCGCTTGAGGTCCATCGGGTTCGCGCCCGCCGCCACGTTGCGCAGGCCTTCCTTGACCATCGAGTGCGCCAGGATCGTGGCGGTCGTCGTGCCGTCACCGGCGACGTCGTTCGTCTTGGTCGCGACTTCCTTGACGAGCTGCGCCCCCATGTTCTCGTAGGGGTCCTCCAGCTCGACCTCACGCGCGATCGTCACACCGTCGTTCGTGATCGTGGGGGCACCGAACTTCTTCTCGATGACGACGTTGCGGCCACGGGGGCCGAGCGTCACACGCACGGCGTCGGCGAGCTTCTGCGCTCCCGCCTCGAGGCCCCGGCGGGCGTCTTCGTTGTATTCGATCATCTTGGCCATATGTCAGAATCCGATCTTCAGGTGGTCGTACAGTCGTGGCCGCACGCGTGCGCGTCCGGGGTCGGCATGGTCACTTCTTGTCGACGACGGCGAGGAGGTCGCGGGCGGACAGGATCAACACGTCCTCCCCCTCCACGGTGATCTCCGTGCCTCCGTACTTGGAGAAGATGACGATGTCGCCGGGCTCGACCTCGAGGGGGACGAGCTCGTCGTCGTGCCACTCGCCGCGGCCTGCGGCCAGCACTTCGCCCTCCTGGGGCTTCTCCTTGGCGGTGTCGGGCAGCACGATCCCGGAAGGGAGTGTCTCTTCCCCCTCTTTCGGACGCACGATGACGCGATCTCCGAGTGGCTTGAGGTTCATTAGGCCTCCGCGTGATGGAACAGTCGGAATATTGTCTGGAACTCACAGAGTTTGGCACTCTCACGCCGAGAGTGCCAAACACGGACTTTAGCACTCTCCGAGCGGGACTGCCAGAGGAGTGCCGGAGATCCGCTGTCACGCCTCGCGCGCGCCCTCCCGACTCGCGAGCGTGATCTCGACCGTCAGCCCCCCACCTGGCGTGTCCCGCATCTCCATGCGACCGCCAAGCCGTTCGGCCAGGTCGGCGACGAGCGCAAGGCCGAGCCCCACAGACGGATTCGACTCGTCGGCATCCGCCGCGACCCAGGGGCGCACCAGTTCCTCGCGTTCTCCCGCACCGAGCCCAGGCCCGTGATCCACGACGCGCAATCGCAACCCTCCGGTCCGGCGCCCCACGGACACCTCGACGGGCGGACGACCGAACCTGATCGCGTTGTCGACGAGGTTCGCGACCATCGCCTTCAACGCCTCCGGATCCGTACGAATCCTGCCACCACTCGCCTCCAGCACGATCGGCTCCTCCAAGGCCGAGATCGACGTGAGCTCGTCGGTCACTGACCGGACCAACTCGTCTACGTCGACATCCGACTCGACCGAGCGCCACGAGCCGAGCTGCAGTTCCGACGCGAGCTGGAAGTTCTCGACGATCCGGCCGAGCCGGCCCGCCTGGCGGGCGATGATCTCGAGGAAGTCGCGCGACTCGCCCTCTGCCACCGTGTCCGCGAGATCCGGGTTGATGAGGGTGCGCGTGAAGCCGGCGATGGACGTGAGCGGCGTACGGAACTGATGTCCGATCGCAGTCATGAGGCGACGGCTCGCGCGGCCGAACTGCGCGACTCTCGATTCGGCGGTCTCCGCCCTGCCCCGTGCCCGACCCGCTGCGCGCAGGGCGCCGGCCACAGCGGCCGTCGCCCGGAACGACTCCGCTGCGGCGGCATCGAACGCGTCCTCCGTCGACGAGCCGATGCCGAGAACGGTACCGTCGCCGATGCGCGCCGCGAGGTACGACCGCACGTCGAGTGCGGAGAGAACCTCCTCCTCCGCTGCCCGCAGACCCGACACGCGACTCACCACGACCGACCCCTCCTCCGTCTCCGCCACGAGGTTGTGGCCCGACGTCTCCCACTCCCCCGATATGCCGTCCACCGTCGTGTAGACACCTCGCCCGGCGTCGTGTCTGCCCGTGACGACGAAGACCATGTCGGCATCCCCTCGCGGTGTGATGCGATCTGCCAGGCACGCGAGCAGATCGGCATCCGTCTCCGGCGGCACCTCGGCCATGGCGAGGAGCAGGTCGGTCGGACCGGCGCTCGCGCGTGCCCTGCCCACGGCGTCGACGAGATCCAGTACGACGGAGAGCTCCCGCGCGGCGGCGGTGACGACGTCGACGTCGTGCGGGAACACGCGGCAACCCGGATCCAGACTCCGCACGACGATCGCGGCTGAGCCCCCCTGAGTCATGAAAGGTGCGGCAACGACTGCCTGGTCGACCACCTCCTGGCTCGCATCGAACCACTGCGCACGTCCCGACGAGATGGCCAGTTCGACGAGCGGCGTGTCATCCATATGGCCGTGCGGTCCCCCACCGAGCACCGCGACCCGGCGCCGGCCTCCACCCGCATCCGACACCCAGACGGCGCCTGAGCTGTACGGAACGAGAGCGAGGAGTGTCTCGAGGAAGTCCTCCGCAACCAATTCCGCGCGGCACGCGACCCCCGCCGCGAGCCGCGAGGACCACGCCGCTGCCTGACGTCCGAACCGCGTGAGCCGCCTCGCCTGATGGGCCTCTCGTTCGGCCGCAACGATGCGAGAGGCGAGTCGAAGCGTGACTGTGTCGGGCGCCGTGTCCGTCCAGCCGAGGACGAGCACGGCACGCTCGACGCGGCTGTGCCCCCCGACCCGGAGGAGAAAGGCCTCCCCCACCCCGGCTGTGGCGGCGACGGACGCATCGAGCTGCCAGGCCACGGCATCGAAGTTCTGCACCGGCCACGTCCGGCCCAAGAGCGCTTTCGGACCCGCGATGACATCGGCGACGACAAGGGCGCCGCGCCCTTCCAACGCCAAGAGGGCGACATCGGCTCCGAGGTGGGCGCAGAACGCGTGGGCAGCCGGGACGAGTGGATCGTCGGCCGGCGGTGTCGAGAGGACCGCTGTCGCAAGGGCGTCGAGACGGGTGGGATCCAACGGCCCCGTCACCCTGGCACATCCCGTACGCGCCGGCGGGCGGAGATCGGCTCCCCGAGGCGGAGGGATGGGAAGACCGCCATGTCGAGGCTGTCGAAGTCCCCCCGCGCGACCCGGGGGTCGGCGGCGGCGGCCACCATGGCCGCGTTGTCGGCGCAGAGCGCCGGGGACGGCACGAAGAGCCGGAAGCCACGCTCGGCCGCGACCGCGTCGAGCCGGGCACGGAGGTGCGAGTTGGCCGCCACGCCGCCCGCGAGCGCGCAGGACGGTACTCCCTCTCCTTCGACGGCCTGGCACGCCTTCGTCACGAGCACGTCCACGGCTGCCTCTTGGAAACCCGCGGCGACAGTCGCGTCGTCCACGGTCTCACCCGCCGCCTCCACCCGCCGGATGCGCTGCACGACCGCCGTCTTGAGCCCACTGAACGAGAAGTCGTACGAGTCGTCGAGCATTGCACGTGGCAGGGGGAATGCGGCGGCAACCCCATTCCCGGCCATGCTGTCGATCACAGGGCCGCCCGGGTAACCCAACCCGAGATAGCGCGCCACCTTGTCATACGCCTCTCCTACCGCATCGTCGACGGTCTCGCCGAGGACCTCGATGGCCCAACCGGTGCCGAGACGGGCAAGCAGCGTGTGCCCTCCCGAGACGAGGAGGACGACGGCAGGAGGGCCGAAGTCGGGATGCTCCACCCGATTCGACGCTATGTGCGCCTCGAGATGGTTGACGGCGACGAGGGGAAGCCCGGCGGCGAGAGCGAATCCCTTGGCGGCGGCGACACCGACGAGCAGGGCCCCGGCGAGCCCGGGCCCCACGGTGACAGCAACGGCATCGAGGTCTCGCGGCACACACCCGGCCGTGACAAGCGCGTCACCCACGACGGAGTCGATTCGTTCCACGTGATCGCGGGCGGCGAGCTCCGGCACGACCCCGCCGAAAGGAGCGTGGGTCTCGTGTTGGGATGCAACGATGCTCGACCGTACGGCATGTACACCGTCCACGACGGCTGCCGCCGTCTCGTCGCAGCTCGTCTCGATTCCGAGGATCAGGGGCAAGGTCCACCACCGCGGTCCCGGAGCCGGCTCAACCGGGGACCCGGGTCGTCTGCTCTGTGACGATCGTACGCCCCGGCACCGTGGCCGCGATCCCCTGGAGTCGGGACATGTACGCCCGAGACGCCACGTCTCGGGCCGTCATGATGACGGCATCCTCCTTCGTCTCCGGGTAGTAGTTCCGCCGGCGGCCCACCGGCAGATAGCCGAAGCGCTCGTAGAGCCTGCGCGCTCTCACGTTGGACTCGCGCACCTCGAGCGTCATCCCCGCTGCCCCTCTCCGCAGGGCATCCACGGTGAGCTGCAGCAGGAGCCGCGTGGCCACGCTGCGATGCTGGAACGGGGGGTCGACCGCGAGCGTCGTCACGTGACCCTCCTCCCCGGCCATCATCAGTCCCGCGTAGCCGATCACTCGCCGCGGTGCCACCGGACCCACACAGTCCACTTCGATCGCCACCCAGTAGCCACGTGTCGCCCGGGTCGCGAGATCGGCGAGGAAGAGCCCCCGCGACCACGGCCGTGGGTACACCTCGCGTTCGATCGTGAGCACGGAGCGGAGGTGCCGGCGTCGCATCGGCACGAGCTCCACGCCTGTTCCTCCGTCCGACATCACGTTCGCCTCTCCCGCTCGCGTCGGCCTTCCCACTTGATCTCGGCGTCGGAGCGCCTCAGATAGAGGGGGTGGGCCTCTGCGGGAGGTGTGAACTCCTCGCGCGCGAAGCGCTCCACGGCCAGTTCGAGAGCCGTCTCGGCCGCGGGATAAGCGAGCTCCGGCCCTGCGAAGGCGACGTGATCGAGATGGCCGAAGGCGGGCTCGTATGTCCGCGCCCCGTCCCCGACGAGTAGGACCTCCTCCGCCCGGGCGATGAGCTCGGCAGCGACCGCCTCCGGGGACGACACGGCCGGACCTTCGACTTGTTCCACGCCGCCGGGAACCGCGCGGTAGAGGCCCCAGAACACCTCGTCGCGGCGTGCGTCTATCACGGGGCAGATCAGGTGGCGGACGTGCCTGGCGGCGAAGGCCATGAGATCGAGGCTCGTGAACACGGTGATCGGCACACCTGCGGCGAGGGCAAGCCCTTTGGCGGTGGCGAGGCCGACCCGGAGCCCGGTGAAGAGGCCGGGCCCACGGTCGACGGCGACGCCTGTGAGATGGGATACGTCGCACCCGGCGCTCTCCATGAGGAACTGCAGCGCCGGGGCCGCGAACTCGGCATGGGCGTGCGGTCGGCGCAGCACGGCTGCCGCCATGACCTCTCCCCGGCCGAGGGCGACGGACGTCACAGGTGTCGAGGTCGAGAGGGCGACGATCACATCCCACCTCCTCGCACCACCGTAGCCAAGGCCTCTCGCATCTCCCCCGCACGGCTTGCCCACGACTGACCCGACAACCTCACCTCGATCGTGCGCTCACATTCCCCCCCGTCCCCCGGCAGGTACCCGATGTGGATCTCGCACAACTCGTCGCCCAGGAGCGGGCGGATCACATCACCCCACTCGACCAGCACGATCCCGTCTCCCTCGACCATCTCGTCGAGACCGAGATCCTCGACCTCCCGCACACGATCGAGTCGGTAGAGATCGACGTGCCGCACGAGCAGACGGCCGCGCAGCTCGCGGACGATCGTGAACGTCGGGCTCGTGGCCCGCTCCTCCGCCCCCAACCCGACCCCCACCCCGGAGACGAAGGTCGTCTTGCCAGACCCGAGGTCGCCGCTCAGCACGACGACGTCGCCGGCTTCGAGCACACCGGCGAAGGCGACGCCGACCGCGCGCGTCTCGGCTGCAGATGCCGTGTGACAGAGGATCGGCTCAGAAGAGCCCGAGTTGTTCGACATGCGCGGGGGATGTCTCCTCGGCCGCCTCGCGATCGGCCCGGTTGGGGGGCGACGCCTGGCGGCCCGTTGGGGGCGGAGCCGTTCCTGCGGTAGCGGGGGCCGGCACGGCTCGGCGCGTGTCGATGGTACGCCGTACGAGCCCGAAGTCCCCCCGGATCTCCTCGAGCTTCGTGGTTCCACCTCGCAGCACGGCGGCCGGGTGATACGTGGGAACGAGCACTCTCCCTCTGAACCGGTACCGGTTGCCCCGCAGACGCGTGACCCCGACCGACGTCTCGAGCAGGTACTTGGTCGCGAAGTTGCCGAGTGTGACGACGACTCTGGGATCGATGAGCTCGAGCTGGCGGTCCAGGTACGGTGTGCACACCTCGATCTCACCCGGGAGAGGATCGCGATTGTCGGGTGGGCGGCACTTGAGGATGTTCGCGATGTACACGTCCTCGCGGGCGAGACCGATCTCGTGCAGGAGACGCGTGAGGAGCGCGCCGGACTTGCCCACGAACGGTTCGCCCTCATGGTCCTCGTGGTACCCCGGTGCCTCGCCCACGAACACGACGTCGGCCGTGGCGGAGCCGACCCCGAAGACCACCTGCGTGCGTGTGCGATGCAGGGGACAGAGCGTGCAGGCGGTGGCCTCGGCCTCCAACGTCTCGAACGCCCCCATCATGCCCTCAGGCTACCGACGTGGGACACTGCGTGGCGGACCGCCGCCGCGACGACCCGGGCGGCGTGGGCGGCGATGACATCCGCTGTCACGTCGACGGGGGAGACCGGCTCCGCCTGCCCGGTCCCGAGGACGAACACGCTGTCGCCGTCGAATCGTGTGTGGGCCGGGCGGATCGCGCGGCCGAGGCCGTCATGCCCGGCGATCGCGATCCTGAAAGCGCCCGCCTTGTCGAGGGGAGCGTCCGTTAGGAGCGCCACGAGCGTCGTGTTCTCGAGTGGCTCGAGGCCCGTCCCCCCTTCCTCGAGACTGTCTGCTGTCAGCGCGCGTGGCACCTCGGGGCCCGCCCCGCAGCCCGCGACGACTGATCCTGCGGTATCGACGACGTCACCGAGAGCGTTCACGGCTGCGACTGCTCCGAGACGTACCGGTCCCAGCTCGAGGCAGGCAGAGCCGATCCCACCCCGGGACGCGTGCGTGTGGCCCGCCTGCTTGCCCACAGTGGCCCCCCGGCCGGCACCCACACTCCCCCATTCCGGTGTCGCCGTGGCTGCCGCGTAGGCGAGAGCGCCGGCTTCGACAGGTGGATGGTGCGGCACGCCGTCCTTGTCCGTGCCGGCCACCGGCAGGTCGAAGAGCGCGACCGCGGGCACGATCGGCACGTTGCCACCGGACGTCGGGTGGCCCAGCCCTCGGGCCGCGAGGGCTTCGACCACGCCGTGCGCCGTGCCGAGACCGAACGCGGAGCCCCCAGAGAGGACAAGGGCATCGATCCGGTCCACGAGTCTCCAGGGGGTGAGGAGGTCGGTCTCGCGACTTGCCGGTGCCCCACCCCGCACATCGACGGAGGCCGTCGCCCGCACGTCGGGCACGATCACGCTCACACCCGTGCGTTGCTCGGGATGCGTCCAATGACCCACGCGAAAGCCCCGAGGAAGCGTCCCGCCCCGAACCTCGTCACGCATCACCCTCCCCCTCCCGGCCGTCGCGACCCACGTAGCGGCGGGGGACACGCGAACTGATGCCGCACGTGATCTCGTAACCGATCGTGCCGAGTGCGTCTGCCCAGTCCTCGACCGTGACCTCCTCGGCTCCCTGCCTGCCGATGAGGACGACTTCCTCTCCACGGGCGTGCTCCTTCTGCCCGAGGTCCACAAGAAGCTGGTCCATCGTGATCGTTCCCGCGATAGGACGACGTCGCCCGCGGACGAGCACGTGCATGCGACCCGTGAGGCCGCGCCGCACACCGTCCGCATATCCAAGGGGCACAGTCCCTATCCAGGTGTCACGTTCGAGTACATACCGATGTCCGTAGGAGATCCCCTCACCGCCTGCGAGATGTGCCACGTGCACCAACTCGGACCGGAGCGTGAGGGCGGGGCGGAGGGAGGCCATGGCACGCAAGGCCGGCACGGGGGCGATGCCGTAGACGCCTATCCCACAACGCACCATGTCGAATCCGAGGGTGCGAGGGGCGACGAGCACGGCTGCCGTGTTGGCAGCGTGGCGGATGCCGGTATCGATCCCGTGTGTCTGCACCTCGTCGAGGACCGCACGGAACAGGTCGGCTTGGTGTGCGGTCGTGTCGTTTCCGGGCTCGTCGGCCACGGCGAAGTGCGTGCACATCCCGGCCACGCGAACGCCGGCCGACTCGGCGATCTGTGCCGCGAGCTTGGGTGCCTCGCGAGGCGACGACCCGACTCGATTCATACCCGTGTTGACCTTGAGGTGGAGGCCGACGACCGTCCGGGCCGCCACCGCCGCCTCCGCCATCGCCGCGATCGCGGCCCGCGTGTAAACGGTGGGCTCGACATCGAGAGCGACGACGCGCGCCTCGCTGCCCGGCGGAGGCTCGGACAAGAGGAGGACCGGGATGTCGACTCCCGCCCGTCGCAGTTCCTCCGCCTCCTCCACCAACGCCACCCCGACGTAGTCGGCCCCCGCTGCCGCGACGGTTCTCGCGACCGGAACCGCGCCGTGGCCGTAGGCATCCGCTTTCACAACTGCGCAGAACAAGCTCGTGCCGGCCTTCCGTTTGAGGTGGGAGACATTGTGGGCAACGGCGTCGAGGTCGACGACTGCCTCCGACTGTCGGAACGCCGTGCCCCAGCCACTCACCGGAAGCTCCGTTCTGCCGCGCCCAGGTGATCGTGGAGGTCCGCTGACGTGACCCAGCGGCCGTCCCCCGCAGCCATGCAGCCGGCCTCGGCGTGGACGAGGGTTGCCGCGACGGCGGCAGCGTGCGGCGTCGCTCCCCGCGCGACGAAGGCCGCGATGATGCCCGTGAGCGTGTCGCCCGTGCCGGCTGTGGCGAGCTCGGATCCACCGCCGCGGCAGACGACCGGTTCCCGGTCGGGGCTCGCGACCACGGTCGTCGGCCCCTTGAGGAGAAGGGTGGCCTCCCACTCGTCCGCTGCAGCCTGCGCAGCCTGGATGCGGGTCTCGTACGCGCCGAGGTCCCCACCGAGGCGCTCGAACTCCCCGTCGTGGGGCGTGACGACGGTCGGACCTGCTCGTCTCGCCAGGTCCTCGCCGGCCACAGCGTTCAGGCCGTCGGCATCGAGCACGGTCGGCTGGGCAAGATCGTGCAGTGCCCGGACGACGAAAGCGTCGACACCCTTTCCGCGACCCAGGCCGGGACCGAGGGCCACGGCCGCGAATCTGCCGGCCCCGGGTACGTCGCCGAAGGAGGTTTCCTGCATACGGCCCCTGTCGTCGGCTGGAAGGGGAACGACCATCACCTCCGGCACTGCGCTCGCAACCTGGGCCTGCACCGGCGCGGGCACGCACGTTGTCACGAGCCCAGCCCCCGCGCGCGTGGCGGCGAGGGAGGTGAGGGTGGGCGCCCCCCCCATACCGAGTGATCCGCCGACCACGAGCACCGAGCCTGCCGACCACTTGTGGGCGAGGCGGGCACGCTCCGGCACCAGGGCGACGGCCTGCCGGGGGTCGGCGAGGTGTGCCAACGGCTGGTCCAGCTCGATCCCGATGTCGGCGACGACAACGCGCCCGCACTTGCCCGCGCCTGGTTCGAGAACATGCCCGACCTTGAGCGCCTGGATCGCGACCGTGACGTCGGCGGTCACGGCACACCCCGCCACAACACCCGTCGCACCGTCGACGCCGGACGGGATGTCGACTGCGACGACACACGCCTCAGACGGCAGCGCCGCGATGGCGGCGGCCGCGGTGTCCGTCACTTCCCCCCGGAATCCGGTCCCGAACACCGCGTCCACGTACGTGTGGGCGCGGGGGAGCTCTCCCGTGAAGTCCTCGAGGGCGACTCCCAATTCCTCCATGCGTCTCAGGTTGGTTGCGGCATCGCCTTGGACGCGGGCGCGCATCTCGGGGGCGGCAGCCAGCACGCAGCGCACAAATGCCCCGGCGCGGCGCAGGAGCCGTGCCACGACGAAGCCGTCACCCCCGTTGTTCCCCGGCCCGACGAGCACGCAGAAGCTTTTCGCGTAGATGCCCCCGCTGGCGCGCACGACCTCGGCGCAGCAGGCGGATCCGGCTCTCTCCATGAGCACGTCTCCCGGCGTACCGGACGCGATCGCGCGCGCGTCACATTCGGCCATGCGGCGCGGTGTCAGGACGGGCCACGGACCGGACCCGGAAGGCAGGAGCGAGTGGTCTACTGGGGTCGAGCCCACGCGCACGATGGTAACCCGCGTCGTCGGGCGGCTACTCGACCGTTACCGTCTTGGCGAGGTTGCGGGGTCGATCGACATCGCAGCCACGTTGTTTCGCGACGAAATAGGCGAGGAGTTGCAGCACGACGGAGTCCACGATCGGGGCGAGCAGCTCGTGTGTCTCGGGCACTTCGAAGACGACATGCGGCCGGAGGCCGCCGAGATCTGCGCCGGGATTCGCGACGAGGACGATACGGCCCCCGCGTGCCTCCACCTCGGCCACATTCGAGATCGTCTTGCCCTGCACGCGGCCTGCCGTCACGACGGAGAGGACGGGCACGCCGGGCTCGATGAGGGCAAGCGGTCCGTGCTTGAGCTCACCTGACGGGTATGCCTCGGCGTGGAGGTACGAGATCTCCTTCATCTTGAGAGCACCCTCCAACGCTGTCGGGAAGGCAGGGCCGCGGCCCAGGTAGAAGGCGTCCGTGACTTCGGACCAGCGTGCGGCCTCGGCCCTGATCGGATCCGTCGCGTCGAGGACGGTGGCGACCTGCGCGGGAAGGAGGTGCATGCGGCTCAACACCTCCTTGACCTCGCTCGGATAGAGCCCGCCTCGAACCTGCGCGAGGTAGAGGGAAAGGACGAGCAACGCCGCGATCTGGCACGTGAAGGTCTTCGTCGCGGCCACGCCGACCTCGGGACCGGCGTGCGTGTAGACGACGGCATCCGCTTCACGGGCCATGGACGAACCGACGACGTTCGTGACGGTGACGACCTTGGCGCCGAGTTGGCGCGCGTACCGGCAGGCCGCGATCGTGTCAGCCGTCTCGCCTGACTGGCTCACGCCGACGACGAGCGTGCGGCCGTCCAGCACCGGATCCCGGTACCGAAACTCGGATGCGATGTCGATCTCGACCGGGATACGCACCCAGTGCTCTATCGCGTACTTGGCGACGAGCCCCGCGTGGAAGCTCGTCCCGCATGCCACGACGAACACCTTGTCCGCGGCCCGCAACTCGTCGTCGGACGTGCGCAGCTCGTCGAGGTGGAGGTGACCCGAATACGGGTCGATCCGGCCCCGTAGCGTGTCGCTCAGCGCGCGGGGCTGCTCGTGGATCTCCTTGAGCATGAAATCCTCGAACCCGCCCCGTTCGGCTGCGTCGACATCCCAGTCGACATGCACGGTCTCGACGCTCTTGCGCCGGCCCGCGAGGTCCGTGACCACGAGAGAATCCGCATCGATGTCTACGACCTCGTCATCCTCGAGGATCACGACATCACGCGTCTCGGCGATCACCGCCGGGATGTCGGAGGCGAGGACGCCCCCCGACCCCGTCAGACCCGCCACGAGGGGGGCGTTGCGGCGGGCGCCGACTATCCGCCCCGGAGATCCCGCGCCGACGACGGCGATTGCGAACGCACCTTCGAGGACGCCGCAGACCGCCCGCACCGCATCGGCGAGGTCGGCCTCGGGGGTGGCTGCGAGCTCCGCCCCGATGAGCTGTGCCACGACCTCCGAATCCGTGTCGGAGGCGAAGTCGACGCCGTCGTCCTCGAGCGCCGACCTGAGGTCGTGGAAGTTCTCGATGATCCCGTTGTGCACGACGGCGACCTGTCGTCGTGCATCCACGTGCGGATGGCAATTCCGCTCGGATGGGACACCGTGCGTCGCCCAGCGTGTGTGGCCGATCCCCGTCGTACCGAGAGTGTCGGCGAGCTCGGGGGCGGCTTCGAGGTCGGCGAGCTTGCCTTTGCGGCGCACGATCCGCAGAGTGCCCGTCTCGTCGACGACCGCCACGCCTGCCGAGTCGTATCCCCGGTACTCGAGGCGTCTCAGACCCTCGACCAACACACCGATCGCGGGCCGTTCGCCCACGTAACCGACGATTCCGCACATGAGAGCACTCCTCTCCGGTGCGCGCGCACGCACATGCCGTTGGTGCGGTAGGACGAGCTGCTGCGCCGGCAGCTCCCACGGTCCGCGTGCGCTCTGTCCCGGGGATCACTCCCCGTCTTTGACGCACACGGTCACGGCCCGTGGCGGCCGGAGGGGTATCCGCCGAAGGTTCGATGAACCCCTCTCCTCGTCACCTCGTGCGCAGTCACGCACACGAGGTCGGGCGCTCTGCCTTTCCGTCACCGGAAGGGAGGTCCTACACGACTTGGTCGCGTCGAACCTACCAGCCGCGGCCTCGACACCCGAACGGGGGAGGGGCGGATCAGCTCTCGAAGAGGCCGATCCCGCCGAGGAACCGGCCCAACTCACGCAGGTACGTGCCGCGGTGGACGTGCATGCCGTGCGATCCCGCGAACCAGTGGATGCGGGGCCGTCCCCAGTGCTCCCAGAGGAGACGTGCCTGGTAGGGCTGTGTGATCCCGTCCCCGTCGGCTGCGATCACGAGCAGGTTGTCGGGTGACACTCGGGGGTCGTGCTGCATGGGCGTGTGCACGGCCGACGCGCGACGCACGTCGTCGACGTCGAGACCCAGGTAGGAGAGGAGGGGGCGGAGGAGAACAGCGCCGGGGCGCCAGTCGAGCATGACGTCGATGAGGGATGTGGCGGGGATCATGGGGATCGCGAAGTCGATGCGAGGTTCGACACCCGCCATCAGGGCCGTGGTGTACCCACCGAGGCTCGCGCCCATCATGCCGATCCGGGAGACACCGCGGCCCTCCAACCAGCCGATCAGGACCCTGAGGTCGTGCACCGTGTGGCCGAACGCCTCGGCCATGCGGGCGAGGTCGAAGTTGGGGAAGCCGACACCGGGTGCGAACACGGCTCTCTCACCGTGGAAGGGGAGCGAGAACAGGAGCACGTCGAGGCCGCGCTCGAAGAGCCACCGCGCGTTGAACAGCTCGGTGTTCACGTCCGCGTTCGAGACGACGTAACCGTGGACGAGGATGATCGTGGGGCGGGGCCCGTCCGCGTGTGTCCAGTGCCGCGCGTGGCAGATGCGGTTGCCGTGGTGCCGTAGATAGGCGCGACGCACCTGCGGGTTGTGGGGCTCGAACGGGCTTGCGAAGAAGAGGTCCCACACCTCGCCGTCGTCAGGCACGAACGTGGTGCGCCGCACCTCGCGTCGCGCGGGCACGATGCCCTGCACGGGAGGGACGAAGAAGAGGCCCGGATCGGCGAGGAGCTCGGGGGCGGCGTAATAGCCCCATTGCTCGATCAGCTCGGCCCGATGTCCGATACCCCGCAGGATCGTGGGTACGGACGACGCCATGACAACTGACGAGAGCCCCTGCGCAACTCCGAAGTCGATGACGGATGAGATGGCTCTGAGCAGGCCGTCCCCGGCGTGGGGGACGGTTACGTGGGGACGGAAGCGGCGGTGGGATTCGAGGTCTTCTCCCTCGAACCAGCACTTGGCCGCATGGGGCCGGTTCTCCGGCGGCGATTCGACACGTCGGAGTTGACTCATGCATTCCCCCGGGTTGCGGGTGCCTGCGCACCATCGTGGAGACAGGCTTCACATCGGAGACGGATCTGTCATCTCCCTGCATCCGATTCGGGACTGATCACGGCTTTTCCTCCAGGTCGTGCTCTCCGGAACGGGCCGCCCAGGCACCACCAGTCATGTGAGACGCGTTGCCACCTGCGATATGCGTTCGATGGCCGAATCCACGCTCGCGGCGGTGTCTGCCTGCACCATGATGCGGAGTTTGGGCTCGGTGCCGGAGGGCCTCACGACGACCTGGCCCCTCTCGCCGAGCTCTACCTCGATGTCACGCACGAGGTCCCAGAGAGCACCCGCCCGCTCTAGGACGGATCGGTCTACCAGCTCGACGTTCACGAGCGACTGCGGCACACGCTCGATCTCGGCCGTGAGGTCGGCGAGGCGTCCCCCGCGTGTGATCACGCCGCAGAGCATGAGTGCGGTCAGGATGCCGTCGCCGGTGGGGGCCACGTCCCGGAATATGACGTGTCCCGACTGCTCGCCTCCCAGGCTCAGGTCGTGGTCTTCGAGGGCTATGAGCACGCTGCGATCCCCGACCGAACTCGTGACGACGCCTATGCCGTGTGCAGCGAGACAGCGACGCAACCCGAGATTGCTCATCACGGTGGCGACGACGGCATCCCCACGCAGGCGCCGGCGGGCGGCGAGATCCACGGCGCAGACGGCGAGGATGTCATCCCCGTCCCTGACGGCCCCGTGCGCATCGACGGCAACGAGTCGGTCTGCGTCGCCATCGAAGGCGAGGCCCACGTCCGCCTTCGACTCCCGTACCCGCTCCGCGAGGGCAGTGGGTGCTGTGGCACCGCAGCCTGCGTTGATGTTTCGGCCGTCCGGGCTGTCGCAGATCACCTCCACGGCCGCTCCCGCCTCACGCAGGATCCGCGGCCCGACCCGGTACGCGGCCCCGTTCGCGCAGTCGACCACGACACGCAGGCCGGACAGGGAAACGTCGGATGCCTCGAGGAGGAGCCGCACGTAGACGTCGACGAGCCCCTCGTCGCGCCGTACCTCTCCCATGTCGGTCGAGGCGGCACATGCGGCACCCCCACGGGCCATGGCTCGGTCCAACTCCTCCTGGATCTCGGCCTCGACCGCGTCGGGCAGCTTCTGGCCGCCGGATCCGAAGAACTTCACGCCGTTGTCGGTCGCCGGGTTGTGCGAGGCCGAGATGACGGCGCCGGCTTCGGCACCGAGCTCACGCGTGACGAGTGCAACCCCGCCCGTGGGGATCACACCGCACTCGATGACGTTCCCTCCGGCCGCGGCGATGCCCGAGGCGAGGGCGGAGCGGAGACTGGCACTCGAGGCTCGCGTGTCCTCGCCCACGACGATCGTCGGTGCCCCCTCTCCGCCCTTGGCGAAGATACGGGCGGCAACGGAACCGAGAACGAGGACGAACTCGGGTGTGAGGTCGGTGCCGGCCCGGCCTCGGACACCGTCGGTGCCGAACCGCGGGTGAGTGGGCTGTGCCGGCCCGCGTGTGCCGGGAGCCGTGTCGGAGGTCACCGCTTCGAGTACTGGGGCGCCTTTCGGGCCTTCTTGAGACCGTACTTCTTGCGTTCCTTCTTGCGGGGGTCCCGTGTGAGGAAGCCCGCACCCTTCAACGAGGGACGCCGCGCGCCGTCGAGCTCGCAGAGGGCTCGGGCGATCCCGAGGACGAGCGCACCGGTCTGCCCGGCCACACCCCCGCCCTCGATGCTCGCATCGATGTCGTACTGCTCGACGCAGTCGACCACGCGCAGGGGCTCCGTCACGGACATCTGGAGCGTGAGCGACGGGAAGTACTCCTTGTAGGGACGCCCGTTGATCGTGATCTCACCGCTTCCCTCGCGCAGGCGCACCCTGGCTACAGCCGACTTGCGCCGGCCCGTGGTCTGACAAAGCGGCGCTGTCATGCCCTCACTCCTCCTCGGCTCTCGCGGGTTCCTCGTCCACCGGGTCGTCCTCGTCCACGGCGGCGGCGGGCGTGTCCGTCTCGACCTCGTCCGTCTCGACCTCGTCCGTCTCGACCTCGTCCGTCTCGACCTCGTCCGTCTCGACCT
>JADZDR010000017.1 GCA_020850945.1 Acidimicrobiia bacterium | reverse complement strand
GACGATCCCGACGCCGAACATGTCCCCTACCAGGCACGCCTCGCCGACGCCCTCGTCGACCTCGCCGCCACCCACATCACAGCCGACACCGACTGTGACCGGGCGACGATCGTCGTCCAGGTCCCCGTCACCGCCCTCACCACCCAAAACGAATCCGCGGGGACGGGCGGCTGGATCCTCGCCGGCCCCCCCATATCGGCCGAGACAGCCTACGGACGTGATCGCTACGAATCACGTCCGCCCCTATTCGCCTGTGACTCCCGATATCAGACGGTCCTCTACGGCGAGGACGGTACCGCCCGCAGCGTCGGTTCCCTCCAACGTTCCGTGCCCCCACATCTCTCCCGCATCATCCGCCTCCGCGACGTCACGTGCCGCTGGCCCGGCTGCGAACGGACGTCCCGCCTCCACATCCACCACATCGTCCCCTGGGCCCGAGGCGGCCCCACCACCACCGCCAACTGCACAGCCCTCTGTCCCCGCCACCACCGCCACGTGCACGAAACCGGCTACCACATCGAAGGCAACGCCGACCACACCCTCACCTTCAAACGCCCCACCGGCAGAACCATCGACATCCGCCCACCCCCACCCCCCTGAAAACCCCGTACCAGCCCCGCGTCACCCCAGCTCACACCCCCACGGGCCACCGAAAGACAGAGGACCGACGTCTCTGTGTCGCATGAACTGCCCCGCTCCCACCGGGTCACACGTCAGGCAGGATTCTCGTCCGAGGCCCGCTCGAGGGCGAGATAGTGGCGGACCCAGCCGGACACGAGCGGTCGCATCCAGGCAGGCAGGAGGCCGAGCCCGTGTGCCGTGTCCAGGACTCGCGGATCCGCGAACGCCCGCGCCCGTCCCCGCTGTTCGATCGTGCAGGCTCCGGCGGCCTCGACGTTCTTCACCCAGTCGCGGTCCGGACCGTATGTGAGGGCGATGACGACACCTGAGTCGGTGTCGAAGCAGAGCACCGGTGTGCGATGGTCACGCCCGCTCCTGCGACCCCGGTGGACGACCGTGGCAAGGGGCGGTATGCGACCCGAGATGTGACGCATGCCCCGATTGGTGACATCTCGGTTGAAGTGGGCAAGACGGTCTGCGAAGGACATGACACACCGGAATCGACGGCCGGGTTCGTCCGCCTCGACGACTTGTGCCGGGCGGTTCGGCACGAGGATACTTCCCCCCTGGGACCGGGACGCGGGAGACCGATATGTGGGAAGCAGCCCGACCGGGCAGAGCGGGACGGATCGTTGTAGCAGCCGCACTCGTCGCGGCAGCCGCGATCTGTGCACCTGCGGGTGCGTCCCCCGACGACGAATCCGCACCCGCACGACGTGTGATCGTCGAAGTCGGCGCCCCTGATCTCTCCGCCCTCGGCCGCGTCGGCATCGCGATGGAGAGGGCCGGTGTGCGCGCCACCGTCGACAGGATCGAGGACGAGGCGGGTGGGGGTGTCCACGTGGTCCGCGAGTTCGAGGCGATCCCCCACTTCGTGGCCGACGTCGATGCCGCCGGCCTCGAGGCCCTCGAGGCGGATCCTGCAGTCGTCTCCGTCGTGCCGGACACGCCCCGCCGGCCGCTGCTCGCGGAGTCGATCCCCATCGTCGAGGCGGACACGGCCTGGGCGGCCGGCTGGGACGGCACGGGCGAGACCGTTGCGGTCATCGACACGGGGGTCGACGGGACGCATCCGATGCTTGCGAGCAAGGTCGTGGCGGAAGCCTGCTTCTCGTCCGGGGGGAACTGTCCCGGAGGGGGAACGGCAGAGACCGGTTCCGGCAGCGGGGTCCCGTGCGTGGGTTGCCCCGACAACGTGCACGGCACGCACGTCGCCGGGATCGCCGCCGGCAACGGCCCGACGCTCGACGGGGTCGCCCGCGGCGCGTCCGTCTTCTCGATCATGGCCGGCACCGTCGTGAACGATCCCGTCACCTGTGACGGGATCGCCCCCTGTCTCCTGTTCTACGACAGCGACATGGTGGCCGGGCTCGACCACGTCTACAGCCGGCTCGGCACCGTCCCCGTCTCGGCGGTGAACCTCAGCATCGGGGGAGGCCACTTCACGGGGGCCTGCGACATCCTCGTTCCCGCGATGACGTCGGCGATCGACCGACTCGCCGCGGCCGGGGTCGCCGTCGTCGTCTCCGCCGGCAACGACGGCTATGTGAACGAGCTCTCCTATCCCGCCTGCATCTCGTCGGCTGTCAGTGTGGGTGCGACCACGGATGCCGACACGCGTGCCTCGTACTCGAACGCGGGGCCCGAACTCGACGTGTTCGCACCGGGATCCCTTGTCAGGTCCTCAGTGCCCGGGGGTGGGTACGCGACCTTGAATGGGACGTCGATGGCGGCGCCGCACGTGGCAGGGGCGTTCGCCGTCTTCCGTGATGCAGATCCGGCCTCCACGCCCACCGGCGTGCTGAGCGCCCTGAAGGCGACAGGCGTCCCGATCTCCGTGTCGGGCGGGCGAAGCGAACCCCGCATCCGCGTCGGCACGGCGCTCGACGCCTACCTGTCCGGCGAGACCCCGAAGGATCACGCCAAGATCACGGTGTCGGGCGGGGTCAGCTACACCAACGATGCCGATGTCGTGTCGGGCAACTTCACCGTCAAACGCGGGTTCCTCACCCCCCTCGCCGCGGTGACCGGATCCGGACAGGTTCCGTCCGCAAGCGGCACGGGCCAGGCCACCATCTCGATCAACCTGCAGAGCCTCGCCGGCCTCCCCCTCTACTTCGGCAACATGTCGATCCATGATCCCGGCGCGGGTCGCTCCCTCGACGCCGTGCTCTTCCTCCCGTCGGTGGGACTCGCGGGTTCGAAGGCGTCGGGGAGCTCCACATGGTTCGAGATGCGTTCCTTCCCCTGGGCCTCCTACCGCATCGCGTGGTCGATCACGGACGCCGCCTGACCGGTCTCGTGCGACCCGATCTGACGGTGCGTCAGATCGGGTGGTAGCGTCGGCGCATGTCCGAGGCCTACATCGTCGACGCCGTGCGTACACCGATCGGGAAGAAGAAGGGGTCGCTCGCCGACATGCACCCCGCCGATCTCGGTGCCGTGCCCATCCGTGCCCTCATGGACCGCAACGACGTGGATCCGGCCGCAGTCGACGACGTGATATACGGGTGTGTGGACACCATCGGTGGCCAGGCGGGAGACATCGCCCGCACGTGCGGGCTCGTCGCCGGGTTGCCCGAGGAGGTCCCGGGGACGACGGTCGATCGCCAGTGCGGGTCCGCCCAGCAGGCCGTCCACTTCGCGGCGCAGGCCGTCATGAGCGGCACGCAGGAAGTCGTCGTCGCCGGCGGTGTCCAGCACATGAACTCGATCCCGATCTCGTCGGCCATGCTCGCCGCCCAGGACCTCGGCTATCCGGATCCGTTCACGACGTCACCGGGCTGGGTCGCGAGGTACGGGCAGGGCGAGGTGAGCCAGTACCGGTCGGCGGAGATGATCGCCGACAAGTGGGACATCTCGCGGCGTGACATGGAGGAGTTCGCGCTCGAGTCCAACCTGCGCGCGATCGACGCCATCGACAGCGGCCGCTTCGAGGCCGAGATCGTGCCGGTGGGCGATCTCGGCAGTGACGAGACGCCGCGTCGCGGCACCACGCTCGAACGCATGGCCGAGTTGCCCACACTCGAGGCGGATGGGAAGGTCCACGCCGGTGTCGCGAGCCAGATCGCGGACGCGGCCGCAGCCCTCCTCGTCGTCTCGGAGCGCGCTCTGCAGACCCACGGACTCGAGCCACGGGCCCGCATACACCACCTGTCCGTGCGGGGTGCGGATCCGGTCTGGATGCTCACGGCACCGATCCCTGCCACTGCACACGCCCTCGAGAAGTCAGGCCTCGCGATGGAGGAGATCGATCTCGTCGAGATCAACGAGGCCTTCGCCTCCGTCGTCCTCGCCTGGCAACGCGAGACCGGCTGGGACCTCGACCGTGTGAACGTGAACGGCGGCGCGATCGCCCTCGGGCATCCCCTCGGGGCGACGGGGGCCCGTCTCATGACGACACTGCTCTACGAGCTCGAGCGCCGGGGTGGCCGCTACGGCCTCCAGACCATGTGCGAAGGTGGCGGTCAGGCCAACGTCACGATCATCGAGCGCCTTTGACACGTTCGGGCGCGATCCCACCCCCCGCCGCCCAGCCCGGCCCGCAGCCCCTCCGGCCGGCGCAGGCAGGGGACGTCTCCTCGCTGGCGGGGGTCCTGGCCCGCGCCTTCCATGACGATCCGCTCTGGTCGTGGCTCCTGCCGGATCCGAGTCGCCGTCCCCGGAAGCTGCACGGGTTCTTCGCACGCTTCCTGCGCGCGAGCCTCGGTCGTGGCGATGTCGTCCTCACGTCCGCCGACTTGCAGGGTGTCGCGGTATGGAGGCGACCGGGCAGGTGGCGTGAGACCAACGCCGAGGTCATGCGGCTCGTCCCCGCCATGCTCGGCTCCGGCATGAGGGGGATGCGGCGCATGCTCGTGCTCGGCCGCGAGGTCCAACCCCGGCATCCGCACGAGCACCACTGGTATCTCGCCGTCCTCGGCACCGATCCCGCAGCGCAGGGCCGGGGTATCGGATCCGGTCTCGTGCGGGCCGGTACCGACCTCGCCGATCACGACGGCCTGCCCGCGTATCTCGAGACCGAGACGGCGGCCAACGTCGCCTTCTACAGGCGGCACTCCTTCACGACGCGGGAGGAGCTCGACGTCGGGACGGACGGGCCGCATCTCTGGCTTCTCTGGCGGAGTACACCCGAGTAGGGGGGATCCACCGCTCCTGCGGCGCAAACCGATACCGTGTGGCGCGACGCAAGGCGGAGGTGGAATGAGGGTCGCCGGGAGGCGTGTTGAGACGCCCGCTGGCTGACACAGCCGACAAACGATCCGGTTCACCACGAACGGTCGGGGTGCTCGGTGCCCTGGGTGCGGTCGGGGCAGGCATCGCCGCCGGCTGGTACCTCGAGCGCCTCCTCATGGACAGGCTCGTGCCCCGCGACGGGACCACGACGGAGGCCCTCCTCGCGCCACCCCGTGACGCGACGGCCGGTCACGTCACCTCCCCCGACGGGTGCCGCATCGCCTTCGCATCGAGCGGAGCCGGCCCCGTGACACTCCTCATGTTGCACGGGTTCGCCGCGGACCGCCGCCTCTGGGCGCGCATGCAGGACGAGCTCGCCGGCGAGTACCGTGTCGTCGCCGTCGACCTCCGCGGTCACGGGGCGAGTGACGTGAGGCGGGTCGACCGCCCCCTCGCCGAGACACACGCCGTCGATGTCGCGACCGTGCTCACCGAGCTCGATCTCGACAATGTCGTTCTCGTCGGGCACGCGCTCGGGGGCATGGTTGCCCTGCAGTTCCTCGCCGACTTCCCCAGCATCAGGGACGGGCGTGTGATAGGTGCCGTGCTCCTGGGGACGGTGCCGGCCACACTCGAGATCGACCGCGCGGGCCGCCACCTCGACACCGAGGAGACAGCGCGGCGGCGGCGCCTCTGGGAGATGTTCACGACCGTTCTCGCGCGGTCGATCGAACCGGGCACGTACCGCCTGCGTGCGCGCAGCGATGCGGGTCTCCTCTTCGCCCGGTCGCTCTTCGGACGCCACGGCCGGCGCGGCCCGGTGGCTGCCACGCTCGAGATGGCGTTGCACACGCCGCCTGTGACCGTCGCCGGCACACTGCGCGCCGTGATCGACTTCGACGTGTCCCACCTGCTCGGGTCGGTGCCGACACCGGCGCTCATACTGGTCGGGGAGAGAGACATCGTGACCCCGCTTCCGTACTCGATCGCGATGGAGCGGGAGTTGCCCGGCGCGCGTCTCCACACGATCCTCGGCGCGGGGCACATGATGATGTACGAGGAAACGGATCTCTCCCTGCGCCTCATGCGCGAGTTCACCCGCACGCTCGTGCGGGCCCCCTGAAGGCCCTGTGCCGCGCGGTCCGGCACGACCTGTAGTCTTCCCGCCCGTGGAGGTCCGGCACGTTCCCGTACACATCGCCCGCGGTGTCTGGCAGAGGGCATCCCGCATCCCCGGTGCGACCGCCCGCTGGTTCGAGCGGCACAAGCATCCAGTCGTCCTCATGCACGGCTTCCTCGGGTTCAACAGGATCGGTCCCATCGAGTACTTCCAGTGGGTGAAGGAGCATCTGGAAGCACACGGCTTCCCGGCCTACGCGCCGACCGCCGACCCGCTCAACACACCCGAGTACAGGGGCTACGAGTGGTTCTACGGGCGCCCACCGGACACGCATCACATCCACGAGGCCTCGCGGGAATACAGACCGCGCCACGTCCTCGACCCGCGCAGCATGACACCCTTCGTGCTCCGACGCTTCCGACCCCAGGGGATAGCCGAGGTCTTCCTCAAACACCGTCGCAAGGTGCATCTCGTGGCCCACAGCCAGGCGTGCACCGACGCGAGGTTCCTTCTCTCCCCGCAGGGGCTCGGCGGCTGGCGTCCGTTCGACACACCCGCGTTCGACGACGAGCTGCGGAGACTCACCGTCGCCGACACCGTCGCATCCCTGACCACCGTCGCCGGACCGCACAACGGGGTTCTGATCGCAGACGACACGCACGCCGTCACCCAGTTCCTGCTGCGCTACGTGATCCCGACGGTGAACATGTTCATCTCGATCATGAGCCATGACGAATCCGACCTCTGGCGGTCGGCCCGCGAGTTCGGTTCGGCGTACATGCTCGGGGAGTTCAATCCGGCGTACGGCGAGCATCCCGACGTCATGTACCGCTCCATCGCCGGCGTGACGAACCCGTATCAGGTGAACAGCATCCTCCGTTACTTCTACAACCAGACCCGATTCAACGAGGCGTACGAGCGTTCGGACAACGACGGCTTCGTTCCCCTCGGATCCGCCCGCTGGCCCGTCACCGGGGAGCCGCCCCGCGATGTCCACGTCGAGAGCGTGCTGCGCTCACCGGACCACGCCGGCATGTACCCGAAGGAGACACGAGGGCGCTGGACGTTCCTGGGCGTGGTCTACGCCGACCACATCCACCAGATCGGGGTGCCGATCTCGTATCCGCGGAACACGATCTTCAAGCACCTGCCGTTCTACCTGGGCATCGCCGCGCATGCGGCCGGCGAGCACGCGGGCGAGGTGCTGCTCCAGCCGAACGGACGCTGGCACGCGCCCCGACCTCTGAGCATGCTTCCCGAGACGATCCCGATCCCGCGGGGTCCCGCCATGCAGACGGTCGAGTGACGTACCAAGGAGTGCAGCGTGGGGGAGTCGAGGGACGCGCTGGACGTCTCTTCGTCGGTGCCCGCAGAGGTCCGTGACCAGTGGTCTGCGACGGGTGTGTGGGCAGGTGAGACACTCACGGCCAGACTGTCCGCGGCCACGGCGGCATTCGACGCCACGGCGACGTGTCTCGTGCAGGGCGACGTGCGGCTCTCCCTGCAGGATCTCGACCGCAAGTCAGCGGCACTCGCACGTGGGCTCGTGTCGCGGGGAGTGGAGCCGGGGGCCGTCGTCGCGCACCAGCTCCCGAACTGGTGGCAGGCCGTCGTCCTCTCGTGGGCAGTCCTGCGGGCGGGTGCGGTTCTCGCTCCGATCACACCGGCGTTACGGGCAAGCGAGGTCGGCTGGATCCTCGAGCGCACCCGCGCCCGCCTCGCGGTCGTCCCCCGCGTCTTCAGAGGCGTCGACCATGTCGAGCTCGTCGGCTCGGCCCGCGCAGATACCAGCCTCCTCGTCGCCGACTCACCGGAGTTCGATGCCCTCCTCGCGCCGGGTGAGGAGAGCGACGGTGCACTGCCCGAACCCGGTGCGGGCGACCCAGCCGTCATCCTCTTCACGTCGGGAACGACCGCGGGCCCCAAGGGCGTCGTTCACACGCACGAGACGCTGCGATGTGAGACCGACAGCCTCGTCGCGCCGCACGGCATCACGCCCCGGGACTGCCTGCTCCTCCCGATGCCGCTCACGCACGTGGCGGGCTTCGTCTACGGCGTCCTCTTCCCCGCGCTCCTCGGGACGAAGGTCGTGCTCATGGACCGGTGGGACCCCGCCGAGGCCCTGCGCACGATCGAGCGGGAGCGGGTCACCTTCATGATCGGGACGCCCGTCTTCCTGCGCACGATGCTCGATCGACCCGAGTTCACAGAGGCGGACCTCTCGTCGCTGCGCCTCTGGTCGATGGGAGGCGCGGGCGTCACACCCGACAACGTGCGGGAGGCGAGTGCCGCCCTGCCCGCATGCTGGTGCAAGCGCACATACGGCTCCACCGAGTATCCGACGGCGACGACGTCGTATCCGGGCGATCCGCCCGAGAAGTGCGAGGAAACAGACGGTCGCGAGATCGGCAGCGCCCGCGTCCGCATCGTGGACCCCGTGACGGGAGCGGATGTCCCGACCGGCTGGCAGGGGGAGGTCCTCCTGCGCGGCCCCGAGATGTGCGTGGGGTACCTGGATGTCGACGAGCAGACGGCGGCATTCGACGCCGAAGGCTGGTTCCGCACCGGTGACACGGGTGTACGGGACGAGGACGGCTACCTGACGATCGTGGGCCGGATCAAGGACATCATCATCAGGGGTGGGGAGAACATCTCCGCGCGTGAGGTCGAAGAGGCCGTCGCCTTGCACCCCGCTGTCGCCGACGTCGCCGTGGTCCGCATGCCGGATCGCGTCATGGGTGAGAAGGCGTGCGCCTATGTCGTTCTCGTGCCGGGCCAGACGCTCTCGCTCGAGGCACTCACGTCTCACCTCGCCGCGGGTGGGCTGGCGGCGTACAAGTGGCCGGAGCGACTCGAGATCCGGGACGAGCTGCCACGCACCGACAGTGGCAAGGTGCGCAAGCCCGATCTCGAGGCCGAGGTCACCGGTCTCATCGGGCCCGAGACGCGGCCCTGAGGGCAGCACAAACGCGAGGCCCTCGCCCTCGTCACCGTCAGAGGAAGTGGGTGTACTCGTCCAGGAGGGGGAGGATCTCGTCCCGCGTGCCCGTGGGCAGGCGCAGGACCACGTCCGTGACACCGATCGACGCGAAGTGCGCCAGCTTCTCCGGTTGCGGAATGGAACCGAAGACGACCACACGAAGGGATGCGGGGTCGCGGCCGGCGGCTTCGTAGGCCCGACGCAGTTCGGGGAGGCGGTCCTTGACGCCGGCACCCCCGATCGGGATCCAGCCGTCGCCCCACTCCGCGATGTCGGCGAAGAGCCGCGGTCCCGGTGTGCCGCCGACGAGGACGGGTGGCCCGGGCGAACGTACCGGCTTCGGCCACGACCAGAGCTCGTCGAAGCGGACGAACTCGCCTTCGAACGAGGCCCGTTCGTGCTGCCAGATGGCCTGCATGGCGAGGACATGCTCTCGAACCCGCGCGCGGCGCGTCCGAGGGTCGACACCGTGCGTCTCCATCTCCTCCTCGTTCCAGCCGTAGCCGACACCGAGGACAAAGCGGCCGCCGCACACGAGGTCGAGGGTCGCGATCTCCTTCGCGGCGAGGACGGGGTCGTGCTGGGCGATGAGGCTCACGCCCGTGCCGAGGTCGATGTGATCCGTCACAGCGGCGGCGGCAGCCAGGGCCACGAACGGCGCGAGGCAGCGCGGATCGTCGGCGGCGAGCACCTCGATCGGTGTCGGAGGGGGCGTGCGCAGGCTCGTGGGGATGTGCGTGTGCTCGGGCAGGTAGAGGGAGGCGAAGCCGCGCGCTTCGACGGCGCGGGCGAGCTCCGTGACCGGGATCGTGAGATCCGTGGCCAGCATGGTCACACCGATCTTCATCGGGCCCGGCTCCCGTAGTCACCGAAGGGATCGTCCCGCTCGCGCACGGCCTGACGGAATCCGGCTTGGGCGGCGCGATCGACGAAGTCGAGCCCCTCCTGGGTGTGGCGGGCGATACCGTCGAAGAGCACGCCGAGCGTGCGGCTCGAGGCGAACCCCATGTTCTCGGCCGTCTGGTTGCAGAGGAGTTTGAGCATGACGAGCTGGTTCGTGGGTACCTGCGCCATGCGGCGCGCGAACGCGAAGGCGTGCGCCTCGAGATCCTCGTCGGGTACGCATTCGAGGACGAGCCCTGTTGCGGCCGCCTCGGGCGCCGGGATCTCGTCGCCGGTGAGCAGGTATCGCTTCGCGCGTTCGAGGCCGAGGCGGTAGACCCACATCGCGGTGGTCGGTATGCCCCAGACGCGTGCGGGCGGATAGCCGAAGCTGGCGCCCTCACCCGCGATGATGATGTCCGAGCACAGGACCATGTCGGTACCGCCGCCTATGCACCAGCCCTGCACGGCCGAGATCGTCGGCTTTCGTGCGTACCAGAGCTTCATGTAGACCTCGACGAACCAGCCGATCATGCTCATGTCGGCCACGGAGTCCCACACGGGGTGTCGTGCGCCGGCCGCTGCCCCCTCTTCCTGCATCTGCGAGGGGGAGTCCCCGACCGTGCGCTCTTTCGCGGCGGCGGTGGTGGACCAGTCGAGTCCGTAGCCGGCACAGAAAGCAGGTCCCTCCGCCCGCAGGAGGATCACGTGCGCTGACGCTGCGGCCTCGCCGGCATCGATCGCCGCCGCGAGGTCGTTGCGCAGGGCGGGTGTGATCGTGTTGTACTCGTCGGGGCGTGTGAGCGTGATCACGAAGACGCCGTCACGGATCTCCGTGCGCAGGGTCTCGAACATGGCGTTCCTCGTATCCGATGCGTGACGTGAAGGCGGCAAGGGCATACTGGCATCTGCGCCTGGTGCAGGAGGAATGCGCGTTGCTCTGGACCGTGATCGGGCTCGTCCTCGTCTGTCTCGTGACCATCGCCGCGGTCGCGTTCCCCATTTGGGCGATCGTCGACGCGGCGGGCCACCCCGAGGAGGAGTGGCGCGCAATCGGCCGTCGCCACACGACGTGGATCTTCGCGCTCGTCGTCGGCACGTTCGTGCTCCTCGTCGCAGGGATCGTGACCGCCGTTCTCTACTGCGTCCTCGTGCGTCCCGATCTTGCTCGTGCGGGCGGCCCGGGTCGGGGTTCGAGTGGGGTATCTGACGACCCGTCAGATACGCTGTGGCATGAGCCGAATCTGTGAAGGACGTGTCGTCGTGGTCACGGGCGGAGGGCGTGGTATCGGTCGCGCACACGCCCTCGAGTTCGCCCGCCAGGGTGCGCGCGTCGTCGTGAACGACTTCGGTGTCGCCGCCGACGGCTCGGGGGAGTCAGCCGGGCCCGCCCACGACGTCGTGGCCGAGATCCGTGACATGGGCGGTGAGGCAGTCGCGGACAACGCCGACGTCGCGGACTGGGAGCGGTCCGAGGCCATGATCCGCACGGCGATCGAGACGTTCGGCGGCCTCGACGTCCTCGTGAACAACGCCGGTTTCACCCGCGACAGGATGTGCTTCGCAGCCGAGGAGGACGAGTGGGACTCCGTCGTGCGAGTCCATCTGAAGGGCCATTTCGCCCCCGCCCGGCATGCCGCCGCCTACTGGCGCACAGAGGCCAAGGCGGGTCGCGCGGTCGATGCCCGGATCGTGAACACCTCCTCCGGGGCGGGTCTCATGGGCAGTGTGGGCCAGGCCGCATACTCGGCTGCCAAGGCGGGGATCGCGACCCTGACCCTCGTGCAGGCGGCCGAGCTCGGTCGCTACGGTGTGACGGCGAACGCGATCGCGCCCGCCGCCCGCACTCGCATGACCGAGCAGGTCTTCGCGGAGATGATGGCGGCCCCCACCGCAGGCGAGTTCGACACGATGGATCCAGCCAACATCTCGCCCCTCGTCGTGTGGCTCGGTAGCGGCGAGAGCCGCGAGGTCACAGGTCGCGTGTTCGAGCTCGAAGGTGGCAGGCTTTCGGTGGCGGACGGTTGGCAGCACGGGCCCGAAGTGGACGCCGGTCACAGGTGGGAACCGGCGGAGATCGGGCCGGCCGTGACGGATCTGCTGTCGAAGACGCCGGCGCCCGCCCCCGTGTACGGAACGGCCTGAGCGGGCGGGCACCTCCCACGCCGCCTTTCCCGCGACGCGCCACAGCGCATATCCTCACGATCCGAACCAGGTCCGAGTCCGAGTGCAGTGAGGTCACATGGGCAAGTCCAACCCCGGCACGCTCTTCTGGGCGGCACAGGCAGGCATCGTGAGCCAGGTGAAGCGCTACATCCGTACCGGCGGGGATGTCGATGCCAAGGACCGGTGGGGGAGCACCGCCCTGCACATAGCCGCCCTGAACGGGCGACCGGAGATCGCGAGGCTCCTGCGGGAGGCCGGGGCGGACATCGAGGCCCCGAACGCCTCGGGTCGCAGCGCGCTGCAGGTTGCCCAGGACCAGGGACGCGTGGATGTCGTATCGGTCCTGGAGGAGGAGCTGGTCGCGAGCTGAGCGCGCGGGGCGCGTGTCAGCGTGCGACTATGTACTCGCGCAGGACATTCGCTTCGAGCTCGAGCTCCTCGAGCCGCTTCTTCACCAGGTCGCCGATACTGACGATCCCGCAGAGCCTTCCGCCTTCGACGACGGGTACGTGACGGCTGCGCGTGACCGTCATCTCGGTCATGACGCTCTGGATCGAATCCGTGCACGTGCACGTGACGACGCGGCGCCGCATGATGTCGACCACGCGCAGGCGGAGCAGCTCCGCTCCGTGCTCGGCCAGTGCCCGCACGACCTCGCGTTCGGACACGATACCGCTCACCGTGGTGCCATCCTCGGAGACGACGAGGGACCCGATCCCGCCCGTCTTCAGCTTGTGGATGGCGAGAGCGATGGACGCATCCGGTCCGATGATCGCGACCTGCCTCCCCTTGGACTCGAGAACGTCCTCAACGTTCATGGTGCTTCTCCCCGCTTGGCGCTCCGCGGACCCCAGTACAACACGATTCAACTCGAAATGACAGAGGGTGTTGGGGATGTCACGGGGCGGGGCGGCGTCGTGGGGTGGAGGGATTGCGTACACGCACGGGGTGCGGCTGCGGGGGTCCGCCCTTGAACACGGGGAACTCCTCGAAGGTCCGACCGAGGACCTCCGACGAGATGCCGGGATCGTCACCCAGCCACGTCAGGATGGTGGCGAACACGCTCCTGAAGTCCGATGTGGGGATACGTGCATCCCAGATCCGGTTGGGCCGTGTCGGACCGCCGGGATCGAGCGTCGGGGCTTCCCCGTACGCGGCGCCTGCCACCGGCGGTCCGACGAGGATGTTCAGGCCGGCCTGGCCGTGGTCCGTCCCACCGGATCCGTTGGCCGTGACCTGGCGGCCGAACTCGCTGTGGAGGAGGACACAGACATCTCGGCGGCGCTGCTCCGACAGGGCCCTGAAGAAG
This sequence comes from Acidimicrobiia bacterium, assembly GCA_020850945.1. GTDB lineage: Bacteria > Actinomycetota > Acidimicrobiia > UBA2766 > UBA2766 > QWHP01. Next base: position 9,956 of record JADZDR010000017.1, on the reverse strand, counting down.
AGGTCGAGGGCGGTGTCGACGTTCGACAGCTGCGTCGCCTGCGCCGTGAGCTGGTTGGTGTGCGTGTCGAAGCCGTCGAGGACACCTGCGTAGGTCTGGCACGGCACGCCCGCGTTGATGAGCATGGCGGCCTGGGCCAACTGCCACGCGAGGGATCCCCGTTCGAGGCCGGCGTCGAGGGACGGGACGGCCGCGGGACGGATCGTCGCCGGCGCGTCCAGAGTCTGGCGGATCATCTGCGAGGCAGCCCCGAGGTTCCCGGTGAGTGCCGCAGCCGCCATCTGGTCGTACGCCCCCCAGTAGGCGTCGTCGTTGCGCCACTGCCACGAGGCCTGGATCCCGAACTCCTCCACGCGGGGGACGCCGAGGACGTGGATGTCGTGACCGACGAGGGCCGGGTGGAGGCCGGCGAGCGAGATCGCCGCCACGAGGGAGCCGGGGTGGACGCGGTCGTTGAAACGGCCGAGGAACCCGGTCGGCTCGCGCCGGCCGATGACGCACGTCCGCCAGGTGGATTCGGACACGAAGTGTGAGAACTCCTGTGTCTCGGTCTGGCCGACGCCGAGCACGAAGGCGACGTCGTGGTGTGTGTTCCACCGCTCGGCGAGCCAGGTGAGGGAGGGGTGGAGGCCGTATCCGGGCAGGCCGGCCGGCAGGCGCGTGGATGCCGGCGGGATGGCCAGGCTGCCGTGGCCGTAGGTCTTGTCGTAGTACCACGCATCGTCGATCGGGACGAGTGTCGAGAGGTCGTCGTTCCCGCCGTTGACGTCGACGAGGACGAGGATGGGGGTTCCGGTCGGGAGAGGATCGCCCAGCATCCCCTCGATCGCACCCGCGCCAGGCCCGCCGAACGCACGGAAGACGAGTCCGCCGCCCACTCCTCCGAGTGCGATCGTGCCCAGGCTCCGGAGGAAGTGGCGTCTTGCGAGCTCTTCTGTCTCTGGCATGACCTACCTCAGTTCACGAACCAATCGGGCGAGCAGAGGAGGAGGTGAAGGACTCCGACCGCGCGGGCGTGGTTCCACGAGCCCGCGCCGGCGAAGGCTTCGAGGGCGGCGCGAGTCGATGGTGTCACGCCGGCGAGACCTGCAAGGGAGATGGCGTTGTCCACGACACTCGTCCGTGTCGAGCCTGCGTAGAGGTCACGCAGGGGCTGGACACGTTGCTCGGCGGGGACGTCGCTGCCACCCGAGTCGCGCCACCACAGGGCAGGCATGAGGAGGTCGGACCAGGCGACGAGGTGCCCGGCGTGGAGCCACGCGGTCCCTGACGGCCAGCCGCTCACGTTCGGTGCGAAGAAGGGGTGCTGGCCGAAGCGGCTCCCCATGCGCCACATGACACCCAGCCACGACGCATCCTGGATCTCGAGGATGCGCATGAGTCCGCAGACGAGCTCGACCGGAGACTTCACGCGTGTGCCGATGGCCGCGTCGGAGAGGAGCTCGGGACGACGGGCGATCGCCTCGACGAGGGCGCGAAGGTCACCCTCGGGGCCGAACACGTCTCCGAGCTCGGCGAGCACGGCGGGCGCGGGGTCGAGACCGACGATCTCCCTGTAGAAGTACTCCGGGACGAAAGCGGCCCAGCTCGGATGCTGCGTGATGGCTTCGATGACCTGCGCGGCGTCGTTCACGCCGGCATCGGGATGGACCCCGCCGAGGTATTCCTTCGTGCCGCTGTCGTGGTACCACGGGTCGAACAGGACCTGGCGCGGTGGAGGCCACGTGAGCCGCCATCCCGTGTGGGCGCGAGCCATCTCCTTGATGTCGTCCTCGGTGTAGTTCTTCTCCCCGGTCACCGGGTGGACGGGGCCGAGCGAGAAGAGCTCGCACAGTTCCCGCGCGAAGTTCTCGTTCGGATGGAAGCGCGTGTTCTTGTCGCCGGAGAGGTACTCGAGCATCGCGGCCGTCGTGCTCACGTCGCGAAGGAGTGCCTTGTAGCTCGCGAAGGCACGATCGCGCAGGAACACGGTGTGGCCTGCCATCTGCTGGTAGTTGACGCCCTCTGCCGAAACGACGACTAGGCCCTGCAGGATCCAAGCCGTCCGTTCCTGGACGGGGTTGGCCCCGTGCGCCATGTTCGCGAAGTGGCGTTCCACGAACCGCGAGGCGGAGGTCCAGTCCCACTCGGCTGTGACCGGAGGGAATGCCCACGCGGCGGCACCGGTGGGTGGGCGGGCGAGCAACTCCTCGACGAGGCCCGCGGGGTCGCCGGATGCGACTCCCACCTCGATGTCGGCGCGTGTCGGCCCGAAGCCGAGTCGGCGCCATATGTGCGCCACACGTTCTGCAGTCGTCGCCATCGACTTCCCCCTTCACATCTACTTCGGCAGGTGGGAGGGGTAACCCAAAGGCGCCGTGGCCTGTTCGGGCCAGATACGAGTGGTCGGCTCAGACCATGCGAATCGTCGTACCGTCGACCACGAGATGGGCGTCACCGGCGGCGAAGCGCAGGATCGATCCGCCGACGACGTCTTTGCGCCAGCCGTCCACGAGCCTCGTGGCGGGCGCGCCTTCGAGCAGAGCCTGCACATCCGACCGCGTGGCGAGGAGGGTGGCGTTGAGGTCGAGGTCGAACGCTCGCTGCGCGACCCACCCCATCACGGCCGTGATCAGGGGCTTGAGCCTTCCCTCGGACTCCCCGGCAGGTGGACGCCTCAACCGATCGGCGGGGAGGTCCATGCCTGTCCTGATCGCGTCGAGAACCCTGCGGTCCGCCCCCTTGCGGAGGTGGCGGGCGTCGACCCCCCGGATCGCGAGGAGGCCTTCGCGGTCCGTCGGTGGGCGCTGCGCGAGGGCGAGGATCGCGAGGTCGGGCAGGATCATGCGGGGTGGGATGTCGAGGCGCTCCGCTTCACGCTCTCGCCACGCGCACACGGCCTGGGCGACCGCAGGTGCCTTCCCCCGCAGGCTGCGGCTGCCCTTGAGCCGCCACCACGTCTCGTCGGGGGGGCGCACGATCCGGCGCTTCGCCAGCAGATGCGCGCATTCGTCCAGGGCCCACTGCAGCCTGCCCGCGGCTTCGAGGCGGGTGGCGAGCGTCTCTTGCAGGCCGAGGAGGTGCACGACGTCGGCCGCCGCGTACTCGAGTTGGGCAGCCGAGAGGGGCCGGCGCGTCCAGTCCGTGAGGCGGTCACCCTTGGGGAGGTCGGCACCGAGCGCCCGGTTCACGAGGCTTGCGAGCGACGGGTTGTCCATGCCGAGGAACCCTGCGGCGATCTGCGTGTCGAAGAGGCGCGTCGGTCTTGTCCCCACGTGCACGTCGAGGATCTCGAGGTCCTGGTCCGCGGCGTGTACGACAACGAGGGAATCCTCGAAGGCGGCTGCAAGTCCCCGCACGTCGACGCTGAAGGGGTCCACGACGGCCAGGCCGTGCGGGGAGGCGATCTGCACGAGTGCGAGTTTGGGGTAGTAGGTACGTTCCCGGTGGAATTCCGTGTCGAAGCCCCACACGGGAGTGGCCCGCAGCTTGTCGACGAGGGTCTCGAAGTCGGCGTCGGTGTCGATCAGGTCGTACGTGATCATGCCCCGAGTATGCACCCATCCCGGGCCGGCCCGAACCTCGCCGGCCACGCCGGCACGTGGTCACTGGCTGGTCGCGGCATCGAGGGCGTCGAGGGCAGTCGCAACGGCACCCGGCATCTTCTCGACCCAGGGGATGATGTCGGGGTCGGCCGTGAGGGTCACCTCGAGCTGAGGGCCGTAGTTCACGAAGCCCGCGACGAGGGGGTTGTGGGGGACGGGCATCGTGTGCATGTACAGGTTCGAGACCCGATGGCCGAGCATGTCGAGGGGCTTCTTCGGGCCCGGCACGGAGGAGGCCACCATGTTCGTGAGCCTGATCTTGGCGACCACGGCACGTTTGAGGACCTGGCGGGGCGCGTGTCTGGCGATCTGGGCGGCTGCGAAGATCTGCACGCGTCGCGCCTTGAGCTCTCCCAGCCGCCGGTCGATCTCGGCGAGTCGCGTGCCGGGGTCGGAGATCTGGTAGGGGATGAGGAACGGTGTCGACGTCTGCCGGCTGTCGAGGTCGAGTGGATGCACGGGCTGTGTGAGATGGCGCATGGACATCGGCAGCGAGACTGCGATCTCCCGGTCGAGGCCGCCGTGCATCGCCTGCACCGCCATCGACCAGAACGTCTGGTAGACCGCTGTGAGGGAGGTGCGTGTGCGTTTCTGGATCGCTCGTACCGTTGTCATGGGCAGGGAAGTGGCCGAGATCTGGCGACTGTGACCCAGGGGTTCGGGCCAGATGCTCTCACCTTGCCTGCGCAGACGCGCCGCCTGGTCGACCAGGACCCTGCTCAGCTTCGACATGCCCGACTCGGTCCCGGTGCTACCGGTCCTGTCCTCGCGCCGCGCCGATGCGGTGCGGGCGCGGATCTGGGCGATCTTGCGCTTTGCCTCGTCGAGCGAGGGCGGCGTGTCGGAGAGGATCCGGCTTATCTGCGCGAAGACCAGGCCGTCGTAGATCGAGTGGTGCATCTTGAGGACGAGGCAGGAGCCCCCTTCGACACCCGTGTAGTACCACACCTCCCACAGTGGCCGCCTGCTGTCGAGCGGGATCTCGTAGCGGCGGGAGTACTTGTCGAGGAACTCGGGCAATCCGATTCCGTCGAGTTGCACGTGGTGGAAGTGGCTGTCGAGGTCGAAGTCGGAGTCCTCGACCCAGAACGGCGCCCGGATGTGGCCCCACGACTCCTCGACATGCTGCCTGAGGCGGGGTGACCAGTCGAGAAGCGTCCGCACACGTGCCCTGACGTCATCGACCGCGGGTTGGCCGCCGAGGACGTAGACGATGCCGCCGATCTGGCGATTGTTGCCGAATCCGTAGTCCCAGAACGGCACGTCCATGATACCCATGCGCTCGCGAGATGGACGGCTGGCGGTCATGTCGGTCATGGCTCCGATCGCAGATCCGGTCCCGCGCCATGTCGAGACGCAAGGGGGTGGCTGTCCCTCCGACTTCGACACAGCCGCCCTCTCGACCTGCTCCGCCGCTCGTGGACCTGGGCGAACGCCGGGGCCGGTCGCATCAGGCTATTGCATGTGCCCGTAGTAGCCCCAGTGCCAGGATTCCCGGGGTGTGTCCTCCACGAACCCGTACTGTCCGGCGTTCTCGCGCATCCACGTCTGCGCGTCGTAGTCGAGATCGAGGTCGAGGGCGAGACCCCAGCCGTGGTTGCTCGTGCCGGGTGTGGCGGCGAGACCCCCGTTCTTGTAGAGGCCTTTGCGTCTGGCCACGTCGACCTGGGCTTCGTAGCTGCGATACGAGTCGGTCACACCGATCATCACGCCGTCGAGGAGGCCGTCCACGTACATGCGGCGGAACGCCTCCGCGGCAGGTCCCCAGAGGCGGTGCCGGCCGATACCGATCAGGGCGAGGACGCCGTCGGGGATGCGGCCGTTCCCGTACACGAGCAGCTCCTCGGGGATCTTCATCTTGCCCCGGGTCGCCCTCGTGAGCTCGGCAAGCTGCTCGGGGGGAACCTGCCCCTTCAGCTCTTCGACGATCTGCTCCTGGCGGTCGATCAGGATCTCGATGTTCTCGCGGTGCCGGCGCATCTCGTCCTTCATGCGGGCCTGCTGATCTCGGGCCTGCTCGTACCTCGCCTTGGCCGTTGCGAGCGCCTGGCCGCCGTCTCGCAGGCTCTTGTAGGCACCGAGGTTTCGTTCCTGGACCTGGTCGAGGTACCGGGACGCGAGCGTGAAGTCGTTGATGCTGCCTGTGCCCATCGCGGCGTCGAGGCGACGCACGGGGAGGGCGCCGTACTTGTACGTGGCCACGGCGATCCGGCGCAGCTCCTCCTTGTCCTCCTGGGCGTACTCCTCGAGCTGTTCCATGCGTGCTTCGAGGTCTGCCACGCGGGCATCGATCTGGTCGAGCTCGAGGAGGAACTCCTGGTAGTCCACGGCGAGCTGCGCGCTGGCCTTCTCTAGATCGCGCAGCTCGGTCCGGGCTTCGAGGAAGAGCGTCTTCGCGTCCTTCGGAGCTGTCGTCGCAGTCTCGTCCGGTGACTGGGCCGACACGGGGAATCCGAGCGTGAGGAGCACCAGCCCGCCTACGAGGGCGGCGACCGTGCGCCGGCGCGCGCGTCCGGGCCGGTGCATTCGGCCGGACTGTGTGCCGTCGTGCGAGCCAGGGCTGGTCATGAGGTCGAGTACTCCACCCGCGTAAGGACGTTCTTCGACGTGCATCCGGCACGTCCTCCGAAACCCGCTTCCTGGTACCGATTACCCATCGGTAGATTGCGGCCGTGACCGAAAGGGCAAGAGAGACGGATGCGTCCCGGCTCGCCGCACTCGGGTCCGACTGGCAGCCTACGTCGTGGCGTCATCTGCACGCAGCCCAGCAGCCGGATTGGCCGGATGCGGCTGCGCTCGAGGCTGCGCTCGAGGAGCTTGCAGGACTGCCGCCGCTGGTCTTCGCGGGAGAGGCGCGAGCACTTCGCGCGAGGCTGGCCGAAGTGGCGGCCGGGCGGGGGTTCCTGCTCCAGGCAGGTGACTGTGCCGAGTCGTTCGACGACCTCTCGGCGAACTCGATCCGCGACAAGCTCAGGGTGATCCTGCAGATGGCCGTGACGTTGACCTACGGGGCAGGTGTCCCTGTCGTGAAGGTGGGTCGGATCGCCGGCCAGTTCGCGAAGCCCCGCAGCTCGGCCACCGAGACGAGAGAGGACGTGGAGCTGCCCTCGTTTCGCGGTCACAGTGTGCACGGCCATGCCTTCTCCGCCGATTCCCGGCAGGCGGATCCGCGGCGGCTCGTTGCCGCCTACCAGCACTCTGCCGCGACGCTCAACCTGTTGCGGGCTCTGACCAAAGGTGGTTTTGCCGACATGAGGCGCATCCACCAGTGGAACCTCGAGTTCGCGCGTGGCTCGGGGGAGGGACGGAGGTACGAGCGGATCGCCGACGAGATCGACCGCGCGCTGCGTTTCATGCAGGCGTGCGGTATCGACCTCGAGCACGAGGCGAGCCTGCACGAGGTCGATCTCTTCACCTCGCACGAGGCCCTGCTCCTCGGATACGAGGAGTCGCTCACGCGTCGTGACAGCATCACGGGCGACTGGTACGACTGCTCCGCCCACTTCCTCTGGATCGGTGACAGGACGCGCCAGCCCGACGGCGCACACGTCGAATACCTGCGGGGCGTGCACAACCCGGTGGGGGTGAAGATCGGCCCGGCCACGACACCCGACGAGCTCCTCGCGGTCTGTGAGACTCTCGATCCGACCCGGTCCCCGGGGCGGCTCACGCTCATAGCCCGTCTCGGGCAGGGACGGGTGCGGGACTTGCTCCCGCGCCTGCTGCGGGCGGTGGGGGAGGCCGGTCATCCCGTCGTGTGGGCGTGCGACCCGATGCACGGGAACACGTTCGCGCACGAATCCGGTTTCAAGACGCGCCGATTCGTGGACGTGGTGGGTGAGCTCGTCGACTTCTTCGAGGTCTGTCGCGAGCACGGGACGTGGCCGGGCGGTATGCACGTGGAGCTGACCGGCGACGACGTGACGGAATGCCTCGGCGGCTCGGAGGAGGTGGGTGCACATCAACTCGCCGAGCGCTACGAGACGGTGTGCGACCCCCGGCTCAACGCACGTCAGTCCCTCGACCTCGCCTTCCAGTGCGCCGAGCTGCTCCGCAGGTGAGCGGTGTCGTCCCCGTCACACTGTGTCGTGGAGTGCGGACAGGACGCGTGCCGCCATCTCCTCGGCAGTCTCCTTTGATGTGTCGACGGGGCTCGTGAGGACGAAGTAGGTGTTCCCGGAACGCACCATGAGCTGGCTGGTCGGGGGGGCCCAGACGGCCTCGTCACCGACGCCCTCGACCTCCTCGAACTCCACGAACTGGCGGCGGAAGTCCTCGAACTGGGCTTCGGCGGTGTCGACGTCGGGCAGAGTCTGCACGAGGAGCCGGATCTGGCCGGCAGCCCCCGTGTCGTATGCGCATCTGCTGCTCTTGGGATCGGGGGGGTCTTCGGGAACCTCGACACCTTCCGTGTCGACTCCGTAGACAGCCTTCACGTCGGCCCGCGTCATGAGCTCGCATGCGGCGGGTGCCGCCTCCGGCTCCCCGTCCGATGAGCAGGCCGCGGCGGCCCCGGCGAGGATCACGGTCGAGAGGAGGGCGACAAGGGCGCGGACGGCGGCGCGGGAGAGGGTCGGGCGGCGTGGCATGTGTGCAAGCTATGGCGTATGAGGAGACGCTGTCGAGCAGAACCGGATCCGGCCCGCACCTCAAGCGGGAACCGCAGTCGCTGCGAGCACATCATCGGCAGGCTCGGGGAGTGCGGCCGTGACCGCCGCCGGGTCGCGCCCGACGAAGGGGTCGGCGAGCGAGACCGTGGACCACTCGGCGTTGGGCAACGCGACCTTGCACATCGACCAGTCGGCGACGATGCGGGCGCCGAGCTCACGTGCGCGACGGATCACGTCCGCGCGGAGCCGAGCACGTGTCCCGAGAGGTGGCTCCCCGACACACGTGCCGACCTCGTGTGCGGACACGAGCGTCTCGACGAGGCCACGGGCGGTGAGCCTGGCGTGGAGTCCACTCTCGGAGATGTCGTGGAAGAGGAAGTCGATGGCACGTGCCTCGGGGTCGGCCATGCCCCAGCCGCCACGGGAGGCAGCACGGTCGAGGAGTCGGAGCTTCGCCACCCAGTCGACGTGGCGGTGCGCGCGGGCGGGGTCGATCTCGAGCATCTCGAGGATCGCCACCCACATGCCGAATGCGAGCCGCTGCTCCTGGGTCATCTGGTGACGGAGGAAGTGGCTGTCCACGAGCTCGACGTAGCGCCACTGGATGTCGAGAGGGGAGAGGCGGCCTCCGCCCGCGAGCGGGACGGAACGGCGGCACGTGAGATCCTCCGACATGCGACGAAGTGACGTGATGGGGTCGGAGAGGGCGATCCCTGCCATGGGCCAGAGCTCGACAGGGGCGGGCCACCAGGACGGGACGGTCACGAGGTCGTCGGCCTGGCGCACGACGCCGGCTGCTTCGATCACGTCGAGGACCATGCCGGTCACCGCCACCTTGAGGAAGGTGGGGACATCCCCCATGTTGGCGTCCCCGAGGACGAGGTGGAGGCGCCGGTAGCGACGCGCTTCGGCATGCGGCTCGTCGCGGGCGTTCACGATGGGGCGCTGCTGTGTCGTGCACGTGCCGACGACGCTCTCGATCGCCAGTGCCCGCTGGCCGATCACGAACCGAGCCGAGCTACGTCCGGCCTCCGGATCGGGTGGGAGGACGGCACCGGCACCTGCCCAGATCTGCCTGCTCACGAGGAACGGCACGAGCACGGCCGTCGCGAACTGCATGTGGACAGAACGGGGGAGGAGGTAGTTCTCGTGGCAGCCGTAGGTCGTGCCGCGGGAGTCGAGGTTGTTCTTGAGCACCGTGAGGGGGGTGGGGCGGGCGTATTCCTCGGAGATCTCGATCTCCGCACGGCGACGCAGGCTGTCCATGAGGACGTCCCCAGCCCGGTGGTAGCGAAGCAGCTCGAGGACGGAGTCACACTCGGGGGTTGCGTACTCGGGGTGCTGCCCCGTGTCCACGTACACGCGTCCCCCGTTGTCGAGAAACGTCGAGAGGTCGAGTGAAGTCGTCCTGTTCCGGCGGGCGAGGGGCCGGACCATGCGATCGGCCACGCACGGCTGCAGAGTCGCATCTGTTCCGGCAACCCCGTATTCCTGTTCGAGTCCGAAGATACGGCGCCGCATCGCGCCTCGCTCTCGCGCCCGCTCCGGTGGAGTCTCTGTTGGGAACATCGACAGGTGGACCGTCGGGGTGAACAAGTGGCGTTCGGACGCGCCTATCCGGATTCGGTGCGGGTCGCCTCGACGTAGGAGCGATAGACGCTGAGCAGGGCGGCTTTCTGGTCGTCCGTGAGGCGCGGGTCGGCACGGATCGCGGCTTCGGTGGAGAGCGGCTGCGGGTCCGTATCCCCGGGTGTGTCGGAGT
>JADZDR010000016.1 GCA_020850945.1 Acidimicrobiia bacterium | reverse complement strand
GACATCACTCACGTTCACAGTCGTACGGAAATACGTCGTCGGATACCTGTCGCCCGACGGCCCCAGATCCACGGCCGTCGCGATCCCACCATCACCCGCACCGAACGCACCGACCCCCTGCTCCCACAACAGATCGACATACCCCACCTCACGCCACGCCGTCCCCAAGTTCAGGCCACCATCGAAGAAACGCCACGCCCGCGACGCATCCAACACCTGCACATCACCCGACGGCGGCGGCGCCGTCGTGGTCGTAGTGGTCGTGGTAGTAGGCGGAGCCGTCGTCGTAGTGGTCGTCGTACTGGTCGTCGTCGTGGGCGCAGCCGTCGTCGTAGTGGTCGTCGTACTGGTCGTCGTCGTGGGCGCAGCCGTCGTCGGAGGAGCGGTAGTAGTAGAAGTAGTGCTCGTGGTGGTGGCGCCGACGCCTGAGTCGTCGAAGGTCAACTGCGGCTTGTTAGAGTCGAGGGTGGCCTCGGCTGTTGCCACGTTGACCTGCGTCCAGAGTCCGTCGGCAGCATTGGCGAGATCGCTCGTCTCGAACCTGAAGGTGACGGCATCGGCGGTCACGGACGAGAGGAAGCCCGTGACGTCCAGAGCGTGCCGCCCCACCGTGGGGGAGTAGTCCTCGAGCAGGGTGCCCGCCCGGGCATAGTCGCCCAGTCCCGTGAGGTTTCCGCTCAGCCCGTAGACCTCGAGGGTGCGGCCGGCGAGATTGTCGGCCCGCCACACCCTGTAGTTCAGCGTGACCCGACCACCTGCGGCGATGAACGCCCTGACATCAGTCATCTCGAACGGCATCACCACGTGCAGGTCCGCACCCTGTCCCCCCTGCTCACCGGCAGACAGTGCCCGGTTCTCGGCACCATATCCGGCTCTGTCTGGGCTCCCGTTCGCGTCGAGGTCAACGACGCCACTGTCCGTCGCGAGGGCGATCCGGGTCGCAGGCGTCGGGGGTGGTGGAGGCGATTCCTCGGCGAAGAGCTTGGGCCGGTTCACGTCCTTGGACGACTCCTGCGTGGCGATGTTGACCTGCGTGAGGACCCCGTCGGCGGGATCCCCACCGCTGCTCAGCTGGAACCTGATCGTGACGGTGTCCTGGCTCGCCGCCGCTGCGAACTCGGTCACGTCGAGGCTGAGACGACCTGGTGTCGGGGCGAACGTCGCCAGCGCCAACCCGTCGCGCGTGTAGTCCGACAGGCCTGTCGGCGCACCGTCGAGTCCGTATACCTCGAGGGAACGTCCACGGAGCTCGTCCGCCCGCCAGATCGTGAACTCGAGTCGAACGGCTCCACCCCGCGCGATCGAGCTCTTGACTTCGGGAGTCAAGTCGAACGGCAGCACGTAACGAAGGTCGTGCCCGGCTGACGGCTGCTCACCCACCGACAGACCCCTGTTCGCCGACCCGTACGAGGCGACATCCGCCTGGCCGTCACGGGTCTGGTCGACCACGCCCGAGTCACTGCCGTCTGCCGAGAGAACGATCTCGTCCACGGCCCGGGACGCAGGGGCGACCACGAACAGGATTCCCCCGAATACGGTGAGCGCAACCAAGGCTGTGAGCGTCCGGCGAAGCTTCGTTGTCATGTTGCAGTTCCTCGTGTGCCGCGATGCTGAGGCTGACTCCCCACTCGCGACCGCTCAGAGCGATGGCCCGCGCCCGGAACGTGGTGGCTCAGTGTTCCCACCCAAGCCGGGGCAGCCTAGCGATGAGTCGATCTCCGAGTCGAGGTGTGACCCAACATGAATTCGGCGAATACGGACATTTCCTTTACTGAACGGGCCATTCCGCACATAATCCGCTTTGACCAGCGGACTTGGGTCGTGGGTCCCGACCCGCCTGGGTCCCGCGACCCATGCTCGTGAACGAAACCTGACCTCTCTGGACAAATCAGATGCTTTGCGAGTATTGCTCCTATTTGTCCGGATATAGCGTGGTGTATCGGCTGGTGTGCACACGGGATTGAGGGGGAATCTCGGGAGACACCGTCGCTCTCGACCGGACGCAGCCGACTCCCGCCGGCGCATCCTTCGCCACTGCCCGCCCCACGCATGTCGCGTCGCCCGATGCCGTCCGAGAACACTAGTCCCGGGCGCGAGCCCCCCCGTCCACGGGCAGCCATCCCGTCGGATACCCCAGGATCTTCTCGACGGCCTCCATGTCGGGAGCAAGGCGTTCTTCGAGTTGGGCCCGCATGCTCGGATCGAACTCGGCGGGTACGGCTGCGTGTGCCCGTACCCCCTCGAGACGCTGCCCGGGCAGCCCCAGCATCGCGGCGACCTCGTCGCAGAGCGACTGCGGGTCGCGGTAGAGGTCCTCACTCAAGCGGATTGTCACCTGCTCACGCGGGTAGGCCTCGAGCCACCGTTCGAGCATCGGCGCGTACTTGCTCTGGGCCAGGTAGCTCTGGTGACGATGCGCAAAGCTCACGTAAGCCGGGTCCCTGCGGATCCTCTCCTCTTCACCCCGGAGCCTCTCCGGCTCGGCCTCGAGTGCCTCCGTGAAGGACAGGCTCTCGGTCTCGTTGAAGACGCGTTCGTTGTAGTGCGAGAACGTCCTGTCAGCGGGGTTTCTGAGCAGGATGATGACTCTCGCATCCGGCAACACCGACCTGGCACGCTCGGGTGCGAGCGGATGGAACAGGTAGTACGGGCTGGCCTCCCCCACGGCGGGGACATATCCCAGATGCTTCTCCATGCGTTCGAGATGCGCGTTGGTCCAGAAGAACGACCTGTACCAACCCATCCCTTTGGCCCAGTTCTCATCGAAGAAGTATGTCCCCTTGACCTTCTGCTGTCGTGGGAAGAGGGGTGGGATCCCCGGATATTGCTGCAGGTAGTTCCACAGTGAAGTGGTCCCACCGCGCTTCGCGCCGACTATCAAGAAGCGTGGTTCTCCCCTCCACCTCGCAGTCCGGACCGCGAAATCCCGGAGCAGGGACTTCGTCGCCTCACGCACGGCCACCTCAGCCCGGGACCGTTCTGGTGACTCTGAACTCATGGAAGGCTCCGTGTTGTCTGCCTCTCGGTATTCTGCTCGTCGAGTGTGGGAACCGGAGGTGATGAAGGCAGCTCTCGCCAGGCAATACCCGCGATGATCCCCATGAGAACGACTTGGGGGAGCATGCCGTAGATCGGCAATTGGAAGAGGAAGATCAGGATGGCTGTGTGGGCGAGCAGTCCTGTGGGTGTTCTCGCCCGCGCCGTGGTGACGAGCATCGCCAACACCCACAGGACGAGAAACGTCACGGCAGGGAAACCATGCACGAACATCACGTACCACAGCAGGCCATGCGTTCCTACGGGATTCTGGTATTCGCCCGACTGGGTCGCACCGAATCCGAGGAGGGGTGAGTCCATCGTCGCATCGAGAGCTGCCGAGTAGAGACCACTCCGTTGCTCGTTGCTGTCCTCCGAATCGTCCAGCTTGCTGCTGATCACACTCGTCATCCCCGTGAGGGTGATGACCGAGAAGATGACCGCCAAGGACACGATCAGCACCGCCAAGGCACGCCAGTCACCCACGAGGGTGCGCCGGATCGCCAGATATGTCGCCCCGATGAAGAGGCTGAGCCACAGCCCGCGGTTCGCGGAGACGACGATCGGTGCAATTGCGAGAAGACCGAAGACGACGCCGAGGTACTGGCGCCGGCGGCTTCTTCCCACGAAGAAGGACGCGATGAAGAACGGGGTCAGCAGGGCCATGGTCGACCCCCAACCGTTCGTGTAGGGAAGGGGTGCCGACGGCCGACTCACCACGGTTTCGCTGAGCACCTGGGTCTCTGCGAATCGGAAGGTCGTGAGGTCTCGGATGAATGGCTCGGTTCCCAAGCTCCCGGGCAGAACCTGCTGTGTGAGGCTCGGAGCCGACAGCGCCGGGAACGCCATCGCCAGGTAACCGAAAATGATCAACGCGACCCAGAGCACTGCGAGCATGTCCACGATCCTGCGTGTGGGCAGGGTCTCCTCGGCCGTGTTCAGGATCCAGAGCCACATCGCGAGGGCCGACGCGAACATGAGCCATCGGTACATGGTGAGGGGCCACTTCATCGGGCCGGTCATCGTGAGCATCGACACCAGCATCCAGCCGAGGAGGAGTAGAAGGGGAATGGCCGACGCCGGGATTCGAAGCTCCCGCCTGTTGAGGAGCGGCAGGAAGAGGACCGCGGGCAGGATCCAGATGACCGCTTGCAACCCCACGAAGAAGCCGAGGGGAACCCCCACGCACACGGCGACGACGGGCCACGAAGCCCCCACGAGCGGTACCCGAGACGACGGCACGACAGGGTCGGCCAGGTCGGGTCCATGGTGTCCGCCGGCGTGGGCCGAGAGTGTGGGATTGATCATCGCGGTATCAGCGCAGTTCGGCAGATGTAGCAGGCCTCGCTGTCGGACGCGGTTCCCTGAAGCTGCTCACGAGCATGTCCAAGCCGGCATCTTCGCGCCGCCACCACATGAGCGCGGCAAATGCGCAACCACCGAGAACGCATGCCAAGAGTAGTCCCGCGAAGGAGTCTCCCAGAACCAGACGAGCCAGGACGCAGGAAGGGAGGAACGCGAGGAGAGCGATACCAACCGAGAACGCGAGCGCGCGGCTCCAGAGGTTGATGTGGAGCGCGAGCCTCGCCTGGATGGAGGGTAGAAGCCCCGAGGCCACGAGTGACAGGGACCAGGCCATACCGGCACCGACGATGCCGAACCGCGGGATCAGGAGGAGGTTCGCGCCGATGTTGACAGCCAGGCTCGTGCCCGCGTTGAGCATGGAGAGGGCGCTGCGCCCCGACATGAGGATGACGCTGTCGGCCGGGCCGAAGACGGAGGCGGCGAGCATGCCGGCCGAGAGCCAGATCAGAGCGGCCTGAGCCGCCACGAACTCCGATCCGAAGATGCGGAGTAGGGGCACGGCGAAGAAGATGACGACGATGTAGATCGGCCACGTGAGACCCGCCTGCCACGCCGTCGCCGACCGGGCGACACTCTCCGCGTCGCGGCGCCGGCCGAGGGTGAGGAGCCCACTCACGCGCGGCCCCACGACCTGCATGATGGCTTCGGCCGTGAACGTGCCGATGAGGAGGTACCGGGAACCCGCGGCATAGATGCCCGCATCCTCGGCCGAGAGGAATGCCGCCACGAGAAGCGTGTCGAGCCAGAGAACTGCGACCTGGAACGTCTGCCCGAACGCGCGGGGGATCGCGAACTTCCAGAACTCCCGCAGGTGCGAGATCCAAGAGGTTCCGTCCGGAGTCTCCGGTGATGCCGAACGAGCCCGCCTCAGGAGCTTCGAATACCAGATCACGGCGGGCAACGTGGCGGCCGCGATAACGCCTGCCCACGCATATGCGGCTCCGACCACGCCGCCGCCCAGCGCGATCACGATCGGCACGGCGATCGGCTGCGCGCACGCCTTGCCGATCTTCTCGACACAGATCTGGGGCACCATCGTGTCGAAGCCCCGTGTGCCCTGGATGATCACGGAGTAGAGCGCCGAGAAGGGGAGGAAGGGGGCGAGCAGGCGGAGCAGGTCCGTCACGGTCTCGACGTCCCCTCCCCGTCCGAAGATCTCGGCGAGACCCGGGGCGGCGATCCAGAGGGCGATCGCGAGGATCGTGCCCCATGCGAAGACGAGGGCGGACACCGCGAGCGTCGTGGTCTCCATGAGATGGACCTGACCCAAAGCCCGCTCGCGACTGACGAAGCGGATGAGGCCGGTGCTGGCACCGAGCTCGGCGATCTTGCTCAGGATGTTGAAGGCCGCGACGGCGACGATGAAGGCCCCCGCCGTCTCTGCCCCAAGACCGTTCGTGACGATCGCGAGGAGGACGAAGTTCGCGGCGCCGTAGATGATGTTGCCGACGAGGTTCAGCGTGCCGCCCCGTGCCACCGCACGCACATGCTCGTGATCTGGCTCTGAATCGCCCGATTCGGTCATCCAACCCCTGCCGGCATATCCCGCCTCGCGAAGAAGGGGTTGAGTCTAGAACCCCCCACCCAGGCGATGGTCCGGTGCAGAGGCGATAGGGTACGACCATGGACGAGTCATCCCCCGAGATCGAGGCGGAGGTCACGGACCTCCTCCAGCACCTCATCCGCAACCGGTGCGTGAACGACGGCACCCCGGACTCGGGCGGAGAGGCGCGCAGTGTCGAAGTCCTCGAGCAGTACCTCGGCACGTCGGGGTTCGACACGGAGGTCTACGAACCGCACACGGGTCGCCGCAGCCTCGTCGCCCGTATGGAGGGCTCAGATCCGTCTGCCCCTTCCCAGCTCTGGATCGGTCACACGGACGTCGTACCGGTGAACGAGGAGAAATGGGACCGCGACCCCTTCGGTGGCGAGCTCGTCGACGGCGAGATCTGGGGGCGCGGCGCGGTCGACATGCTCAACATGACGGCGGCGATGGCCGTGAGCCTCCGGCACCTCGCCTCCCGCGGGTTCCGTCCGAAGGGAACCCTCGTGTACGCCGCCGTCGCCGACGAGGAGGCGAAGAGCGGCCTCGGCGCCAACTGGCTGGCCGAGCACGTACCCGACGCCGTGTGCACCGACTACGTGATCACCGAAACAGGCGGAATACCTCTGCCGATGCCCGACGGCATCCGCATCCCGATCGTCGTGGCGGAGAAGGGTTCACTGCATTGCCGCATCCGGATCCGGGGCACGGCGGGCCACGCGAGTCAGCCCTTCCGCACGGACAACGCCGTGGTCACGGCGGCCGAAGTCGTGCGACGAATCGCCGCCTACCGTCCCGAGACACGGATCCACGAGATCTGGCGCGAGTTCATCGAGCAAGTTGGCTTCCCGGCCGAGCTCACCGAGATGCTGCTCGACGCCGACGGCCTCGTCGATCTCTGCGCGGGACTCCCCGAGGGCCTCGCCCGCCAGGCACACGCGTGCACACATACGACGTTCGCGCCGACGATCGTGCGCGGTGGCGAGAAGCTGAACGTGATTCCCGATGTCGTCGACCTCGACGTCGACGTGCGTACGCTGCCCGGGGACGACGCCGAGACGGTGACGACGATGCTTGCCGCCGCCCTCGGTGAGGACCTCGCGTCACGCGTGGACATCGACATCCTGGACGATGACGCCTCCACGGCCTCACCTTCGCGCACTCCCCTGTGGGATGCGCTGAGCCGCATCTCGCAGCGATTCCACCCCGGATCGCGCTGCATCCCCTACATGAGCGTCGGTGCCACCGATGCCCGGTGGTTCCGCCGCCTCGGCATCACTGCGTACGGGTTCGGCATGTTCTCCACCGACCTCACGCTCGACGAGTTCGGCGCACGCTTCCACGGCGACAACGAGCGCATCGACATCGAGTCGCTGCGACTCACGACGGAGATGTTCACAGCCCTCGCGCAGGAGACCCTCTGCTGACCACCTGCTCGGTGAGACCCCGGAGCGCGTGGCGGAGGGGACCAGGGACAACGTCGGTGTGGGTGAGGGCGTCCCCGAGGACGTCGTCGCCGACCAGGGGCCGGCCATGGCCCGGGAGCAGCACGTCGACGTCGAGGTCACGCAAGCGTGCCTCCGTGTCTCCCGAGAGACCGGCGTCCACGTACTCGGGGTTGAACCATGCCCGGCCTCCCGCAGTGAGGACGGCGTCACCCGAGAGGAGCACCTTGGTCCTGGGGTTGTAGAAGCACGTCGAGTCGTCCGTGTGACCCGGCGCCTGGATCACCTCCCAGTCGGTGGCAGCGGGGATGCGGTCGCCATCGTCGAGGTATCCGGCCACGTCGACCGGCATGCGATAGGGCCCGCCCTGTCCGTATCCGGTGTCGCGGGACACCTCCTGCAGCTCCCTGAGGCCTCTCATGTCGAAGGGTTGGTCGAGGAGAACGGGCCAGATCCGGAGCATGGAACGCAAGCCGGGATTGCGGGGATCCTCCCCCAACGCATAGGACTCTGCCCTGCGCGGCAGGTGAACAGGCGCATGGGCAGTACGAGTGAGATCCGGGAGACCGCCCACGTGATCGCTGTGCGTGTGCGTCGCCACCACCGCGGCGATGTCTCCGCTGCTCCGGCCGAGTGGACCGGTGAGCTCGTCGAGCACCGACCGCACGTTCCGAGGGATCCCCGCGTCCACGACCAGGGGGCCACCGTCACCGCCGTCCTCGATGAGATAGCAGTTGAAGATCCAGCAGGACAGGATGTGGATGGCGGTGGTCCCGAGCTCGAGTCGCATGCGAGGAGAGTAGTGGTCCCGTCCTTGCGGCAGGGTCGGAGCCGGGAGCGACGGGCGTGCCTCCAGATCAGTAGAACGAGCTGCCTTCGTGCTCGATCACGTACTCCGGATCCGCCCCACGGGGTCCGTCCCGCCTCGTGAGTGCCTCCTCGATCGCGGGTGCGAGGCGGCCCGACTTCGCCGCCTCTCTCGCATCCTCTCCCTCCTGGAACTCGGGCAGGACCTCACGTGCGAGCAACTCGAGTGATTCGCAGATGTGCTCGTGCCGGTTCTTGCCGGCCTGCGAGACGAAGATGATCTGGTCGACCCCTACTTCGACGTAGCCGCGGATCAGCTCACGGATCTGGGCGGGAGTGCCGATGGCGCCGCGGAGGGACGCGACACCGTCCTGCACGAGCCGGGCGCCGAGCACCTCGCTCTGCTGGGCGGCGATCTCGCGCTTGAAGCCGAGGGCGTCACGGTTCCGTTCGAACTCCTCGGCGATGTTCGTCACGCCCGGCTGATGGCGGCCGAACACATAGAAGTGGGCGAGGCTGTACCCGAAGAAGTGAGCACCGTCGAGTCCACGCTCGATCGCGACCGCCTCGTCCGCGTGGCACATGAGGGGAAGGACGATGGCGACGTTCGGGTTCACGGCGAATCCGCCCGGCACGCACGCCGCGGACTCGATGGTCGCGTAGTAGTCGTCGACCCAGTGGCGCGCCTCGGCCGGCTCGACGAAGCTGAAGCTCAGCGCACCCAGACCCTTCTGGGCTGCGAGATGGATCGTGTCACGACGGCTGCACGCGACCCAGAGAGGCGGGTGCGGCTTCTGGAGAGGCTTGGGGACGACGTTGCGGATCGGCATGCGCAGGTGCTTGCCGTCCCAGCCGGCGAACGGCTCTTCCACGAACATGCGTGTCACGACGTCGAGGGCCTCCTCCCACTGCTCGCGCTTGGTGTCGCGGGGAACGAGGAAGCCGCCGAGCTCCGCGTCGGAGGACGACTCACCCGTCCCGAAATCGACACGTCCGTCCGACACGAGGTCCAAGGTCGCGATGCGTTCGGCGACCCGGGCGGTGTGGTTGAAGTTCACGGGGAGCTGCACGATGCCGTGACCGAGGCGGATGCGCTGCGTGCGCTGGCTCACGGCCGCGAGGAACACCTCCGGTGCGCTCGAATGCGAGTACTCCTCGAGGAAGTGGTGCTCGACCTCCCACACGTAGTCGAAGCCGAGGCGGTCGGCGAGCTCGATCTGGTCGAGGGCGTCCTTGAGGAGCCTGTGCTCGTCGTCCGCTCCCCAGGGTCGGGGCATCTGGTGCTCGTAGAACAGGCCGAACTTCATCGTGTCGTCTCCTCTGGTCTGCGTTGACGGCCGGCCGCACCCAGCGGCGCGGGCGCATCCCCAGGTGACTGTATCCCCGGACCGCAGCCCGTGCCCGCGGCGACAATAATCCTCGTGGCATGAGGAACTCCGCCATCCGTGTCTCCGAGCCGCGCAAGGTGATCCCGGGTCCCGGCCTGCCCGACGACGTGAAGGTCATGCGGGCGAACAACAACCTCGATCTCGTCGAGCACGCAGGGCGTCTCCATCTCGCCTTCCGCACGGCGATCTTCCACTTCGCGTCTCCCCGCACGCGCATGTACGTCCTCGCGAGCGACGACGGCGGCCACACGTGGACGCGGGAACTCACGGTCGACCGGGGGCGGGACGTCCGCGAGCCCCGCCTCCTCTCCTGGAACGGCCGGCTCTTCTTCTACTTCTTCGAGGCGGGTACGAACCCGTTCACGTTCCAGCCCGGGCGCGTGTTCGCATCGGAGCGGGCCGACGGCGGCTCGTGGAGCGATCCTGTCGCGATCAGCGACGCAGGTTGCGTGGCGTGGCGCACGAAGACGATCGACGGCGTCCCGTACATGACGAGATACAGGGGTGGTGAGCACATCTACCGTGTCGGCGGTGGCCGGATCGGGATCGAGCTCCTCACGACCGAGGACGGCTTCGACTGGCAGCCCGTGGATCCCGAGACGCCGGTCGTGTACACAGGCGGCGGCTCCGAGACCGACTTCGAGTTCGCCCCCGACGGCCGGCTCATCGCGGTGTCACGAAACGAGCTCGGTGACGCCACGGGTTGGGGCTCGCTCGTGTGCGAGGCGCCGGCCGATGCGATCTCGACGTGGCGTTGCGTCAACGACCCGCGCAAGTTCGACTCCCTCCTCATGTTCCGTCAGGGCGACGACGTCTACATGCTCGCCCGCCGCCAGGTCGCGAGCGGGGGCCGCTACGACCTCGGCCGACGCCGCCTGCCCGGTCCGATCCAGCACCTGCTCTACGAGGCCGCGTACTGGGTCACCCCCAAGCGCAGCGCCCTGTGGCACGTGGACACCGATGCCCTCCGCGTCGAGTGGGTCCTCGACCTGCCGTCGCGAGGGGACACGGCGTTCCCGGCTGTGGTGCGCCGGTCCCCGACGGAGCTCGTGGTCTACGACTATTCCTCACCCCTCACGGGCCCGGACGTCCCGTGGTTGATGGGTCAGCTGGGTCCCACGCACATCTACGAGACGGTGCTCACGTTCCCCTGACCCCACGTGGTCGCCCCACCCGACGTGGTGCGCGAACCGACGTTGATAGGCTGCCGGGTTGTGGCCGGCCCTGCGGATCGCAGGTCTTCGCACAGGGAAGAAGGAACACAGATGCAGGTCTCGAGCAACAGCTTCGCGGACGGGGCGCGGATCCCGGGCCGGTACGCGTTCGCCGTCCCCCATCCCGAGGACAAGGTCGAGCTGTCCGACAACGCGAATCCCCACCTCGCCTGGTCGGACCTGCCCGAGGGGACGAGATCGGTTGCCGTCGTCTGCCACGACTACGACGTGCCCACGAGCGCCGAGGACGTGAACCGGGAGGGGCGCACCGTTCCCGCGTCGTTGGCTCGTACCGACTTCTACCACTGGGTGCTCGTGGACGTGGACCCGGCGATCGGCGAGATCACCGAGGGAAGCCACAGCTCGGCGATCGTGCCCCGCGGCAAGGCGGCCGATGCCGCGCCCCACGGCCGCCACGGCCTGAACAACTACACGCAGTGGTTCGCCGGTGACGAGCAGATGGGCGGGGACTACCACGGGTACGACGGACCCTGTCCACCCTGGAACGACGAGATCGTGCACCACTACCGGTTCTCGGTCTACGCCCTCGACACGGACCGTGTCGAAGTCGACGCCCCCTTCGACGGGCCCGCCGTCCTCGCCGCGATCGAGGGACACGTCCTCGACTCGGCGTCGATCACGGGCGAGTACACCCTCAACCCGGATCTCACCTGACCGGATTCGGTCAGCCGCGATCGGCGAGCGCCGTATAGGGCCGTTCCGTCTCGCCAATGTAGATCTGGCGGGGCCGGCCGATGCGCTGGTTCGGGTCCTCCATCATCTCGAGCCACTGCGCGATCCAGCCCGGCAGGCGGCCGAGGGCGAAGAGCACCGGGAACATCTGCACGGGAAAGCCCATCGCCCGGTAGATGAGGCCCGAGTAGAAGTCGACGTTCGGGTAGAGGCGCCGCTCGACGAAGTAGGGGTCGCTGAGCGCCGTCTCCTCGAGCTCGAGGGCGAGATCGAGAAGCTCGTCCTTGCGGCCGAGGCGGTCGAGCACCTTGTGCGCCTGTTCCTTGATGATGCGGGCCCGGGGGTCGTAGTTCTTGTAGACGCGGTGGCCGAACCCCATGAGGCGAAACGGCTCGTCGGGGTCCTTGGCCATCCTCACGAACTTGGCGACGTCGCCGTCGGCCCTGATCTCCTCGAGCATCTCGATGACAGCCTGGTTCGCGCCGCCGTGGAGGGGTCCCCAGAGCGCGTTGATCCCGGCGGCGACGGACGCGTACACGTTCGCGTGGCTCGACCCGACGAGCCGCACGGTGGACGTCGAGCAGTTCTGCTCGTGGTCGGCGTGCAGGATGAGGAGCTTCTTGAGGGCGGTCACGATCTCGTCGTCCACGTGGTAGGGCTCCGACGGGACCGCGAACATCATCGTGAGGAAGTTCTGGATCAGATCCAGCGAGTTGTTGGGGTAGATGAACGGCTGCCCGATCGACTTCTTGTACGCATAGGCGGCGATCGTGGGGAGCTTCGCCATGAGCCGGATGATCGACAGCTTGGTCACGTCCGGGGTCGGGTACTCGACCTGGGCGTCCGCATAGAACGTGCTCATCGCGCTCACGACGGAGGACAGGATGCCCATCGGATGCGCCTCTTTCGGGAAGGCCCGGAAGAACTGCTTCATGTCCTCGTGCAGGAGTGTGTGCTTGCGGATTCCCGTCCGGAACACCGCGAGCTGGTGCTCGGTCGGCAGATCCCCCCAGATGAGCAGGTAGGCCGTCTCGAGGAAGGACCCGTGCTCGGCGAGCTCTGTGATGTCGTAGCCGCGATAGCGCAGGATGCCCTTCTCGCCGTCGATGTAGGTGATCGCCGACTCGCACGATGCCGTGTTCACGTAGCCCCGGTCGATCGTGACGAGGCCGGTGCGCTTGCGGAGCTGCTCTATGTCGATACCGACTTCGCCCTCGGTTCCCCGTACGAGTGGTAGCTCGAGCTCCTCGCTGCCGTGTCTCAGGACCACTTTGTCGTCGATGTCGCCCAACGTCACTCCCGGCTGGTGGGTTCGAGTACCGGCCTCTCTGCAAAGTAGCGCACTCACACCGCCCGCCCAACCGGCTTGTCGGACCTTCAGCTCCACAGGCGGCGCAGTGTCTCCGCCGCCCGGTCACAACCGGGGTCCGGCGCCACGCATGCGATCCGGACGAAGCCCTCGCCGGCCGCCCCGAACCAGTTGCCGGGCGTGATGGCCACTCCCGCCGCGAGGCAGCGCAACGCGAAGGCCTCGGACCCGATCCCCTCTGGACCCCGGGCCCAGACGTATGGAGTGGCCTCCCTGCCCCACAGCGCGACCCCGGCGGCGTCGAGGGCATCGACGACGGTGCCGTGCTTGCGCGAGTAGACGGCTCGCAACGCGGTGACGTGGTCTTCGTCCTCCCAGGCCGCCACCGCTCCGTCCTGCACGAATCGCGGTGGGGCGAGCCCGAAGTTCGCCCGGAAGAGCCGGGTCGCCTCGACGAGCTCGGCGGGAGCGACCATGGCCCCGGAACGGAAGCCGGTGAGACCGGATCGCTTGCTGAGGGACGTGAACGCGACGACGCGGGACCGGTCGTTCACCTGCGTGGCGGACGGAGGCGGCGATCCGTACCAGATCTCCGTGTACGGCTCGTCGGCGGCGAGCCAGAACCCGTGGTGCGAGGCGAGGCGGGCGGCCGTGTCGAGGAAGTCGAGGGGGGCGACGGCACCCGTCGGGTTGTTCGGGTAGTTGAGCCAGAGAACCGCGGTGCGGGCCCAGACGGCCGCGGGTACGGCGTCCAGGTCGGGGAGCCAGCCTGACGCCGCGTCCAGCGGGAGCCGCACGACGTCTGCGCCGGCGAAACGGGCGCTGCGCTCGGGAGTGTTGTAGCCGGGTTCGGTCACGACGACGATGTCACGGTCACCACCGCACGCGACGAGCTGGAAGTGGGCGATCGCCTCCTTCGACCCGATCGTGGGCATGACCTCGCTGTCCGCGTCGACTTCGACCTCGAACCGCCTCCGGTACCAGTCGGCCACGGCACCGCGCAGCGCGGGGATTCCCGCCGCCACGGGGTAGGTGGACACGTCGGCGAGATGCGAGGCTACGGCGGCCACGACGGGATCGGGGGGAAGGGCGGCGGGGTCGCCCACGCTGAGGTCGACGAGGTCGTCGGGAATCTGCTCGAGACGGTTCTTGAAGTCTCCCAGCGACCCGAAGGCCGCAGCCGCGAGATCCGAGAGGACGGGGTTGAGCGGACGTGGCTCGTTCATGGTTCGGATGCCACCAGGAGGCGTGAGAGGACGGTGAAGGCATGCACGAGGGCCTCCACGTCCACCGATTCCTCACGTGTGTGCGCGAGATGCGGATCGCCGGGACCGAAGTTGACGGCATCGATGCCGTGTGCCGTGAACTGGGCGACGTCCGTCCACGCCTGCTTCGGCGTCACGGGCGCGGCGGCGATGTGTTGCAGGGATCGCAGGAGTGGGTTCTCGCCGCAGGGCATGGCCCCGGCGGCGTTCGACACGATCTCCACTTCGTCTCCGACCACGAGATCGTGCAACCTCGCCTCCGCCTCCTCTCGTGTCCTGCGCGGTGAATAGCGGAAGTTGACGTGCGCCCGCATCTCGTCCGGGATGACGTTCGCGGCGATCCCGCCCTCGACGCGGGTGATGCTGCAGACCTCGCGGTACACGAGGCCGTCGATCTCGTCGTCCACTGGTTCGAGGCCGCTCACGTCGTACAGTCCCCTGATTCCCCGGTGCACGGCATTCACACCGAGCCACGGTCGCGCCGAATGGCTCGACTTCCCGCGGAACACGACGTCGGCCTGGACGTTGCCGAGGCACCCCATCTGGATCTCGCCCCGCGTCGGTTCCATGACGATCGCCAGTGCCGCGTCGAGGGCGCTGGGGTGGGCGTCGAAGAGGGGCGTGAGACCGCTCTCCGCCACGGGGAGCTCCTCCCGCTCGTAGAACACGAACCCGACGTCCGGCCCGGGATTTGGCCCGAGATCCGGCCCGGGATTTGGCCCGAGATCCGGCCCGCGATCTGACACGTGGGATGCGCACCACGCGGCCAACTCGAGCATCACGGCGAGCGCGCCCTTCATGTCCGCGGCCCCGAGCCCGAACACGGTCCCGTCTTCGCGCCGGCCCGGCAGGGTCCCCTGGGCGGGGACCGTGTCGAGATGGCCGACCACGAGTACGCGCGTTCCCGGCCGTGAGCCCGGCCGGGGCAGGGTGAGGATGCAGTTGCCGTGCCTCACGACCTCGGCCTCGAACGCCACTCGCATGAGCGTGTCCTCGACGTGATCTGCGATGGCCCTCTCGTGGCGGCTCTCGGACGGGATGTCGACCAGTTCGAGTGTCGCGGCTGCGAGTCGCTCGCCCAGATCGCCATGGTCTTCGTCGTCGCGCACCCGGGAAACCTAACCGTCTCGTCCGCCTACCAGGGCGGCTTTCGCGTCCAGCGGGTCGCAGTCCCCACAGCCGTGAGGTCGTCGAGACGGGGAATCACACCGAGGACGGGCGCGATGCGGCCGAGCCGATCCAGGTTGTCGTCCTCGGGGAACGTGCCCGTGTAGCCGGACACGACGATGCCGGCGAGATCGAGTCCGCGTGATTCGACCGCCTCGACCACGAGCGCCGTGAGGCCGAGTGTGCCGAGGTCGGGGCGGGCGGAGATCACGACGCGCCAGCCGAGGGCGACGGCGAGGTCTGCCATGCTCGCCACCTCGTTGAGGGGAGACAGGAACCCGCCGGCAGGCTCACACAGCCGTACATCCGCTCTCACCGCCTCGACGCGGCGCACGAGGTCGTCGAGACGGAGGTCCCTGCCCTCGAGGCGGGCACATGTCGCCGGTCCCGCCCGTGCCTCGAACCGCTCCAGAACGTGTGGTGTCGCCCCCGAGACGGAGGCCACCCACGCCGCGTCGTCGTCGGGGGGCCATCCTGTCTGCACGGGTTTCACCACGGCGACGTCCCCATCGCAGGCAGCGGCGATCGCGGCCGTGACCACGGTCTTGCCCATGTCGGTGTTCGCGGCCGCGAGGAAGACGTCCACGCTCATCTCCCGATCTCACGCCGGCAGGCGGCGAACGCCTCGATCACGAGGTCGATGTCGTCCGTGTCGTGTGTCGCCATGGGGCAGAGGCGGATACGGGCCGAGCCCGCGGGCACCGTCGGAGGCCTGATCGGACGCGCGAACACGCCGTGCTCCCACAGGATCTCACCGATCCGCAACGCGTCTGCGGCACTCCCCACGACGACGGGGACGATCGCCGCCGATGGCGGCATCACGTCCCAACCGTGCGACGTGAGCGACGTGGCGAGCCGTCGCGTGTGCTCGTGCAGGCGACGGCGGCGTGAGTCATCGGTCTGCACGATGTCGAGGGCGGCGAGGCTCGCCGCAACCGCGGAGCCGGGAAGGGAGGTGTCGTAGACGAAGCTGCGGGCGCGATTGCGGAGCCAGTCACACAACGCACGCGACCCGGCCACGAAGCCGCCGAGCGACCCGAGCGCCTTCGAGCACGTGCCGAGGAGGACGTCCACGTCACCTGCGACGCCCACGGCGTGGACCGCGCCGCGGCCGCCGTCGAAGAGACCAGTCGCGTGCGCCTCGTCCACCATGAGCCAGGCGTCGTTCTCGCGACAGGCGTGTGCGAGCTCGGCGAGCGGTGCAATGTCGCCGTCCATGGAGAAGACCGAATCGGTGACGAGGAGGATGCGCCGCGTCACGTCGTCCCCCCGGACAGCCGCGACCTGGGCTGCAGCGGCCTCGGCGTCGGCGTGAGGGAAGGTCCGCACTTCGGCGCGCGAGAGACGGCAGCCGTCGATTATCGAGGCGTGGTTGAGGGCGTCCGACACGACAGTGTCACCGGGCCCGACCAACGCCGCGATCGTGCCGATGTTGGCGAGATAGCCGCTGCTGAAGAGGACGCAGTCCTCCGTCCCCTCGTGAGAGGCGAGGCGGGCTTCGAGCTCGGCGTGGAGACGTGTCGCTCCGGACACGAGGCGAGACGCCCCCGAACCCGTACCCCATTCGTCTGCGGCCCGTTTCGCTGCCTCGGCCAGGCGGGTGTCGGCGGCGAGGCCGAGATAGTCGTTGGAGCACATGAGCACCATCTCGCGACCGGCCACCCGGATCCGCGGTCCCGAGGGTGTCTCGAGCGGCACGACCGTGCGCAGAAGGTCCTCGGCGGCCAGGTCGCCGAGCCGACTCGCACACCAATCGGCGAGAGCGTCGGTCATGAGCCGAGCGACCTGATGGCCGTCGCGGTTGCGGTCGTGAGGAGGTCGACCTCGGAATCGGTTATGGACAGGGGCGGCATCCAGACGACGACATCGCCGAGATTGCGCAGTACGACGCCCGCGTCACGGACTCTCTGGCACACGGTGCGGGCGGGAAGCGGATCCCGTCCCATGCCGGGTTCGAGCTCGATGCCGATCATGTAGCCGCGGCCGCGCACGTCGACCACCCCCGGCAGCATCTCGATCTCACGCATGGCTCCGCGCAGAGCCTCGACACGGGGGCGCATCTGGGCGAGGGTGGCCTCCTTCTCGAAGACCTCCATCGTGGCCACGCACGCGGCCGCGGCGAGTGGGTTCCCCGAGTACGTGTGGCCGTGGAAGAGATGCCTTCCCTCCTGCGTGGCACCAAGGAACATGTCGTGGATGTCCTCCGTGGCAACCGTCGCCGAGAGCGGCAGGTATCCACCCGTCATGCCCTTGCCGAGGACGAGGACGTCCGGCGTCACGCCGTCGTGGTTCACGGCAAACATCTCACCCGTGCGCCCGAACCCCGTCGCGACCTCGTCGCAGACGAGGAGTGTGCCGTACGCGTCGCAGAGGTCGCGCACACCACGCACGTATCCGTCGGGGAAGCACTGGATTCCGGCCGCGCCCTGGACGACGGGTTCGATGATGACGGCGGCCACGCGATCGGCATTCGCCTCGAGGACACGCTCCATACCCGCGACGAGGTCGTCTCGCCCCGGTACGCCCCCGCCCGGCCGGCGTCGCGCGGTCGGCGCCTGCACGGACGGGAAGAGGAGCGGTCCGAACGCGGCATGGAAGACGTCGATGCCACCCACCGACACGGCACCGATCGTGTCGCCGTGATAGGCGTCCTCGAGGGACACGAAGAGGGTGCGGTCCGTCTCCCCTCGGAGCTGCCAGTACCTCAAGGCCATCTTGAGCGCCACCTCGACGGCAGCGGCACCGTTCTCGGAGAAGAAGACACGGGCGAGACCGGGCGGCGCGACCTCGAGGATCGCCTCGGCCGCCTCGACTGCCGCCGGATGCGTGAGCCCGAGCAGGGTCGTGTGGGCGATTCGGTCGAGCTGGGCCCGTACGGCGGCGTCGATCACCGGGTGCCTGTGGCCGTGCGTGTTGCACCAGAGACTCGAGACGGCGTCGAGGTAGCGCTTGCCCGTGGTGTCGACGAGCCAGTTCCCCTCTCCGCTCACGATGCAGAGGGGAGGTCCCGGTACGTCTCCGATCCAGTCCTGCATCTGCGTGAAGGGATGCCACAGGACCGCCTTGTCCCGGGCAACGAGGTCTGTGGTGTGGGCGCGATGCTGCATCAAGCAGAGGTTAGGTATCGCCACCGTGACCGACCATGCCGGACGGACTGCAAGAATCCGGACATGTCCAGTGTGAGACCCGTCCCGATCAGGACCGTCGTCGCCACGGCCGGGGGCCTGGCCGCCCTCGCTGCCACCACCGCACAGGCGAGATCCGACGACCTGCACGCGGCGGAGCGCGAGGCGTTCCGGCTCGTGAACGAGTCGCCGGAGGGCCTCAGCCGCGTCGTCAACGTCCTCATGCAGGCCGGCTGGTTCGGAGCGGTGCCGATCACGAGCGGGGTCGCGTGGCGGTTGCGGCGCCCGCGGCTCGCCGCCCGGCTCGCAACGGCCGGTGTGGCCGCATGGGTCGGGGCGCGGATCGTGAAACAGATCGCGAGGCGCGCCCGCCCCGACGGATGCATGGACGGTGTGATCGTGCGCGGTCGGGAGTGGACGGGCCTCGGTTTCCCCTCCGGGCACGCCGCCGTGGCAGCTTCGCTCGCCTCGGCAGCAGGCCCCGACCTCCCCCGGCCCGCAAGGGTCGCAGCCTGGGTTCTCGTCCTGATCGTTGCTCTCGCACGTCTCTACGTGGGGGCCCACCTCCCCTTGGACGCCGTGGGTGGCCTCGCGCTCGGCGTCGCGGCCGGGAACGCCGCCCGCCTCACGGTCTCAGGGGACGCGGCCGGCTCCGGGGTCCCACCCGCGGCAGCACTACGCTGACCGGCATGGCTGCGCACAAGAGCAGGGCCCAGCAGGCCGCCGAGCGGCGCGAGGAGCTGCGCGGTATCGCCGTGCATCACTTCGCCGAGAAGGGCTTCGAGGGGACGAGCCTCGAGGACGTGGCGGCGGAGGCCGGGGTCACGAAGGGTCTTCTCTACCACTACTTCGGTTCGAAGGAGGCCCTCTTCCTCGAGGGGATCGAGTCCTTTCCCATCGAGACCGTGATCGAGGCGATCCCGGCCGTGGTGGAGGAAGGCACACCTGTCGGTGACATCATCCGCCTCGTCGTGAGCGAAGCCCGGCGTGTGCTCGCGGCGCACCGGGCCGAGGTGCGCTTGCTCGTGCGATCTGCCGTCTCCGGCAGCGAGGAGGCCCTGCGGCGCCTCGAACGGCTCGTCACCCGGTTCGAGGAACTGCTCGGTGTCGCCTTCGCCAAGTCCGGCGACTTCGACCCCGACCTCGACGCCGGGATGGCCGCCTCGCA
This sequence comes from Acidimicrobiia bacterium, assembly GCA_020850945.1. Taxonomy (GTDB): domain Bacteria; phylum Actinomycetota; class Acidimicrobiia; order UBA2766; family UBA2766; genus QWHP01. Next base: position 373 of record JADZDR010000016.1, on the reverse strand, counting down.
GCTCATCTCCTCCCTCGTGTTCCAGCAACTCGTCCCCGAGCTGATGCGCGACCGCCACGACCCCGACGCCGTGGCCGAGCAACTCGTGAGGACCACGACACGCGGCTACTCCACCGCGCCGGACTGAACTCAGGCGGCTCCCTCCCCATTTCATTGACTCTCTGGTCAGTCAGTAATACGCTCGGGGGAGACGCCAGGAGTCAGGGGGAACCGAGCCATGGATCTCTTCGAGGTCGACGCCACCGCGCCCGTCCGCTTCACGTGGGACTACGTGCAGCGCAATCCCGCCCTCACCAAGCTCTACGAAAGGGGCAAGGTGAGCCACTGGAACGCCCAGACGGACATCGACTGGACCCCCGAGGTGAACTTCGGG
>JADZDR010000015.1 GCA_020850945.1 Acidimicrobiia bacterium | reverse complement strand
CAGACGGGGCACCGGTCACCTCGCCTTCCGCGCAGGACGCACCTCCTGTGACGCCTGCCCCCGCCGCTTTCGACCGCGAGCTCACGCGTCCCATCCGCACGGTGAGGCAGCGTACGCGCCGGCCTCTGCGTACCGCTCTGTTCGCCCTCTTCGTGGTCGGTGTCCTCGTGGTCGTGGCGGGCTCGGCAGGTGTCGCCTACCTCAAGGGTCTCGTGAACGACATCCCCAAGATCGGCGGTGAAGATCTGCAGGTCGCTCCCGCCGAGGCCGGTGCGGCGACCACATACCTGATCGTGGGCAGCGACACCCGTCAGGGCCTCGACGAGGAACTCGCGAGTGACGCCGGTGTCGGACGCGCCCAGACGGCGGGCCAGCGTGCGGACACGGTCATGGTCGTGCACGTCGACCCCTCCCGCAAGAAGGCCTTCGTGCTCAGCCTGCCGCGTGACCTCCTCGTCGAGATCCCGGGCCGGGGCCCCGACAAGCTCAACGCCGCCCTCGCCTACGAGCCGGGAGAACAGCTTCTCGTCGACACGGTCCAGGCCTACACGGGGCTCACAATCAATCACTACATCGAGGTGAACTTCGAGTCGTTCCGCCAGATCGTCGACGCCGTGGGCGGAATCGAATACGACTTCCCCTACCCAGCGCGGGACACGCAGCTCAAGTGGGAGTTCCCGGCCGGGCCGCAGGTGCTCGACGGCCGCGAGGCGCTCCAACTCGTGCGCTCGCGCCACTTCCAGGAAGAGATCGACGGCCGCTGGCGCTCCGACAACGAGGGTGACTTCGGCCGCATCAGGCGTCAGCAGGAGTTCCTCCTCAAGCTCGTCGCGAAGATGAACGGAGCGGGGTCGGTCACGCGGATGAAGGAGTTCGCCCGCATCGCCAAGGAGAACATGAAGGTCGACGCCAACTTCGACTTCGACGCCGCCCTCGAGCTCTACCGCGAGATGACGCCGGTGACACCGGAGAACGTCGAGTTCGTGGACCTGCCGGCCGAGCCGACGGCGCACGACGGCGTTTCGTACATCGAGGCGACCCCCGAGGCCGCCGCCGTCCTCGCCCGGCTCCGAGGCGAGGTCTCCGGCGGTGAGGATTCCGCCGCCGCATCCGAGACGGTCGATCCCGCAGTCCTGCGCGGGGAGACACGGGTTCGCGTGCTCAACGGCTCGGACCAGAAGGCACTCGCCGCGAACACGCGTCTGCGCCTCGACAACCTCGGCTTCGGGGGCGGGACGATCGGGGACGCACCGACACCGCGGGCGACGAGCGTCGTCTACTACGGACCCGGCGCCGAGGCGAAAGGGAGACTCGTAGCAGACGGGCTGCACATCACGGATCTGCAGCCCGGAACCGTCGGGAACACGGACGTGCTCGTGATCCTCGGAGACGACTACCGGCTTCCAGAGGCGGCACCCTCCGAATAGCCTTCCGCGAGAAGCGCGACCATGCGCCCGGCATGGTCGGAACGAAACGAGATGGGGTACGGCATGCGGGTCGCGATCGTCGGCGCTACGGGACAACTCGGCCACTCGCTCTGCTCGGCGTTCGCGGATTGGGATGTCACCCCCCTCGGCTCGGCGGACTGTGATGTGGCCGACTACGAGACAGTGATGTCGACGATGTACGCATGTGGGCCCGACCTCATCGTCAACGCCGGTGCCATGACCGCTGTGGACGCCTGCGAGTCCGAGATCGACCGTGCGTTCGCCGTGAACGCGATCGGTCCCCGCAATCTCGCCTTGGCCGCGAACGCGCTCGGTGCCGATCTCGTGCACGTCTCCTCGGATTACGTGTTCGAGGGGACGGCAGGCCGCCCCTACGACGAATGGGACGAACCGTGGCCCCTCGGCGTCTACGGACGTTCGAAACTCGGCGGCGAACGCGAGGTGCAGACGATCCGGCCCGCGTCCTATGTCGTGCGGACCGCTGTCCTGATCAGCACACAGGCACCGAACTTCGCGCTCTCGATCCTGCGGGCAGCCGACGGCGACAGCAAGCTGCAGGTCGTGAGCGACCAGGTCGGATCCCCCACGTACGCGCCGCACGCTGCGGCGGCGATCCGCAGACTCGCTGTCTCCGGTCGTTACGGCCTCTACCACGTTGCCGGCACGGGCTCGTGCTCACGGGCCGATCTCGCCCGCGAGCTCCTCGGGGCTGCAGGCCACGACGCGTCGCGTGTCGAGGACGTGACGACCGAGCTCATGGTCGCCGCGTATCCTGCGCCCCGCCCGGCGAACTCCGCCCTCGACTGCCGGGCATGGCGCCTCCACGGCTGGGAGCCGCTGCCCACATGGCAGGAGGGTGTACGGGACCTGCTCGCCGATCTCGCCAGGCAGCAGCCCGTCACACCAGAGCAGCCGCTCCCGAACGCGGACACGGCCCGTGCCGAACCACCCCGTGTTCGTGTGAGCGAGGATCTGGACGTCACAGACGGCAGCGACGCGCCCGACGCCCCACCGCCGCGCGCCGCGTCCCCGGCCGGACGGGAACAGGAACCGCGCTAGTGGTCCCTCGCGGAAGTTCGGTTGATGTGTCGCCGAGGCATCGTCGTCATCTGACAAGGCGAGGCGACGAAGGCATAGCCGGCGGCGCTACGTCGAGGAGCCGCAACGCAGTCAGGGGCGACGAGGGCCGGCGAGACACGACCATGATTTCTGCGAGGGACCACTGATGCGAGTCGTCGTCACCGGGGCGGCCGGTTTCCTCGGGTCGCATCTCTGCGAGAGGCTGCATGCGGACGGCGACGACGTCGTCGGCGTCGACAACCTCATCACGGGCCACCTCGAGAACCTCGAGAGCCTCTTCGGCACCACCCGGTTCACGTTCATGCACTGCAACGTCTCGGACTACGTGCACGTACCCGGCGAGGTCGACGCGGTCCTGCACTTCGCGAGTCCCGCGAGCCCACAGGACTACCTGGAGTACCCGATCCAGACGCTCAAGGTCGGGGCGCGGGGTACGCACAACATGCTCGGTGTCGCCCTCGCCAAGGGAGCACGCTTCATGCTGGCCTCGACATCCGAGGTCTACGGTGATCCTCTCGTCAGTCCCCAGGCCGAGACCTACTGGGGCAACGTGAACCCGGTCGGGCCGCGGGGCGTCTACGACGAGGCGAAGCGATTCGCCGAGGCGATGACGATGGCGTACCACCGCGCGCACGGACTCGACGTGCGAGTGGCTCGCATCTTCAACGTGTACGGGCCCCGCCTGCGTGTCGACGGGCGGGTCGTGTCGAACTTCGTGCACCAGGCGCTCACGGGTGACGCCCTCACGATCTTCGGGGACGGATCGCAGACACGATCGTTCTGCTACGTGGACGACGAGGTCGAGGGCCTCGTGCGTTTCCTCCACGCATCCGACGTGGGGCCGATGAACATCGGCAACCCGAACGAGTTCACGATCCGCGAGCTCGCCACGCTCGTGCTCGAGATGACGGGTGGAGGCGCCGGCATCGAGTACCGCGAGCTGCCGACCGACGATCCCCGCCAGAGGCGTCCCGACATCACACGCGCACGCGAGGTCCTCGGCTGGGAGCCGGTCGTGCCGTTGCGGGAGGGGCTCGAGCGCATGATCGCGTGGTACCGGAGGGAACTGGACGAGAAGGGCTTCGTCGGCGGCAGCGGAGACCCGGCAGCCCGGCGATGATGCCGTCCGGCGCTCCCGTCGCAGTCGTGGTCGTGACGCACAACTCGGCCGCCGACCTCGCGCCCTGCCTCGAGTCGGTGTGCGCGGACGGTGCCGCCCGCGTCGTGGTCGTCGACAACGCGTCGTCGGACGACTCGGTGCAGATCGCGCGTCGCTTCGGGGTCGAGGTCGTCGAGGACCGCGAGAATCGCGGTTACGGCACGGCGGCGAATCTGGGCGTTGAGCACACGTCGGAGCCCTATGTGCTCATCCTGAACCCCGACACGCTGCTTCGGGCGGGCACGCTCGGGTCCCTCGTCACCCGCTTCGAGACGGACACACGGATCGGTGCCGTCGGCCCACGACTTCTCGACTCCGACGGGTCGATACAGCAGTCGGCGCGACGTTTTCCCAGCATCGGTACCGCTGCCCTGCACGGGTTCCTCGGGCTGTTCTGGGCGTCGAATCCGGCTACGCGGCGCTACACGATGGCGGACTGGGACCATGCCTCTCCCCGCGAGGTCGACTGGGTGTCGGGCGCTGCCGTCGCCGTGCGTCGCGACGTCTGGGACACGGTGGGAGGCTTCGATCCCGGCTACTGGATGTATGTCGAGGACGTCGACCTCTGCTGGCGTGTCCGCGACACGGGCAAGACCGTCTGGTACGAGCCGGCGGGGGTCGTCGTGCACGCTATCGGGACGTCGAGCGGGTCGGAGCCGCTCCGCCTCCTGTGGGCGCACCATCGTTCGATGCTCCGCTTCGAGCGTGTGCGTCGCGGTGGACGAGGCGGTCCGACCTGGCCCGTGGTCGTGGCCGGTGTCGGCGTACGATTCCTCCTCACGGTGGTCAAGCAGGCCTGGGCCGGTCGGAAGCGGGTGAGACGGTAGGGTTCGCGCGGTGAAAGCAGTCATCCTCGTCGGCGGTGAGGGCACACGTCTGCAACCCCTCACGTTCGAGCGACCCAAGCCGATGCTCCCCGTGGCCGGCATCCCTTTCATCGAACGTGTGCTGCGCCGTCTCGCCCGTGTGGGATGCGATGCCGCAGTCCTCTCTGCCTGCTACCGCAGCGAGGCTTTCGACCACCTCGACATCAGCGTGGGCCTCGATGTGACGGTCGTCGTCGAGGACGAGCCCCTCGGCACGGGTGGCGCGATCCGGTACGCGGCCCGGGCGGGTGGCATCGAAGGCACCTTCCTCGTCCTGAACGGTGACGTCCTCACGGATGTCGACCTCCCCGCGATCATCGAGCGCCATCGCTCCACAGGGGCGGAGGCGACGATCGTGCTCACCCGCGTGGACGATCCGTCCCGTTTCGGTGTCGTGCCCACCGACGCATCGGGCCGTGTCGAGCGCTTCGTCGAGAAGCCGCCACGTGGTGAGGCGCCGACACAGATGATCAACGCCGGAACGTATGTTTGCGAGCCGGGCATGCTCGACCGCATCCCGGCGGGTGCAGTGTCCGTCGAACGTGACGTCTTTCCCGGCATGGCTGCCGACGGCGTCCTGTACGCCTACGACGGTGACGCCTACTGGCTCGACTTCGGGACACTCCCCGCCTACCTGCAGGCGAACCTCGACTGCCTCGACGGTCGCGTCGACGCACCGCTGCCCGGTTCGTGTGTGGAGATGGGAGGGGGCGAGGTGTGGGTGGATGCGACAGCCGAGCTCGCATCCGATGTGCGCGTCTCGGGACGTGTCGTGCTCGGTCCCGGCAGCGTCGTCGCGCCCGGCGCGCGAATCGGTCCGAGCGTCACCCTCGGGCCGAAGGCACGGGTGGGCCGTGAAGCTCACGTCGTGCGTTCGGTGCTCCTCGACGCCGCAGTCGTCGAGGACGGCGCCCGCGTGCAGCGGTCCATCGTGGGTGACAGGGGATGCGTGACCGCGGGTCGTAGACTCCCCCCCGGTTCAGTGGTACCGCCGGACCAGACGGTCTGACAGTCTCGAAGCCAGGCAGGGGAGGTGGTGACATGAGAGTCGCAGTGGTCGGAGGCGCCGGATTCCTCGGCTCGCATCTCGTCGACCGATTCGTGCAGGACGGACAGGAGGTCCTCGTTCTCGACGACCTCTCGAGCGGGCGTCTCGACCACCTCACGGACGCGCGCCGCCATGGCAAGGTCGGTATCCACACGATCTCGATGGAACATCCGCACGTCGGAGCCATGATCGTGCGGTTCGCGCCCGACGTGGTCGTACAGGTGGCCCAACCCGTGCCTGCGGACAGAGGCCTGTCCGACCCGACGGCCACCGTCCAGGCAGTCGTGGGGCGCACGGCACGTCTGTGCGAAGCCGCGTCGGAGGCCGGTGCCCGCTTCGTCTGCACGGTGGACGGAGTCGAGTTCTTCGGCTCCGTCGCACATCTCCCCGTGAAGGAGACACAGCGCCCACATCCGCTGCATCCGTTCGGCGCGTCGCTCTACGCCGCGATGCGCTACGTCGAGGCACGCATGGGCCGCGACTGGTGTGGTCTGGTGGTCGCGTCGCTCTACGGTCCCCGCCTCCCGGCGGATACCACCGAGCTCGGCCGGGCCCTCGCCGACATGGTGCAGCGCAGGACGCCGACGATCGCAGCGGACGCGACGGCAGCCCATGATTGGCTCTACGTCGAGGATGCCGTCGACGCGATAGCACGTGCAGCCGAGGGGGGAATGGGCCTCATGTGCGTCGGGACGGGCGAGACGACATCGCTTGCCGCGATCGTCGAGGCGCTCGCCGCCGAGGTCGGATACGAGGACGCTCCCTCCTTCGTCGCGGGCACGTTCCCGATCCCGGCTCAGTTCAGCCTCGACGCGACGCTCATCGAGTCACGTCTCGGCTGGCGGCCGTGGACGAGCCGCGTCGACGGGATCAAGAAGACGGTGACCGGGGCAGCCGACGCGAAACCGGGAACGCGCCAGCGGGCCCTCACCTGAAGAGGTCCTCCCGAGCGGGGCGGATGAGGTCGCGGGCCCTGCCGTCCCCTGCGAGCGTGAGTCCGCGGACGATCGCGGCCGGCCTCCGCCAGGCCTTGCCGCACACGAGGTCAGCAGCGGCGGCGATCTCGTCCGCGAGGGCGATCTCGGTCACGTTGAGGGGGCGACCCGAGTCGTCCGGTGTGCCGACAAGGTCGAGGATCGGCCCGAGGCCGGCAGAGCCGATCGCCACGTCCACGAGGCCGCGACGCCACGGCCGGCCGACGGTGTCCGTGACGACGACGCCGAGGACCTCGAGCCCGAAGTGGGCGGCGAGACGATCGCGCAGACCCCGCGCCGACCTGTCCGGATCCTCGGGGAGGAGGACGGCTGTTCCCGGGTCGACGTTCGACCAGTCGACACCCGCGTTGGCACAGACGAATCCGTGCCTGGTCTCGGTGATGAGCAGGGAGTCACGCCTGCGGAGGACGGCGACCGATTCGGCAAGCACGGTCCGTTCGCGGGCAGCGGTGTCGGAGTCGTCCACCCGTACGACCCGGCCTTCCGCTTTCGAGACGACCTTCGACGTGACGACGAGAACGTCGTGGTCGAGGAGGGCGAGGCCCTGGGAGGTGAGGGCGTCGCCGATGACCGCGTCGATGTGATCGCCGGCCCGGACGGAACCGATGCCATCGAGCGGGAGGACCTCGAGCCGGGCGGGGGAGCCTGTCACGCTGACAGGCCTCCGAGCCCGAGGTCGGCGCAGACCACGCGGGCGAGTCCGACACTCGCGTCGAGGTCCGTCATGAGGGTGTCGGCGACGACGCACTTCGCGAAGACCGCGACCTCAGCCGCGCGGTCCCGGTCGCGCACGTCGATCACGAGCGTGTCGACGAGGTCGGCGTAGTGGCGGGCGATGCCGGCACAGCTCACGTCGATGCCTGCCGCGGGCATGAGCTTGTCGGCGGGTCCCCTGACCGGCGCGTCCCCGATGATCGGTGTGACGGCGATCTTGCGGGCACGCGAGCGCTGTATGGCCTCCCTTACGCCGGGCACGGCGAGGATCGGGCCGATCGAGACGACGGGGTTGGACGGACAGAGGACGAGGGCATCTGCCGTGCGGATCGCCTCGACTACGGCCGGGAGGGGCCGGGCGGTCTCGACTCCCGCGACGTAGGAGCGAATCACACCCGGCGGCGATCCACGGCGGATCAGGTACTCCTGGAAGTGGATGTCCTCTGCCGTCCCGTCGACGTCCACGACGATCCGGTTCGTGACAGGGTCGTCGGTCATGGGGAGGACGGGAGTGGTCACGTTCCATGCGGCACAGATCTCCTGGGTGACCTCGGAGAGGCACGCACCCTCGCGCAGGCGCCGCGTCCGGTAGAGGTGGGTCGCGAGGTCTCGGTCACCGAGGGCGAACCACGTCGCCATGCCGTAGCGCTCCATCGCGTCCCGCGCGTTCCAGGTCTCACCGGCGAGGCCCCAGCCCCGTTCGGGATCGGCGGCACTGCCGAGGGTGTAGGCGATCGTGTCGAGGTCCGGGCTCACGTGCAGGCCGTGCACTTCGATGTCGTCCGCCGTGTTTCCGACGACCGTGAGGGACCCGGGGGGGAGCACGCGCACGAGCCCGCGCAGGAGCTTCGACGCTCCGACGCCACCTGCGAGAGCTACGACCCTCATCCCGGCACCTTGGGGGGTGACGGGGCGAGGAGCTCGAGGTGGTCGGACGAGACCTCCTCGCCGCAGACGTCACATGTCCAGTGCCCGTGTACGCGCCCGCCGCAGCCGGCATGGCGGGCGACGGCGGAGGGGGGTTCCTCGTAGTAGCGCATACCCCAGACGGCGAGAGCGCCGAGGGCGGGGGCGAGGGACCGGCCCTTCTCGGTGAGCGTGTAGCCCTTCGGGTCGAGGCGAGCGAGGATCCCCTCGGATTCGAGGAAGCGGAGGCGGTCCGAGAGCAGGTTCGGAGGGATGCCGGGCAGGGCGGAGACGATCTCGCCGTAGCGGGCGTGGCCCATGAGGAGCTCGCGGATGATGAGCAGTGTCCAGCGCTCGCCGATCACCTCGAGGGAGCGCGCGACCGGACAGTCGAGCTCGTACGGCTTCGCCATACGTCCAAGGTACAAGCTCGCACCGCGTCGGGGCAGGCCGACCTCCTCGGGCCGGACCGGCTCCACCGGATTGCACCCACACCCCCATAACTTGACTTTCTGTAGTGGATTCGTAGCCTTGCTGGCTCCGGAGTCGTTCGCACGGAGACCCGATGACCCACACACTTGCCCCGGATGCCGGACCGCGGAGCGACGACCTCGCCCGGGCACCGCTCGCGGCGCTCATGCAGGACGCGGCGCGGGTCCGTGACATGCGGTGGGGGCGCCGCGTGACGTTCTCACCCAAGGTCTTCGTCCCCCTCACGCGCCTCTGTCGCGACAGGTGTGCCTACTGCACGTTCGCGACAGTCCCCGCCCACCTCGACGCGCCTTACATGGAACCGGATGCGGTGCTCGCCGTCGCCGCACGTGGTGCCGAGCTAGGGTGCCACGAAGCACTCTTCACGCTCGGCGAGGCCCCCGAGGAACGCTGGCCTGCCGCCCGCGCGTGGCTCGACGCCCACGGCTACGACTCGACGCTCGCCTACCTCGTCGAGATGTGCTCGCGTGTCGTCGACGAGACGGGGCTCCTGCCGCACGCGAACCCGGGAGCCGTCACCGGCGACGCGCTCGCGCGGCTGCGGGCCGTCGCGCCGAGCCAGGGGATGATGCTCGAGTCGCTCTCCCTCCGCCTGCACGAACAGGGTGGCCCCCACCACATGTGCCCGGACAAGCTGCCCGCGCGGCGGCTTGCGACGCTGGAGGCGGCGGGTGAGCTGCAGATCCCGTTCACCACGGGGATTCTCGTCGGGATCGGCGAGACGTTCGCGGAGCGAGTCGAGGCCCTCCACGCGATCAGTGCCTCACACCTGCGGCACGGACACGTGCAGGAGGTCATCGTGCAGAACTTCCGGCCGAAGCCGGGCACGGGGATGCATCGGGCCCCGCCCCTCGCGCTCGAGGACCACCTGCGCATCGTGGCGGCGGCACGCCTCATCCTCCCACCCGACATCCACCTCCAGGCACCACCGAACCTCGTCGACACCCCCGAGGTCCTCCTCGATGCCGGTATCGACGACTGGGGCGGCGTATCCCCTCTCACGCCGGATCACGTGAACCCGGAGCGACCCTGGCCCGCCCTCGAACGCCTCGAGGCGGGGGCGGCACGGGCGGGGTTCACGCTCGTGCCGAGGCTCACGGCGTATCCCGAGTTCGTGACGGATGCCGACACCTGGCTCGATCCCAGCATGCGCTTTGCCGTGCAGAGACGTGCGGATGCCGAGGGCTTCGCCCGGGACGACACGTGGGCGGCGGGCGCCGACATCGGGATCCCGGCACGGTTCGCCGCGTCCGAGTTCCCGCGGCGTGCCGCGACGAGAGGTCGGGTCGAGGAGGTGCTCGAGGGTGTGGCCGCCGGCCAGGAGCCCGGTGAGGACGAGATCGTAACGCTCTTCTCGGCACGAGGGGATGCCGTCGAGGCGGTCTGCGCCCTCGCCGACGACTTGCGGGCCGCGTCGGTGGGCGACGACGTCACCTTCGTCGTGAACCGCAACATCAACTACACGAACGTGTGCACATTCAAGTGCCGGTTCTGCGGCTTCTCCAAGGGTCCGTTGTCGTTGAACCTGCGCGGGGCGCCGTACCTGCTGACCCTCGACGACATCGCCACCCGCGTGCGGGAGGCTGCCGACCGCGGGGCGACGGAGGTGTGCCTGCAGGGAGGCATCCATCCGGACTTCGACGGCGATTTCTACATCGACGTGACGAAGGCCGTGAAGGCCGCCGTGCCCGAGATGCACGTGCACGGATTCACGGCCTTGGAGGTGTCGGAGGGGGCGCGGCGTCTCGGCGTGCCCCTCGCCGACTACCTGACCCGCCTCAGGGAGGCGGGGCTCGCGACACTGCCCGGCACGGCCGCCGAGATCCTCGACGACTCGGTGAGGCGGGACCTCTGTCCCGACAAGATCACGAGCGACGAGTGGCTCCACGTGCACGAGACGGCACACGGAGTCGGCCTGCGCTCGAACGTGACCATCATGTTCGGCCACATCGAGTCACCCCGTGCGTGGGCACGCCACATCGTGCGCACGCGCGACGTGCAGAAGCGCACACGCGGGTTCACGGAGTTCGTCCCTCTGCCCTTCGTCCACATGGCCGCCCCGATCTGGCTGCAGGGCAGGGCACGACCCGGGCCGACGTTCCGCGAGGCGATCCTCATGCACTCCGTGGGTCGCCTCGCGTATCGCGGTTGGATCGACAACGTGCAGGTGTCGTGGGTGAAGATGGGCCTCGACGGAGTGAAGGCCGCCCTCGCCGCGGGCGCGAACGACGTCGGGGGGACGCTCATGGGCGAGAACATCAGTCGTGCCGCGGGAGCGAGCCACGGTCAGGAGATGACGGAGGAGGGCTTCCGCGCCGTTGCCGAAGCCCTCGGCCGTCCGTTGCGGCGCCGTACGACCGTCTACTGAGGCGGGAGGTCGGGGCAGCCTCAGGCGGCGCGCTGCACGAGCTTCTGTGCGTTCGACCGCACGGTGTCGGCGAGGTCCGAGACCTGTGCACGCACCTGGTCGATGCGTGCCTGAAGGCGTGCCTGGATGTCGTCGGGGAGCTGGGGGACGGGGAGGTTCGGGATCGCGGCCTTCTCACCCAGTGTCTCGAATCGGGTCCTGGCCTGGCTCACGATCTCGTTCACACGGGCCTGCACCTGGTCTGCCTGAGACTCGAGCTGCGCACGCGTCGTCGACACCATGGTCTGGACCTGCTCGCGCCGCTGCGTGCCGCGTTCCTCGAGGCGGATGCGGAGTTGCTCGACCTGGTGCTGGAGTTGCTGCGCCGTGATTGCCGTGAAACCGATGGTGGCGTACACGGTGTCGAGGGCTGTCTCTTTCACGTCCATGCGAAGTGCCTCCTGTCTCCAAAGGGGGGGCGGACGACTGTCCGCTTGTGATTGTACGCGACAAGTATAACAGTTGCAAGCAGCCTCGGCTCGGGGATCGGGAGCGTGGGACCGGGGCGAAGGTGCAGGGTGAGGCCCGGTGACAGCCGAAAGATGCACGACAGCGGCTCTGCGCGGGTAGGTTCGGATCCCGCCGCAGGCCGTATGCGCACCCTCCCAGCCATGGATCCTTCCCCCACCGCCCCGTCCGCCGAGTCAACCGCCGCGGACATGGAAGTCCTCGTGGTCGTGCTCGCCTTCGCCGAGGGCGTGCATCTCGACGCGTGCCTCGCGTCGTTGCGCGAGCAGACGCACGCCAAGACCACGTTCGCCCTCGTAGGCACGGCCGAGACACTCGCCGCGAAGCCGGCCGGCGCCTTCAAGGACGCTCGCATAGAGGCGGAGAGCGCGCCGGCGATCTGTGCTGCGGCGAACGGCCTCGCCGATCAGTGGGAGCACTTCGACCTCGTCGTGTTCGTGCGCGACGATGTGCGGCTCGCACCGGACGCCGTCGATCAGGCGTGCCTCGCCGTGGGCGAGACCCTGGCCGGAGCGGTGGGCGGGAAGGTCTACGCAGCCGACGGGGAAGACCTGCTGGTCGAGGCCGGGATGAGCGCAGATCGGTTCGGTGTGCCCTTCTCGCGGCTCGAGGGGTTCGAGCTCGACCAGTCCCAGTACGACGTGCGCCGCCAGACGCTCTACTCGTCGTTCGCGTTCCTTGCCGTGCGCGGCCCGCTCCTCGCGGCGGTCGGTGGATTCGACACGGTGATGCGAGGGCCCGGGAACGACCTCGACCTGTGCTGGCGCATCCGCATCGCCGGAGAGGACATCGTCTACACCCCCGGTGTACGCGTCTGGCGCACGGCCGAGCCGCGTGACTCCGAGGAGATCCGGGACCTCGCCGGCCGCAACCGCGTCTGGATGGTCGCCAAGAACTACGGGCCGCTGCGCGCACTGCTCTTCTCGGTCGAGGGTGTCCTCCTCGCACTCGCGGCTGCCCTCGCCGCCATGGTGCAAGGCCGGGGTGAGGAGGCGCGCCACGCGTTCTCCGCACACGGTTGGGCGATCGCGAGTCTCCGCACCCTGCTCCGCGACCGGCGTGGGACACAGCGCCTCCGCACGGTCCGAGACGGCGCCGTAGTCAAGTTCATGCTCGGTGCGACAGCCCGCTTCCGGACGAGATCCGACGTGAGAGAGGCCGAAGGTGGGGGAGGGCTCGGTCGCGCCGTGGCCAACCTCGTACGTGCGCTCGGCGGCAGATGGCTGATCGTGGCCGCCCTCCTCGTCCTGTTCCTCCTGTTGGCGGGGCGGCACCTCCTCACCGGCCCGCTGCCCGCCTTCGGACGACTCGGGCCGCCTGACCAGAGCGCGCTCGACTACGTGCGCTCCCTGTCCGGCCACTGGCAGAACGTGTCAGTGGGATCGCCGAGCCCGTCGTCGCCGATCCTGTTCCTGTCCGGTCTTGCCGGCTTCCTCGCCCTCGGCTCGGTGCAGCTCGCCCAACGCATCCTGCTCGTGCTCGGTGTTGCCGCGGCGGCGTGGTCGTGCGCGCGGTCCCTGCGTCCCCTCCTCGGGCACACGGCGAGCCGCGTGTCGGCTGCGGTCGTCTACGCGCTCGGGCCCCTCCTCTGGAACGCGCTCGCGGACGGGGACCTCGGGGTCGTTGCCCTGGCCGTGCTCCTTCCCCCCATCGCGCGCCGCCTCGCCTGCGTCGGAGGCCTGCCGGCATACGAGGACGGCGCGCCACTCATGCGCCGCAAGCTGGAGCTGGTCGCCCTGACGGCACTTGCCTGCGCGGCCGAACCTGCCACGATCTGGGTCGTCTTCGTCGTCCTCGGCGGGTGGGCTGCCGGCTCGGTTCTCGCAGGCGGCGCCCACCGCAGTGTGCTCGCCCTCTGGGCCGGTGTGCAGGCACTCGCCGGCGCGTTCGTCCTCCTCCTCCCGTGGTCGTTCTCCCTCCTCCAAGGTGACGGCGCAGCCCGCGCCTTCGCGGCGGCACCCACGGAGATACCGTTCCTCGATCTCATCCGGTTCGACACCGGCCGCTTCGGGGGGACGGTCCTCGCGTTCGGCCTCCTCGCCCTCGCCCTCCTCCCCCTCCTCCTCGCCAGGAACGACCAGCTCGCGTGGGCGATCCGCTGGTGGGGTACCGCGATCGTGGCGTTCTTCGTGACGTGGATGGTGGGGCTCGGCTTCCTGCCTGCGCTCGGCCGCGCGAACGTCCTCGTCCTCCCAGCCGCGTTCGCCTTCGCGGTGCTCGCCGGCCTCGGGGTCGAGGCGATTCGCCGCAACCTGCCCGAGTTCCAGGTGGGCGTGCAGCAGCCCCTGAGCGTCATCCTCGTCCTCCTCGGTGTGGCGGGTCTCGTGTCCCCACTCGCCGCCGTTCCCGCCGGCCGCTTCGGCCAGCCCGAGACCGACTGGCGCGCCTCGCTTTCATGGCAGTTCGATCTGGCCGCGGACGAGGGGCCTTTCGTGACGGTGTTCCTCGGTGCGTCCGTGCCGGGTGATCCGATCCCGATCGGCGACGATCTCTACATCTCGACTGCGGCGCCGGGCGGCCCGTCCCTGCAGGACCTCTGGATGCCGCGCACGACCGACGGCGCCGCCCGCCTCGCGGACGACATGGCGCTCACGGCGGCGGGCCGCGTCCCGTTTGCGGGCCGCCTTCTCGCTGCCTATTCCGTGCGCTACATAGCCGTAGGGCGCGGCGAGGACGAGCTCGTACGCACGTTGACCGACGCCCTCGACCTCACCCTGCAACAGGAGGACGACAGCGGGATCCTCTTCGAGAACAAGTCGTGGCGACCCCAGGTCGCGGGAACGGAGAGCGAGGTGTCGGCGGCATCCCGTTCCCCGGCCGAGGAGGCCTCGACTCCACCGCCCCCGGCCTCGTCCGGCTGGGAGTTCGACCCGCCGTCGACATGGAAGGGCAAGACCGACACGCATGTCCGAGCTCGCGTGACCTACGACGGGAGCTTCCGTCTCGAGACCGACGGGGAAGAGATCGAACCCGAGAAGGCGGGTGGTTGGGCGATGCAGTTCGCGACCGCACCCGACCAGGACGCGCGGCTCGTGCTCGATGCCGGTCCCCTGCGCACGATCGTCGTCGTGATCATCGCTCTCGTGTGGATCGTCACGCTCGGTGGCATGATCGGTCTCAGGAGCTCAGATGACCAGCAGTGAGGACGTGCCCGAGGTCGGCGACGCACGCGGTACCGGCGCCGAGTCCCCACCCGGGGGTGATGCCCAGGCGTCACGTCCTGCCCGGGCCGTCGTAATCGTGCTCGTCGTGGCGACGCTCGCTCTCGGAGTCCTGCTCGACGTGCTGCGTCCCGAATCCGGGTCGTCCTCCGAAGGAGAGACCGCGGTGCCGGTTCAGCAGGTGTTCCACTGTCCCGATACGCCGACGGGGGAGCAGACCGAGACGGAGCTATACGTCGCGAGCAACTCCGACTCCGACCTCTCGGCCACGGTCGACATCGTCTCCGATGCCGAGGAGGAGCCGAACGTGACCGTGCCCGTCGATGTTCCGGCCCGGGGCACGGCGATCGTGAAGGTGTCGGACCACAGCGAGGCCGCCGGCGCCGCGTCCGTCACGGTACCGGCGGGTGAGGTCGCCGTCGAGGCGAAAGTCGTGCGGACAGGCGGTGGCATCGAGGGCGTGGCCACGTATCCGTGTCCGGCGGCCGGCTCCCGCACCTGGCGTTTCGCGACGGGTTCGACCGCCAAGGGCGTCCTCGAGTTCGTCTACGTCTACAACCCCACGGACGAGCAGGTCGTCTTCGACGTGAACTTCAAGTCGCGCAATGCAGGGGAGACCGCCGCCCGCGAAGAGACTCCGCTCGGGGGCCTCACACTCGCGCCACACCGGCGCATGAAGATCGCAGTCCACGAGAACGTGATCCGGCGGGACGAGGTGGCAGTGAGCGTCCACGCGCAGAGGGGGACGATAGTTGTCAGCAACGCCCTCCTGCCGGGTGGAGGTGCCAACGGCTTCGGGTCCACGCTCGGCATGCCGTCGCCTGCGAAACGCATGTTCTTCACGGGCGGGCGGGCGACGGAAGGCCAGAACGAGGTCATCTCGGTGCTCAACGAGACGGAGAAGATCGGTCTCGTCACGGTGTTGTCCTACCCCGACAGCGGAACGGATCCGATCCCGCCGAAGGATCTCGAGTTCCCGGCTGCCTCCGTGTCGGCCTTGGACCTCACCGGTGTCTCGGACGTAGGCCCGTCCATCGCGAACGAGCTCGAGGCGGATGTCGAGGCGAGCGCAGACCAGCTCCGCACGTCGAACAACGATCAGGCTCTCGTCACGCCCCTTCTCGGCACGGCACGTGTCTGGCTCCTGCCGTCCTCTCCTGCCGACCCGGCGGAAGGCTTCGTCGAGCTCGTCAACCCGGGTGACCGGGAGATCAAGGCGAAGCTCTACCTCCTCTCGACAGAGGGCGGTGAGTCGCTCGACGCCGTGGGGGATCCGATCGAGGTTCCCGCCGGGACACGCGTCGGCGTCGCCACGCCTGACCTCGGAATCGACGCACCCGGTGGGCTGCTCGTCGTGTTCGACGGCGGCGGTCTTGTCGGGCACGGATACTTCGAGCAGGGTGACTGGGCGATCACGTCCGGGATCCCTGTGCGGTGATCGAGCCTTCGCGGCGCCCCCTCCCTGACGGTATCGGCGCCACCCTGCCGGTGGCGGGCAGGCTCCTCGCCGTGCTCGTCACGTCCCCCACGTGTGTGCCCTGCCGTCGCGTGCGGGAGCGCCTCGACCGGCTCGAGGGGATCGACATCCATTCCGTCGATGCCTCCGAGGTCGATGCACCCGGTCTCGACCGCGTGCCCCAGCTCTGGCTCGTAGACGCGGCGGGGGATGTCGTGCGCGATTGGGTGGGGGAGCCGCTTGCCGGCGTTCTCGAACGCACCGTGACTCGGGCGCTGTCACCCTGACACGCGCGCGGCCCGCAGGATCAGTGGGCGACGCCGGGGGTCATGGGTGGGGGGAGGAAGCCGGGCTTCTGCACGGTCTCGGCTGCGGGCGCCGGAGCGACGGCCTCCGTCCCGGGTCCAGCCGGTTCCGCTACGGGCGTTGTCGCGGCCTGCGGTGGCAGTTCTCCGCGTGCGACCCGGATGAGCCGGTGCACGTCCTCACCCGGGATCGATTCCCGTTCGAGGAGGGTCGTGGCGACGAGGTCGAGTGCCGCCCGGTTCTGCGTGAGGAGATGCGTGGCCTGGCGGCGGGCGTCGTTGACGATGCGTGTGATCTCCTCGTCGATGATGCGGGCCGTCTCTTCGGAGTACTCGTGGCCGCGGGCGATCTCGTCGCCGAGGAACACCATCTCGCTGTCGCCGCTGTAGCTGACGGGTCCGAGCTTGTCGGACATACCCCATTCCTTCACCATCTTGCGGGCGATCTTCGTCGCCTGTTGCAGGTCGTTCTGGGCGCCCGTCGAGGGGATGTCGTAGACGATCTCCTCTGCGACACGTCCGCCCATGGCGACGACGAGATGCGCTTCGATGCGGTCGCGGGTCTCGGAGTGACGTTCCTCCGGGAGGAACTGCGTGACACCGAGGGCCATACCGACGGGGAGGATCGTGACCTTGTGGATCTCGTCCGCTTCGGGTGTGAGGGCGGCGCAGATGGCGTGGCCCGACTCGTGGTAGGCGGTCACGCGCTTCTCCTCGTCGCTCATGGCCAGCGAGTCGCGCTTGATGCCCATCATGATCCGGTCCCGGGCCGAGTCGAAGTCCTCGGCGAAGATGAGGGTGTGGCCGTTGCGGACGGCGTGGAGGGCGGCCTCGTTCGTGAGGTTCGCGAGGTCGGCGCCGCTGAATCCGGGTGTGCCGCGGGCGAGGATCGTGAGGTCGACTTCGGGGGAGAGCTTCTTGTCCTTCGTGTGCACCTCGAGGATCGCGAGGCGTTCGGTCTGTGTCGGCAGGGGGACGACTATCTGGCGATCGAAGCGGCCCGGTCGCAGGAGGGCGGGGTCGAGGATGTCAGGCCTGTTCGTCGCCGCCATCATGACGATCCCCTCGGCTCCTTCGAAGCCGTCCATCTCGGACAGGAGCTGGTTCAGGGTCTGCTCGCGCTCGTCGTGGCCGCCGCCGAGGCCGGCGCCGCGTTTGCGGCCGATCGAGTCGATCTCGTCGATGAAGATCACGGCCGGGGCCTGCTTGCGGGCCGTCTGGAAGAGGTCCCGCACGCGGGCGGCACCCACACCGACGAACATCTCCATGAAGTCCGACCCGGTCACGGCGACGAAGGGCACGCCGGCTTCACCGGCCACCGCGCGGGCGAGCAGTGTCTTCCCCGTGCCGGGCGGGCCGACGAGGAGGACGCCCTTGGGGACCTTCGCGCCGAGCTCCTTGAACTTGCGGGGCTCCTTGAGGAAGGAGACGACCTCTTTGATCTCCTGCTTGGGTGCCTCGTGGCCGGCGACGTCGCCGAACGTGGTCTTGGGCTTCTCGGTCGTGTACACCTTCGCGCGGCTCCGCCCGATCTGCATGATCGAGCCCATCTGGCCCTGTGCCCTGCGGTTCACCCAGACCATGACGAGGATGATCAGCAGGAACGGGAGGAGGAAGAACAGCACGTTGAGCAGGGCGTTGTTGTTGCTCGGTGCCTTGTACTCGTATTCGGCGCCGGACTCGGCGAGCTTCTGGTCGAGGCTCTGGTCGTTGAGGTTCACGGTGGTCGTGAAGGCCTCGGCCTGGTCGCTCTCCGCCTTGGGGCGGTACTTGCCCGAGGCGTTGCCCGTCGCCGTGTCGATCTCGACGCTCACGACCTGCTTGTTCTCGAGGGCGCTGAAGAACTGGTCGGTCGGCAGGCTCGTGCCCGTCTCGGTACGGGCGAAGAAAGAGAAGGCGATGATCGCGAGGAAGACGAGTCCCACTGCCCACATCGCCCAGCGCGGCCAACTCGTGTCGTTGCGGTCGCCGGGTCCACCCGGGCCGCCGTCGCGGCCGGAGTTGGGATTCTGGCCCCCCTGGGGCTCCATCGGGTTCATGCGGTCTGCGTCTCACTTCCGCCGCTTGCGGGCCCGCCCCGGCACAAGTTCGAGGGCCGGTCACGTTCGGGCTGACTCTCGCATTCTAGGGGGGCGCGGAGGGTGGGACGCCTCGGGCTTCTCGCCCCCCGATCCGAGGGGGGGGTTCGGATCCGTGCGTCGCTGGGATCGGGCAGCGCGTAGTGGGGTGGTCACTGATTGACGTTTCCGTGCGTTTTCCACAAGAATCCAGGGGTCAATCCATCTGGCCGAGTGTCCGATGTCTGGTCTGGGGATCCCCGCACTCCCCCCCGACACCCGAAGACGCCTGGGTATCGCCCAGATAGCCGGGCAATTCGCGTAACCTACGAACACTCGACGTAGCCAAATGGCCGTATCCCGGCACCACGAGGGACCTGGTGACATGAGCGAGAGTCGCGACCCAAGCCCGGACGGCGTTGCATCCGACGATTCCCACGCAGCCGACGCGTCTGTCCAGACCGCCATCCTCGAACCCGACGAGGCAGTCCTCGATGACAGCCGAGATGTCGAGGCCGACACCCCACAGGTCGTGGCGACGCCAGAGGACGCCCCGGAAGACGCCGTCGTCGACGGGGCCGAGGTCAGTGCCGAGGAGCCCGCGGGCGACGCGACGCAGAACGCCGGGAACGGCGCCGGGAACGGCACCGGCATCGGGAACGGGAACGGGAACGGGAACGGTGCCCCGGTCCTGACCCCGGGCCGGACCGACACGGTGGTCCTTCCCGTCGTCTCGGCGGCACCCCTGCCACCACCCCCACCGTGGGTGAAGGGAGACGGCAACGGCGCCGGCACCGAGACCCGCAAGCGGCGCTGGCCCAAGGTCCTCATGATCGTGGGCGGTGTCGTCGCCGCCTTCGTCGCCGCAGTCGTGATCTTCGACTTCACGCAACAGAACAACGTCCTGCCGGGAGTCACGGTGGACGGTGTCGACGTCGGCGGCCTGAGCAGCGCGGATGCCACGGCCGAGCTCGAGGACGCGGCGGCTGCCGCCCTCTCGCAGGTGGTGGTCGGCCAGGCCGACGGCGAGAAGCACCCTGTCACCCTGACCGACCTCGGGGTCGGCGCCGACGTGGACGGCGCCGTGGACGCCGCTGTCGATGCGCGGGCCGTGGACGCCGAGGAGCCGTCGGGCTTCCGCCTCGAGACGGTCACAGGCCCCTTCGTGCGCACGTATCACCGCCTCCTCGACAAGCCCGTCGACGTCGACGTCGAGATGGCCTACACCGTCGACGAGACGAAGCGGTCGAATTGGGTGAACGGGGTGAAGGCGGCGATGGACCGTGCCCCTGTCGACGCCCGCATCGATGTCGAGACCGGGGCCTTCCAGGTCGTACCGAGCGTCGTCGGCCGCCAGCTCGACCCGGTGGCGCTGACCAACACGGTCGACACCAACGCCCGCACGTGGGCGCTCACCAGTTTCGGGAAGGACGAGGAAGTCGCCGCCGAGATCCCGTTCGACCTGCCGGTCGCGATCCTCGCGCCCGCCGTCACGGAGCAGACCCTCGGTCTCTCGATCTTCGTGAACCGGTCCGAACGCGTCCTCTACCTCTATTCCGGGGCCGAGCTCGTCGAGACCCACACCGTCGCCGTCGGCACACCCGGCTACCCGACCCCGAAGGGCGAGTTCGAGATCGTCGAGAAGCGGGCGAACCCGACGTGGGTGAATCCGGCGCCGAACGGCTGGGGTGCGGGCATGCCCGCCAAGATCGGCCCCGGCCCGAGCAATCCCCTCGGCGTGCGTGCCCTCAATCTGAACGCAGCCGGTATCCGCATCCACGGCACGAGCAACACCGGATCCCTCGGGTCGGCCGCGTCGCACGGTTGCGTCCGCATGGCGAACGGCGAGATCGTCGACTTCTTCGAGAAGATCCCCGTCGGGACCCGCGTCATCATCTTCTGACACGACCGTCGATTCCGGCCTGAAATCCCAGGTCAGACAGGATGCTTGGTCGGGGAAGTCTGGCTACGTAGATTGCAGCGCAATGGCTGCACAGCGAACTCGCCTCCGCCCCGGCAATCTCGTTCCCTGCTCCAAGCAGCGCTGCACGGGGCCGGCGACACACGTGTTCTCGTTCGACTACCAGGCCAAGACCGTATTCCTCGCCGACTACGAGGGTTCGCTCCCCTTCGGGGCGCAGGTCCTGTGTCTGCGCCATGCCGAGTCGTTCACGATTCCCATCGGCTGGCTGTTGGACGACCAGCGGCGCCGCGAGCAGCCCCTCTTCGTGCAGACACCGGAATCGACGGCAGCGCGCCACGACGAGGACCATCCGGCGATGCGGGGCCGCAAGGGAATCGAGGTGCGGCGCCGCCCCGATCTGCCCGGCGGATACGTCCCCGACGACGAGCATCCGAGCGGCCCCCTCGACGTCGACGAGCGCAACGAGCCCTCCGACATAACCCGTCAGATCGACCGCTTCGCGCACGATCTTGCCGGGGGTGAGATCGCAGACGGCCTCGTCGACTACTGGGATGACGACTCCACCTTCGGGGACGGTCTCGATGCCGACGACGTCGCCCCCGCCGACGAGGACACCCACGCCGGCTCTTCTTGAACCCGGCCCCGTCCCGGGCAGGGGAAGGCCAGGGGCGCGACAAGTGGGGTGGGTAGCATGCTCGTGGTGGAAGAGAGCCTGAAGCAGGCATTGCGTGCCCTCGACGAGTACGAGCTGCGTCGTGCCGTCATCTACGCACAGGGTCTGCTCGCGGGCACGGACGGCCCCCGGTTCGAGACGCTCGACCCGAAGGCCGACACCGGAGGGACCGACGCGTTCGAGTCCGGCGTACCGGGCCAGGCCCATGTCGGGTACCGGCGCCAGTTCGTGCGTTGCGGCAAGGAGGAGTGCGGCAAGTGCCCACACGGGCCGTACTGGTACGCGTACTGGCGTGAAGACGGGCGGCAGCGCTCCCGGTACATCGGCAAGCGGCCTCCACCGGGCGTCGAGGAGCGGACCTGACCTCCGAACCCGAAGAGGCCGAACGGCGCGACCCCGCCAGTTGCGACCCACTCCTGCCGCGCGCGCCGCTGCCGCAACTGGATCGGATGCCGGGGCTGTGGGTTCTCGTCGCCCTCGGCATCCTGCTCACCTCTTTCCTCGTGCCCTATCTCGGGGGGGTCGTACTCGTCGCCGGGACCGTGATAGGTGTGCGGGCCATGGGTGGGTCGGCTGAGGACATCGGCTGGCGCCGTCCCCCGCGCCCTGCCAGGTCTGCCTTGCTCGGTGTCACAGCCGGCGTCGTGGCCTGGCTCGTCTTCACGGGGATCGGCATGATCCTCCAGGCCCTCTTTCCCGACATCGACACGCTTGCTCCCTACAGGGATGCCCTCGAGGACCCGTTCCTCACGACCCTGCTCGTCGTGGGAGCGGTGGTGATCGCCCCGATCGGGGAGGAGATGTTCTGGCGCGGCTACCTCCTCACGATGCTCGCTTCCTCCAGCCACCGGAGCGCCACAGAAGGCGTGACCAACCCATCTGTCCCTCGCTGGCCGACGCACTGGGTGGCGATCGTCGTGACAGCCGTCATCTTCGCGGCCGTGCACCTGAACCCGCCGGCGTTCCTCCAGCTCCTCCTCTTCGGTCTCCTCCTTGCCTGGTTGCGCCGCCAGGACGGCGGTTCGCTCGTCATGCCCGTGGTCGCCCACGCCACGAACAACACGATCACGATCGTGGCGCTGGTCGTCCTCCCCACCGTTACCGGGTGAGGCGCCGGGTGAGGCCGGCCGACTCGGGGGAGTCTGGGGCACAGGTACTACGCGGCGTGGTCCCTGCGCGTCATTTCGGGCCCGAATCGGTACGAGCGGCTCAGGTGTGCCACACAGAGTGTCGATAGGCGGAATCAGGAGTAGTAGGGGCCAGGGACGGGCGCTGTGCAAGACATCGAGGCTGACATGCGCTGTCCGAACTGCCGCGCGGATCGTGTGATCGGGATCCGCATCAAGCTCCACAACGAGGAGCGTCTCGATTTCCACTCGTGTCACAACTGCGAGCACAAGTGGTGGGAGGATCCGGAGCCGGGCAGTCCCCCGATCCCTCTGCACGAGGTCCTCACGCGGGCGACCGTGCGGCGCAAGTCCGCCTGACCGCGGGCACGGCGGCCTCAGGTTTCGTCCGTGTCGATCCACTTCTGCGACGGCACGACGGCGTAGCCCTCGATCGCTCCCAGCACCTCGGCGGGTGACTCCACGGAGGCGATCGAGGCACGGTTCTCCGCCGTGAGGAAGCCCGCGGCGACGCAGGTGTCGAGTTGTGCCATGAGCGGCTGCCAGAACCCGCCCACGTCGACGAGGACGATCGGCTTGGCGTGCAAGCCGAGCTGACTCCACGTTGCGATCTCGGCGACCTCCTCGAGCGTGCCGAGGCCGCCGGGAAGGACCACGAAGGCGTCGGCGAGGTCGAACATCCTCTGCTTGCGGGCGTGCATGGAGTCCACTTCGACGAGCTGTGTGAGTCCGCTGTGCGCGATCTCGCGTGTGAAGAGCCCCCGCGGGATCACGCCCGTCACACGGCCTCCGGCTGCGAGGGCGGTGTCGGCGACGACTCGCATGAGGCCGACGTCTGCACCTCCGTAGACGACGTGCAGGCCTGCCTCGACGAGGACGGTTGCGAGCTCGGCCGCAGCGGGCGCGTACACGCCTGTCGTGCCGGCCGACGCGCCACAGAACACGCAGACATTCTCGACGGATCCGGCCATGGGCGGAGTCTGCCAAACCTGCGGATGTCGACTGACATTGTCGGTCGACGCGCGGCGATCGTCGGCGGTCCGGACGTGTGGGCGCGCATGTGCTTCGTCGAGCAGCACCCGTTCCGACGCCCACGAGCCGACGAGCGAAACCCACTGTCTCCCACCGGCCTGACCGAACTCCGCCAGGGGCCGCGGGGTTCGTACCTCAAATGCCGAGAGGTCCCGCGGCGGGTCTCCAGCGAGGTGGAACCAGGTCGAGGTTGTCAGGTGGGACAGCCGTGCGGGCGATGTGCCTGAACGCGACGTAGATCGCAGCCGTGAGCGCGACCCACACGACAACGCCTGCCGCCTTGCCGAACAGGAGTACGCCGTCGACGAGGTCGTGGAGGGCCATGACGAGAAGCAGGGTGCCCACGACTCGCCGGGTGAGGCAGAACCGCCCCTGCAGGTGCCACGTGCGCCACGCCACGGCACCGAAGATGCCGCTCAGCATCATGTGGAGTACGGGGTCGACGAGCGGTCGCGACATGACCGCATTCACGTCGATACCGGCATGCGCACCCGCGGCGTGCACGGTCCGCGAGGCGAGCGTGAACGTCTCGGCGACGCCGAAGGCGGCGGCGCTCGGAGGATCGGTTGGTGCGTTGCGCACTTGAGTGGGGACGGGCCCGCCGTGTGGGGCCTGTACTCGAGATACACCTGGTCCGGGTTGCCGTGGTTGAGTACACCCACGTGGAAGGTTTCCTGTTACGTGGGCGTACTGAGATACATCTGGTGTGGTTGAGTACGCCCACGTGGAGGGTTGCCTGTTACGTGGGCGTACTGAGATACATCTGGTGTGGTTGAGTACGCCCACGTGGAGGATGACGAGGGGTGCCGTTACGAGCCGCCGCGGCATCTACCGCTGAGCCCGGCCGGAGGGCGCGGCGGATCTCGGTGAAGCAGCCCGCACCTATTGTGGGTCCGTGCACGAATCCGCCCGCCCCGCGCTGTCCGTCGTGATTCCGGCGTACAACGAGGCGGGGAACCTCGCCACGTCGCTTGCAGAGCTGGCCGGCTTCGTCACGCAACTCGGCGTGGGGAGCGAGGTCGTGGTCGTCGACGACGGCAGCACGGACGGCACGGCGGACGTCGTGCGATCCCACCGGGACGCGTGGCCGGAGACGTCGGCCCTGCGCCTCATCTCGCACACACGCAACCGGGGCAAGGGAGCGGCGATCCGGTCGGGGATGCTGTCCGTGCAGGGCGACCACGCCGTCTTCACCGACGCCGACCTCGCCTACGGCACGGCCCACATCGCCGACCTGCTGCGGGCGCTGCAGACCGGTGCCGACGTGGCCGTGGGCTGCCGTGAGCACCACCGCGGGTTCGTGAGACGGGCTACAGGCTTCCTCTACCGGAACCTCGTGCGCCGCACCCGCCTCGTGCGGGTGCGGGACCCGCAGTGCGGCCTCAAGGCCTTCCGGGCCGGTGTCGCCGGTCTCGTCTTCGGCCTCGCGACCGTCGACGACTTCGCCTTCGACGTGGAGGTCCTCGTGATCGCGGCCGAGCAGGGCTTCGAGATCGTGGAGGTGCCGGTCCGCATGCGTGATCCCGAGTCCGACACAGGTCACACGCACGGGACGAGCGTGCACCTCGTCTCGGACACAGTCCGCATGCTGCGGTCTCTACGCCGGATAGGCCTCAACCGGAGGTCCGGTCTCTACGTCGTCCCCGCTCCCACCCCCCGCGCCCGGCGCATCGTGCCGTCGGCCGCCGCGTCGGTCCCGGATACGGCGCCGCACGCTTCCGGCCCCGAGGCCGGCGATGATCCCGAGTGAGACGAGGCTCACGAAGCCGCTCAGGCGCTCGATCGGGTTCGGCCCGTATGTGAGGGTCACGTCGGCCTGCGTGGGGTACACGAGCATGAGTGACGGGGCGAGGAAGTAGGGGCCGTCGGCTCCGTCGGCCTGCCAGTTCGGGAAGTACGACGTCGCCACGATGTGGGGTTCGCCGACGTGCTCCGTGCGGAACGCGATCCGGGTTCTGTCCGTCTCGGCCGGGACGGGGCCGGGATCCGGCGTGGGGCGCCTCCGCGCCGTGGGCAGCTCCTCCACCGAGTCGACGGTCGGCAGGTCACGTGCGGCGAGCGCCGCGTTGTCACCGGTCGCGCCCACGCCGAACGCGCCGAGCGTGAGGGGGACGTCCCAGCCCGCAGGATCGGACAGCCAGGGCAGGACGACATCGGTCCGCCAGTCCTCCATGCCGGCGAGCGCGTCGGGGTCGAGCTGCACCGGTTCGTAACGTGGGATCGACACCATCGAGGCATCCTCGATCTCGAAGATCGTGAAGCGATCACCCGACATACCGTGTTCGGTGACGCCGGGTTCGGTGCCGAAACCGGCGACTACCGAGGGTGTCTCGGCCACGAACCAGCGGATGCCGAAGAGCTCGAGCAGGGCTGTCGCCTGCTCCGCGTCGAAGCTCGGATAGCCGTACCCCGGCACGGCGCCGGTTGCCGCAGGCGAGAAGAGACCCTGCAGCCAGAAGTGGGGAAGGGCCGAGGTGGATCCCTCCACGAGGAGCCCCTCCATCGTGTCCTTGTCGGTGAAGAAGGGGATGTTCTCGAGGGCACGCGGAGTCCCGAAGCGGCTGTAGTCGGCGTTGTACTCCCACGCGACCCGCCCTGCCGGCAGATCCTGGATCGTGCGCATCAGGTCTTGCAGTTCGGGCCAGCCTGCCTGCTCCTCGTATCCCGAGTAGTTGTGCCGGGCCCACGTGGCTCCCCCGGGCGAGTTCTTCTCCGACGTCGCGATCGAGCTCGCGGCGAGCGCCCCCGCGGCCACGAGGGCGACGGCCGCCCACGCCACACGCCACGTTCCCTGCAGGGGAATGGCCTCGAGGACCTCGCCGATCGTCCAGACCGCAACGAGACACATCATCAGGTACCAGACGGGAAGGAGGCGGCCGTTCACCATGGGGCCGCTCGGGGCGAGCTCGAAGGCTGCGGCCGCGGCCAGGCCCGTCCACGCCAGGACGAGCGGCCCCGGCCGGCGTCTCCAGACCGCGACACCGACACCGGCGGCGGCAATCGCGAGGAAGGGCCAGAAGCGCAGCGGTGCGATCCAGTGGGCACCGGTCACGTTGGTCCACTTGGACGGGGCCGTGAACTCGTGCAGGACCCAGAACGGCACGAACCAGAACGCCGCGACCCCGAAACCGAGGCCCGCCACCGTGGCCACCGTCACGAGACGTCGCCACGCGAGGCCGGCGACCCATGCCATCGCCAGAGCGGCGACGGCGACCACGACCCCGAGCCATGCCGCAACCCCGTACCACGGTCCTCGCAGCGCTCCGGTGCGCAACACGAGCACGACGCCGGCGATGAACACGAGCCCACCTGCCACCGCGGCACCGATCCAGGCCGTGCGGTCGCGGCGCAGCCTCCCGACCACCAGCACCGGCGCCGCGAAGCCGAGGACCGTGACCGGGATGAGATGTGTGACAGTGGTCACGCCCACGAGGAGTGCCCCGCCCGCGACGAGACCCCACGGGATGCGCGCGTCGCTCCTTCGGGTAGCGCGGTAGAGCAGGCCGAGGCAGACGAGGACGAGTGAGAGCGCGATCGAGTAGCCGAACTCGCCGGCCATGGTGGATGTGATGAATCCACCGAAGATGTCGAGCTGGGTCGTGTCCGGTGGGCCCTCTCGGCCTTCGATCCAGAGGAACGCGGCGGCTGCGAGGGGTGCGACGGCGCACGCGAGCCGGGGTGCGTCCATGAGCTTGAAGAGGATCCAGGCCGCCACGGGCAGGAGGAAGATGCCGAGGACCGTCACGAGCTTGAAGCCGACCTCGTAGCCCGTGACGTGGGAGACGAGCCAGATGAGTGCGTAGGGCGCGGGGAAATAGAACTCGAGCATGGGCATTCCCGCGTACCATCCGCTTGCCCATCCACCCAGCGACCACGGGAGGAACGCGGCGGCGGCCTTCGACACGTAGTGGTGCGAGCCCATGTCGCCGCCGGTGGCCAGAGTCCGGCTCAGGATGAGCCGGGGTGTGAAAACCAGGAGCAGCATGGCGTAGGTTGCGCCGAAGGAAAGTGCCGTGGCGAGGCGGTCCGAAAGGGTCTCGACGAACTCGTCTCCCTGCCCCCCGCGGCCGCGCGGGCCGGTACCCTGAGCGGCTGGTGTTTCCGACGGCTCCCGCAGGACAGGAGCGAGCGTGTCTTCACTCGAGGTCATCTTCAAGGCCTACGACATTCGTGGCGTGTATCCGGAGGAGATAGACGAGGGAATCGTACGGAAGATCGGGCGCGCCTTTGCCCAATTCACGCATGCGGGCCGCATCGTCGTCGGCAGGGACATGCGCACGTCTTCCGCGCCTCTCGCCAAGGCCTTCATCGACGGCGTGACCGACGTCGGCGACGACGTGATCGACATCGGCCTCGCCTCGACAGACATGCTGTACTTCGCCTCCGGCCGGTTCGACTCACCCGGTGCCATGTTCACGGCAAGCCACAACCCGGCCGAGTTCAACGGCATCAAGCTCTGCCTCGCGAAAGCCGCTCCCGTCGGGGAGGACACGGGTCTGCGGGAGATCAAGGCGCTCATCGAGGCCGATGCGATCGAGAGCTCGATCTCCAAGGGTGTCGTCACACGCGAGGACGTGCTCCGCCAGTACACGGACCATGTGCTCGGGTTCGTTGACGTGGCGTCCCTGCAGCCCCTGCGTGTGGCCGTCGACACGGCGAACGGCATGGGCGGCCTCGTCGTACCGGAGCTGTTCGACCGCCTCCCCATGAAGCTCTTCCCGATCTTCCTCGAGCTCGACGGCACTTTCCCGAACCATCCGGCCGACCCGATCCAACCCGAGAACCTGCGCGATCTCCAAGCCGCCCTCACCCAGAACCGCTGTGATGTCGGCCTCGCCTTCGACGGGGACGCCGACAGGGTCTTCCTGATCGACGACCGCGCCGAACCCGTGAGCGGGTCGACGACGACGGCGCTAGTGGCCAAGGGGATGCTCGCCCGGCATCCGCGGGAGAAGGTGATCCACAACCTCATCTGCTCGCGGGCGGTGCCCGAGGTCGTCCGCGAGGCGGGTGGCACACCGATCCGCAGCCGTGTCGGTCACTCGTTCATCAAGCAGCTCATGGCCGAGACGGGCGCGCTGTTCGCGGGTGAGCACTCCGGCCACTACTACTTCCGTGACAACTACCGGGCCGACTCCGGTGTCATCGCCGCTCTCGTCGTCCTCGAGCAGCTCTGCCAGGCCGGCCAGCCCCTCTCCGAGCTTCGCAAACCGTTCGAGCGTTACGTGTCCTCGGGGGAGATCAACTTCAAGGTGCAGGATCCCGACACGGTCATGAAGGTCGTCGCCGACGAGTTCACCGACGCCGACAGGGACTGGGAGGACGGCCTTACCGTCTCCTACGGAGACTGGTGGTTCAACCTGCGGCCGTCGAACACCGAACCCCTGCTGCGACTCAACCTCGAAGCAGACAACCAAGTCCTCCTCGACCAGTACCTGCCACAGGTCATGGCCGTCCTGCAGGGTTAGGTCGGTGACCGGCTGCCGCCCGCCGCGACGAGGGGAAGCGAAGTGCACGAGCCCGTCCTCGACAGCCTCGGGATGTTCGCACATGCGGCGGCACTCCCGGAGCAGATCGCCACGGCCCGCGCGGCCGCGCTCGACGTCGCCCTGCCGGACCCCGAAGGCATCGCGAACGTCGTCGTGCTCGGCACGGGCGCGTGTGCGGTCGCGGGCGAGGTGCTGGCCGCGGTCATGGATGCGCACGGTGCCTGCCCCGTCTCCGTGCACCAGGGCGAGGCGTTGCCCGGCTACGTCGGCCCCGAGACGCTCGTCCTCGCCCTCGATCCCCGCGGCGACACACCGGAGACCGTCATGGCGACCCGCGAGGCCGTGGAACGCCGTGCCCGCGTCGTCGCCGCGGGTGGAGGAGAGCTCGGTACGACGTGCCGTGAGGTGGGCAGTCCGGTCGTGGCGCTCTCCACGGGTGTGCCGACGAGAGCGCTGCTCGGCGAGCTCGTGACCGTCCCTGTCGTCGTGGCGGGACGGCTCGGCCTCGTGCCCGACTGGCGGGAGGGACTCGACGAGAGCGGCTCGCGTCTCGGAGGGGCGATCCCCAAGCTCCGCCTCGACGCACCCGAGGCGGCGAACCCGGCGCGGCATGTCGCCGTCGCCCTCGACCGGCGTATTCCCTTCGTGCACGGGTCGGCGGGAGCCGCCGCGGCCGCCGCCCATCACTGGAAGGGCCAGATCAACGAGAACGCGAAGGCCCAGGCCGTCTGGAACGCGCACCCCGAAGCCGACCAGGCGGAGCTGGCCGGCTTCGGCCAGCACGGTGACGTCACGCGCCAGCTCGTCGCCCTCGTCGAGCTCCGCCACGACGCCGAGACGGCGAGCACACGCCGCCGCTTCGAGCGCACGCGGCGTCTCCTCGAGGAGTGCGTCGGCCGTGTCGAATCGGTCCGTTCCGATGCCGAGACCCCACTCGGCGTCTTCTTCGACCTCGCGGTCATGGGGGACTTCGTGTCCTTGTACCTCGCAGCTCTGGCCACGCTCGACCCGGGGCCGGGTGAGACGCTCGGAGAGACGGGGTGAGCATTCTCGAGGATCTCGGCCGACGCGATCCCCCCGGTGTGCGACCCGCGCAGGGGGACCGGCTCGTCGCCACCTACGTCCTTCAAGGCGATTCGTCCCTGGAGGCGGCCGCCGTTGCCGTTGCCGTCGAGGAGTCCACCGGCCTCCAGGCCCGCCACGTTCCCTCCGGTGTCGCTTCGCGCGTCGGTGGTGAGGTGCTCGGCGTGGAGGTCGCGGACGTGTGCCCCCCCGTTCTGCCCGCGGCACCGCTGCGCCGCCGCGGGGTGACCGCGGCCGAGGTGGGCACGGTCCGCATCGCGTGGCCGCCGGCGAACGCGACGTCGATCCCCGCCCTTCTCACGATGGTCCTGGGCGAGGCGAACGAGACCGGCACGTTCGGTGTGTGCCGTCTCGTGGGCCTCGAGCTGCCGCCTCCCGTGCTCGCCCTGTTCCCCGGGCCGGGCCACGGCGTGGCGGGATGTCGAGCCGTGACGTGCGTGGCCGACCGGCCGCTGCTCGGTGCGATCGTGAAACCGTCGACGGGCTTGTCCTCTTCCGAGCACGCCGCGGTGGCCGAGTCGCTCGCCGCCGGCGGGGCCGACTTCGTGAAGGACGACGAGCTCCTCACCGACCCCGCCTACTGCCCGCTCGGGGAACGCATCACCCGGGTTCCACGCCTCCTCGTTTCCGTGGCGGAGCGAAGGGGCCGGCCCGCCCTCTACGCACCGAACGTGACAGGACCTGTGGGCGGGTTGCGGGGTGCCATCGGGGCCGTGGCGGAGGCGGGGTGCGGCATGGTGATGCTCAACGTCCTCGCCGTCGGCCTCGACGCCTTCGCCCACGCCGTGCGTGACGCCGAGATTCCCGTGTTCGGCCACCGCGTGATGTCCGGCGCCCTGACGCGATCGGCGGCCGTGGGCCTCACACCGGACGTGCTGTGTGGGCTCACGCGCCTCTGCGGTGCCGACGTCGTCCAAGTCGGCAGCATCCAAGGCAAGATCTTCGAGGAGGAGGAGGTCGTGGTCCGCAATGCCGACGCCTGTGCCGTCGAGATCCCGGGTGTGCTGCCTGCCCTGCCCGTGACCGGTGGTGGCCAGGACGCGGGGACAGTGGACGTGACCCATGCCGCCCTGGGAGACCGGGACCACTGCCATCTGCTCGGTTCCGGCGTCTTCGACCATCCGCACGGGCCCGCGGCGGGGACGGCTGACGCGCTCGAGGCGTGGGAGGCAGCGGCGGGGAGGGTGGGATGACCTCCGGGTTCGACGTCGAGCCCGTGCGCTGGGACGACGCCGTGCTACTCCTCGACCAGCGGCGTCTCCCGTTCGAGGAGACGTGGGTGCGCTGTGGGGATGTCGCGTCCGTGGTCGCCGCCGTGCGCGATCTCACGGTGCGGGGGGCACCCGCGATCGGCATCACGGCCGCGTACGGGATGGTCGTGGCCGCTCGCGAGCTCGCGGCGGGAGGTGTCGGCGATCTCGGCACGGCACGAGAGGGCCTGCAGGAGGCGGCAGGCCTCCTGCGCGGTGCCCGCCCCACGGCCGTGAACCTCGGTTGGGCCCTGGACCGCCAGCTCGAGGTCGTGGCCGCCGCGCATGCAGATGTCACCGCGCTCAGCGCCGCCCTCCTCGCCTCGGCCCAGCGCATCCACGCCGACGAGGTGAACGCGTGCCACGCGATCGGCCGCCTCGGGGCCGCGCTCGTGCCCGAGGACGCGAACTTGCTCACACACTGCAATGCCGGGGCGCTGGCGACAGGCGGGTTCGGAACCGCTCTCGGTGTGGTGCGCGCCGCGGTCGCCGCCGGCAAGTCCGTGCACGTCTGGGTCGACGAGACGCGGCCTGTGCTCCAGGGCGCGCGTCTCACGGCGTGGGAGCTGGGCCGGGCGGGGATCCCGAATACGCTCATCCCCGACGGCGCGGCTGCCTCCGTCATGGCGCGAGGCCGCGTCGACGTCGTCGTCGTCGGCGCGGACCGCATCGCCGCGAACGGGGACGTGGCCAACAAGATCGGCACGTACGGTGTCGCCCTCGCCGCCGCTGCCCACGACATCCCCTTCCTCGTGGCCGCTCCCTGCTCCACGGTCGACCTCGACTGTGCGAACGGGGACGCGATAGTGGTCGAGGAGCGGGATCCCGACGAGGTGAGATCCGTGTGTGGCCAGGCCGTCGCACCGCCTGCGCAGGCGGTGGCGAACCCGGCCTTCGACGTGACTCCCGCCCACCTCGTCGCGGCGATCGTGACGGAGAGGGGAGTGGTGCGCGCACCCTACGACACCTCCCTACGGCGCCTGACACGCGGTCTGGGTACCTGAGCGGCGATATATCGCCGCTCAGGTACCCAGACGGAGGGAGGGGAGGGAGTACGGTCGGTTCCCACGTCTGCGTGTCACACCCCCGCCCTAGCGTGGCCTCAGTGTCATGCTGGATCTCGAACTTCGTCCCGGGCGTGTGCGCGGGGTGCGGGCAGGCGGGGGGCGTGCTCTGCGACTCGTGCCGGGCATGGGTGGAATCCAGGGTGGTGCCGCCCACCCACACCCGCCTCGACGGCATCCTCGTCGCCCTCGGCCCGTTCGACGGCCCCCTGCGCGCCGCCGTGCACGCTCTCAAGTTCCGGGACGCGCATGCCGTCGCCCTTGTGCTCGCGTCCCTGCTCGCCGCCCGCTGCCGGGACCTGGAGTCGATCGAGTCGGCCTCTGCCGTGGTGCCCGTGCCGACGAGCGGACGGCGACGCCGCCGCCGCGGATACGACCAGGCCGAACTGCTCGCCCGTGCCCTCGCCCGGCAACTCGACAAGCCGCTCATCCCGCTCCTCGCGCGGGTGAACGCGACCGGTGAGGCGCAGACGGGCCGCAGCGCCACCACCCGCGCGCAACAGTCGCGGGGCGCCTTCCTCCTCGACCGCTCTCCACCGGCGCGCCTCGTCCTCGTCGACGACGTCGTCACGACCGGGTCGACGATGCGCGCCGCGCTCGCGTGCGTGAACGCAGCCGGTGCCGAGGCCGCGTGTGCGAGTCTCGCCGTCACGGCCTTGCGGCATCGAACCGGCAGTGCCATCGCGGCTGGCACACCCGGGCCAGGCGGGAATGAGTCCCGGGGGCGGCGGAAAACGGGTCGCAGACCGCTGTGGTAGCGGAGGACGGATTGCCGATGGGTACGTGACAGCAGAGTTGGGTGTGACCGAGAGTGGGGTTGCCGATGTCAGCAGGTACAGCGATCGCGCGCGAGGAAGCGCCCGGGGTGGAGGGCGTGACGGAGGCGTCGCCGGGAGCGGTCCAGGCCGCGGGGCGGGGGGCGCGGGCAGGGTATCTCGACCACCTCCGCACCCGGATCGATGCCGGCACATACGCGGTCGACAGCATCCGCGTGGCGGACTCGATGCTGCGCGTCGTGGGCTGTTCGGTCTGACCTGGCCCGGCGGATCGGGTGGGTCGCGAACCCGGCTACAGTTGCCGATGGTCAATTCGGGTCAGGCGCACCCAGCACGACTTCTCCCCCGCCCGGACCCGCTGAGACGCCGAGCTACCACCTGACCGGGAGGCCCCGCATGGGCGGCGAAGTGGTCGACATGGACGACCACCGGAACGCAGACGGACACGCGTGCCGCGTGCTCATCGTCGACGACCACTCCGTGTTCCGGCACGGGCTCCGGTCCGTTCTCGAGGACGAGAGCGACATAGCCGTCGTGGCCGAGGCGGGGACTGTGGCCGAGGCACTCGCCGTGCCCGCCGGCGCGTACGACGTCGTGCTTCTCGACGTGATGCTCCCTGACGGGTCCGGGATCGACCTCGTAGCCCGCATCCTCGACCTGAACCCGGCGGCCAAGGTCGTGATGCTGACAGTGTCCGACGAGGGCGAGGACCTGTACAACGCGGTGACGGCGGGTGCCGTGGGCTACCTCCTCAAGGACCTCGCGATCGACGCCGTGAACGACGCCGTCCGTGTCGCGGCCCGTGGCGAGTCGTCGTTCTCCCCCCAGATGGCGTCGAAGCTCGTCGCCGGGTTCAACGAGATCGCCGCCGCCCAGACCGACACGCGGGCCCGCCTCACGAAACGGGAGCGCGAGGTTCTCTCATACGTCGCGAAGGGCTGGTCGAATCGCCGGATCGCGGACGCCCTCCACCTCTCCGAGAACACGGTGAAGAACCACCTGCGCAACGTGTGCGAGAAGCTCGACGCGCACACGCGGACGGAGGCGGTCACGACGGCCATGCGTGAGGGCTGGATCACCCTCGACTGACTCAGC
Source organism: Acidimicrobiia bacterium (assembly GCA_020850945.1). Classification (GTDB taxonomy): domain Bacteria; phylum Actinomycetota; class Acidimicrobiia; order UBA2766; family UBA2766; genus QWHP01. Next base: position 6,219 of record JADZDR010000015.1, on the reverse strand, counting down.
CGAATGGGTCCCCGCTTAGAATCGCCTACATGGCGTTCATGGACCGCGTCCTCCGTGTCGGCGAGGGCAAGAAGCGCAAGCTCCTCGAGTCACTTGTGCCGCTCGTCTCGGCACACGAGCCCGAGATGGAAGCGCGCAGCGACGACGACCTCGCCCATGTGACCGTGGAGCTGCGCGAGCGGCTCGAGCAGGGTGAGGACCTCGACGACCTCCTGCCCGAGGCGTTCGCGGCCGTGCGCGAGGCGGCGCGGCGCGTCCTCGGCCAGCGCCACTACGACGTGCAGGTGATGGGCGGCGCGGCTCTCCACTTCGGTTGGATCGCCGAGATGAAGACGGGGGAGGGCAAGACGCTCACCTCGTCGCTCGCCGCCTACCTGAACGGCCTCACGCGTGAGGGCGTCCACATGGTGACCGTGAACGACTACCTCGCCGAGCGCGACGCCGAGTGGATGGGCGGGGTGCATCGCTTCCTCGGGCTCGACGTCGGCGTGATCCTCTCCGCCGACAACCCGTATTCGCGGCGTCCCGCCTATGCGGCGGACATCACCTACGGCACGAACAACGAGTTCGGCTTCGACTACCTGCGCGACAACATGGCGATGCGGGCGCCGGACCGGGTGCAGCGTGGGCACCGGTACGCGATCGTGGACGAGGTCGACTCGATCCTCGTCGACGAGGCCCGCACGCCGCTCATCATCTCGGGTCGCGTGGGTGACGCCGGGCAGTGGTACAAGAAGTTCGCCCAGATCGCCCCCCGCCTCACCCGCGACGTCGACTACGAGGTGGACGAGGGGAAGCGGATCGTGACCGTCTCCGAGGAGGGGATCGCCAAGGTCGAGAACCTCATCGAGGTCGAGAACCTCTACGACCAGGTGCATGCCGACCTCGTGCACCATCTCATGGTCGCCCTCAAGTCGAAGGAGCTCTACGAGAAGGACGTCGAGTACATCGTGCGCGACGGCGAGGTGCTCATCGTCGACGAGTTCACGGGCCGTGTCCTCGAGGGGCGCCGCTACTCGGAGGGGCTGCACCAGGCGATCGAGGCGAAGGAGCGGGTCCCGATCAAGGAGGAGAACCAGACGCTCGCCACGATCACCCTCCAGAACTACTTCCGCCAGTACGAGAAGCTCGCCGGCATGACGGGCACGGCGGTCACGGAGGCGGGGGAGTTCAAGGGGACCTACGACATGGACGTCGTCGAGATCCCGACACACCAGCCCATGGTCCGCGACGACGAGCCGGACCTCGTCTACAAGACGGAGGGAGCCAAGTTCGACGCCCTCATCGCGGACGTCGCCGAACGCAACGAGCGCGGCCAGCCCGTCCTCATCGGTACCGTGTCGATCGAGAAGAACGAGCGTCTCAGCCGGGCGCTCTCGAAGCAGGGCATCGACCACGAGGTCCTCAACGCCAAGAACCACAAGCGGGAGGCGGCGATCATCGCCCAGGCGGGCCGCAAGAGCGCCGTCACGGTCGCCACGAACATGGCCGGGCGCGGTGTCGACATCATCTTGGGCGGGAACCCCGAGCACATCGCCCTCGAGGAGATGCAGCGGCGCGAGATCAACATCGACGAGGATCCGGGCCTGTTCAAGAAGCTGCGCGACGACTTCGACAAGGAGTGCAAGGTCGAGCGGACCGACGTCATAGACCTCGGCGGCCTCTACGTGATCGGTACGGAGCGCCACGAGTCGCGCCGCATCGACAACCAGTTGCGGGGTCGTTCCGGCCGGCAGGGCGACCCGGGGGAGAGCCGCTTCTTCCTCTCCCTCGAGGACGACCTCATGCGCCGCTTCGCGTCGGGCGCCGTGGCCGCGATCATGGACCGCCTCAAGATCCCCGACGACGTGCCCATCGAGTCGAAGATGGTCTCGAAGCGGATCGAGGGGGCGCAGAAGCAGGTCGAGGAACGCAACTTCGAGATCCGCAAGAACGTCCTCAAGTACGACGAGGTGATGAACAAGCAGCGCGAGGTCGTGTACACGCTGCGCAACCAGATCCTCGACGGTGAGGACGTGCACGACCGCACGCTCGACACGGTCACGCGTGTCATCGACCGGGGGGTGCGGTCGGTGTGCGGCGAGGGATATCCCGAGGAGTGGGACCTCGACGAGATCCGCAACGTGATCGGCGAGATCTATCCGTCGGGTACGTCGGCCGAGGAGCTCGGCGAGGTCGTCCGCGACGGGCTCGAGGCGACGGTGGCTCACTTCCAGGCGGAGTCCCTCGAGTTCTACGCCTCCCGTGAGGCGGACCTCGGCGGCGCCGACGTGCAGCGCCAGATCGAACGCCAGGTCCTCCTCTCGGTTCTCGACAACAAGTGGCGCGAGCACCTCTACGAGATGGACTACCTGCAGGAGGGCATCAACCTGCGGGCCTTCAAGGGCACCGACCCCCTCTCTGAGTTCCAGCGCGAGGGCTACGACATGTTCGGCGAGATGCTCGACGTCGTGGACGACGAGTTCGTGCGCTACATGTTCCGTGTCAACGTCGTGAAGGACGATGACGAGGAGGCACGCAAGGTGCGGGCCCGCAAGGTGACGACGTCCGCGACCGGCGACGGGGACGAGGCCGGCGCCAAGACGCAGAAGAAGCAGCGGCCCCGTGCCAAGAAGGTGAAGCCGATCAAGCGGCGCTGACCTCACACCCACGTCCAGAAAGGGAGAACAGTGCAGGACCTCTCCGAACGTTTCGCGTCGGCTGAGACGAGGCTCGAGCAGGCCAGGGGGTATCTTTGACGCCCCGGGCCTCGAGAAACAGCGGGCCGAGCTGTCCGACGCGGTCTCCCGCCCGGACTTCTGGGACGAGCCGGAGCGGGCGCGGGCGGTCACGAAGCGCCTGTCCGAGGTAGAGGCCGACGTCACCCTCCTCGACGCGATGCAGCGCCGCCTCGAGGACGCCCGCACCCTCGACGAGATGGCGCGCGAGGCCGGGGACGACGACACGCAGAGCGAGGCGTGCGCCGAGCTCGACACGCTCGAGCGCGAGTTCGACGCCTGCGAGCTGCGCAGCCTCTACTTCGGCGAGTACGACGCGCGTGACGCGATCGTGGAGATCCATCCGGGGGCGGGCGGGACGGAGAGCCAGGACTGGGGTGAGATGCTCCTGCGCATGTACCTGCGCTGGGCGGAGCGCAGCGGCTTCGACGTCGAGATCGACGAGTACCAGCCCGGGGACGAGGCGGGCCTCAAGTCCGTCACCTTCACCGTGCGGGGCCGGAATGCGTACGGTTCGCTCCTCGCCGAGCGGGGGGTGCACAGGCTCGTGCTCATCTCGCCCTTCGACGCCGCGAAGCGCCGCCACACCTCGTTCACGTCGGTGGACGTCATCCCCGTGTTCGAGGAGGAGGACGAGGACGTCGAGATCCGTGCCGAGGACCTGCGCATCGACACGTACCGGTCGAGCGGGGCGGGCGGCCAGCACGTGAACGTGACCGACAGCGCCGTGCGGATCACGCACGAGCCGAGCGGCATCGTCGTGTCCTGTCAGAACGAGCGGTCCCAGCTCCAGAACAGGGCGCGGGCCATGCAGATCCTCCGCGCGCGCCTCGCCCAGCGCCGCCGCGAGGAGCGCGATGCCGAGCTCGATGAGATCCGGGGCGAGAAGTCCGACATCGGCTGGGGCAGCCAGATCCGGTCCTACGTCCTCGCCCCCTACCAGATGGTGAAGGACCTGCGCACCGGCCATGAAACAGGTAACCCTAACTCTGTGCTCGACGGTGAGATCTCACCTTTCGTCGAGGCGTGGCTGCGCTGGCGCCGCTCCGGCGAGAGCCGCGCGGTGACCGACGACCTCGCGTAGGCCCGGTTCGAGGTGTCGCGTCCCCGAAAAGGGGAGACTGAGAGATTTCTGAGAGGAGGCACGTGGCGTGGGGGCGAAGCCTCGAAGCGCGACATGTTGCGCGACCGCAACGGTGCCCGGTAGGAGCCGGGCAGCGACCGTCAGTCTGGGAGGACGAGAGATGCGATCTACGCCGGCTTCGGATACCGCCAGCCCTACCGACACACACGGCTCGGGTCGCCTGCTTCAGCTCCTCCTCCTCGTCGGCCTCACGGCCGCCGGCGCCCTCCTCGCCCTCGCGTTCGCGAGCGCACAGCCCGCCCAGGCGGATCCCGAGGCATCATCCACGATGAACGCCTGGCAGGACTGGTTTCTCGGCAAGGACCCCGACGTGCGGGTCAACGATCCGATAACGCTCTACGGGACGATCGACTGGTGTAGCGGCCTCGTGTGCTTCAAGAACAACATCGGGGGTGGCCCGTACACGACCGAGTGGCGCCTCGGTGACGGATCCCCGGTGCAGAGCCAGGCGGCCGCGATCAGCGGAGGCAGCGGGAGCCTGGCCGTTTCGCGGTCCGTGACCTACACGTCGACCGGGGAGTTCCAGCCGGAGTTGCGGGCATGCGGTTCTGCGGGCTGCACGGGCTGGGACAAGTACGACTATCTCTTGACGCCTCAGGACCTCGACGTAGGCCCGAACCAGAATCCGAACACGACGTCGAACGTGTGGACCCCGAACGACGACAACGGAGTGTGTGCCGGTGGCGGCGGCCGTGACGGGAGACCCAACACCACCTTCACGTTCTCGGCGACAGTCGACGATCCCGAGAACGACCAGATAGCCGTCGAATGGGACTTCGACGACAACGGTACCGTCGACGCCCGCACACCCGCGAGCGGATTCCAGCCCGAGGGCACGAAGACGACCACGCACGCCATGGGTGTCGTCGGCTATTGGGAGCCCAAGGCACGTGCGGTCGACGACCACGGCGGAACCGGCGGCTGGGACAAGTTCGACTGCTTCTTCACCGACATCGACCTCGACACCGTGCAGGAGGCTCCGAACGCGACTATGCAGTGGTGGAGCCCCTGCTACGAGGTCCTCGGCCTCTGCTCGCCCGGTGCGCCGGACGGACGGCCGGCCACGACGTTCACGTTCACGGCCGACTACGAGGACGGAGACGACGACCTCGGTGGCCTCGTGACCGACGTCGAGTGGGACTTCGACGGTGACGGAAACGCCGATTCGACTCAGTCGTTCGGAGGGTCGGGGTCGGGCACGCGGACAACGACCCACACGTACAACGCCGAAGGCGTGTTCGAGCCCCAGGTGCGATTCAAGGACAACGACGGCCTCTGGAGCGGCTGGGACAAGAAGGACAACATCCTCTGCGTGACGGACTCCGAGTGTGATCTCGACGTCGACGCCGTCGAGCCGACGGCGACGATGCAGTGGTGGAGCCCGTGCTACGAGGTCCTCGGCCTCTGCTCGCCCGGTTCGCCGGACGGGAGGCCGGCCACGACGTTCACGTTCACGGCCGACTACACCGACCCCGACTCGGGTTCCGGTAGCGCCGTGAACAAGGTCGAGTGGGACTTCGACGGCAACGGCACTGTCGACCAGACGCAGACTTTCACCCCGTCGGCGTCTGGCACGAGGACGACCACCTACAGCTATGGCCTCGAGGGGAACTTCGAGCCCCAGGTCCGCTTCACGGACATCGACGGGGCCGTGAGCCCGTGGGACAAGAAGGACAACGCCCTGTGCCTGCCCGACTTCAACTGCGATCTCGACGTGGATGCGATCGAGCCGACGGCGACGATGCAGTGGTGGGACCCGTGCTTCGAGATCCTCACTTTGTGCTCGCCCGGTTCGCCGGACGGTCGTCCCGGTACCACGTTCACGTTCACGGCCGACTTCGACGACCCCGATGCGGGGGCGGGCAGTCTCGTGACGCAGGTCCAGTGGGACTGGGACGGTGACGGCACGGCGGATTCCTCTCAGGCCGTGACGCCTGCGGGGTCGGGTACGGTGACGGCGACGCACAGCTACGGTGCGGAAGTCGTCGTCCAGCCCCAGGTGCGCTTCGTCGACAACGACGGGGCCGTGAGCCCGTGGGACAAGAAGGACAACGCCCTGTGCCTGCCCGACTTCAACTGCGATCTCGACGTGGATGCGATCGAGCCCGACGCGACTATGCAGTGGTGGAGCCCGTGCTTCGAGATCCTGTCGCTGTGCTCGCCCGGTTCGCCGGACGGCCGTCCCGGTACCACGTTCACGTTCACGGCCGACTTCGACGACCCCGATGCGGATGCGGGCAGTCTCGTGACGCAGGTCCAGTGGGACTGGGACGGTGACGGCACGGCGGATTCCTCTCAGGCCGTGACGCCTGCGGGGTCGGGTACGGTGACGGCGACGCACAGCTACGGTGCGGAAGT
>JADZDR010000014.1 GCA_020850945.1 Acidimicrobiia bacterium | reverse complement strand
CGGAACACCATGCGGATCGCCGTCCCCTCGAAGCCGAACGCCGCCCGCAGCCGGTTCTCGAGGAACCGCCGATACGAAAAGTGCAGGAGCTTCGGGTCGTTGACGAAAAACACAAACGTCGGGGGCTCGACCTCCGCCTGCGTCGCGTACATCACCTTCAGGCGCTTTCAGTGCACCGAGGGAGGCCCGTGCTCGGACATCGCGCGGTGCACGACGAGGTTCAACTCAGACGTCTGCACACGCCGCCGCCGCACCTGGTCGATGTGGATCGCGAGTTCGAGGAGCTCCCGGATGCCTTCGCCGGTGACGGCTGACGTGAACTGGACGGGCGCCCACGGCACGAAGTGATACCGTCGGTCCACCCGCCGCGCGAACCCGTGGCGGTCCCCTCGGTCCTCGGCCAGGTCCCACTTGTTCACGACGATGATGAGGCCCTTGCCATGCTCGGCAACGTAACCGGCGATGTGGGTGTCCTGTGCCACCGTGGGCTCCCCTTGGTCCACCACGAGGAACGCCACGTCGGCGCGGTCGATGGCGTGCTCCGCGCTCTGGACCGAGTGCCGCTCCACACCCCGCTCGATCTTGCCCTTCCGCCGGATACCGGCCGTGTCGACGAGGAGCAATGCGGCCCCGTCGAAGTCGAACGGGGTATCGATGGCGTCCCGAGTGGTCCCGGGGACGTCCGAGACGATCACGCGCGACTCCCCGAGGATCGAGTTCACAAGCGACGACTTGCCGACATTCGGACGGCCGACCACGGCGATGCGCAGGCGTTCCTCGCGCTCCGGTGCCTCGGCCTCGGGGACGACGTCGAGGATCTCATCCATGACGTCGGCCACGCCCTGCCCGTGGTACGCCGAGATCAACACCGGGTCGCCGAGGCCGAGCGCCTGCAGGTCGACGACGTTCTGGCGGGCTTCGCGCCGGTCGGACTTGTTCCCCACGAGGATGACCGGCTTCGTCGAGCGCCGGAGCAGGTCGACGATCGCCTCATCCGCTCCGGTCACGCCCTGCGCGGCGTCCAGGACGAACACGATCGCGTCCGCCTCGTCGATCGCCTCCAGCACCTGCTCACGTATGAGCGCCGAGAACGGGTCGGCTTCCGGCCCCTCGACGCCCCCCGTGTCGACCACACGGACATGCCGCCCGCGCCAGTCGAACCAGCCGTAGATCCGGTCACGGGTCGTCCCCGGTACCTCCTCCACGAGGGCTCGCCGCGTACGCGTCAGGCGGTTGAAGAGCGCGGACTTCCCCACGTTCGGACGCCCGACGATGGCGACCAGCGGGGCACGGTCTGCAGGTTGGGTCATGGTGGTGCCAGCGTAACGGACACGGTAACCGGCTGCACCTGACGCACGAACACCCCGTCGGGTACCGTCACGTTGACGCGGAGGTCCGTGGTTCCCGGACCGAGGTTGGACACGTCCACAGTCGCCCGCACCGCGCCCGTCGGCAGCGCGTTCAGCCTTGGCAACGGCCCGTCGATGATCACCGACACGCTCCCCGGATTCACACGCGCCAGCAGGCCCTGTCGCACGTTGGTGACCTCCGGTGCCAGCGTGAGTGAGATGGAGCCGGCGACCGGCGTGATCGTGACCTCGACCGCTACGGTCGTCCCGGCAGGCACGATCGATACGCCTTCCGGCGGGTTGGGGCGCACCGTGGTCTTCACGTCGCTCGTCTGCCCCCCTACGTCCACCCCCGGCAGCGCGAGGATGTCGAGGGCCTGCAGGACGTCGATGCGCCCCTCCACAGTGACGGTCGTGGGGGTGACCTTCACGCCGGAGACGCGATATCCCGCGGCCGGCTGCCCCGTGATCTCGGGCCGGACCGGCAACGTCCGGGTCAATTGTGACTGGATCACCTGGACCGACACGCGCACCGTCTCCGGTCGGACCGCGACCCCGCGGATCTCCCCGCCCCCCTCGACCGTTGGTACGAGACTCACGTTCTGCTCGAGGCCAACCGTCAGTCCCGTCACGTTCACCGTCGCGACGGCGGCGCTCACCCGCGACACGAGCGATTGTGGACCGGCGACCTCCACGGTTGCGCGGTCCGGTTCCACGAGCCCGGGTTCATAGCCCCGTGGCGGCACCCCGACGACCCGCGCCGTCACGGGCACTTCCCGCGTCTCGAGCGGCTCGAGGTTCACCGGGATGCGTCCGGGAATCGTGTCCACCACACGGACACGGCTGACGCCGCTCACCTCGACCGATACAGGCACTACCTGCTCCCGGGCATCGAGGCCATTGAGGTTCACGAACGCCCGGAAGTTGGTCACCGACAGCTCGTCCCACGCGTCCTCCGGCGCAGAGATGCGGACCTGCACCGTCGGCAACGAGGAGTTCGCGACGGCCAGCTCGGCGCCGACATTGACTGCCTCCACTGGGATCTGTGCGGAAAACGTGTCCACACGAGTGGGGTTCTCGACATCGGTTACGATGACCCAGAGCAGGACTCCGATCACGAGCGAGAAGAGGGCAAGTCCGGGGCTCCGCCACACATTGGCGCGTGTCCGCCGCCACAGGTCTCGGCCAAGCGCCCGCATGTCCCGCCACGTCGCCGAAGACGAGAGTGACACTACGAGGCCTGCCGTTCGGCCCCTGCCTCGTCAAGCCTCAGCGGCTCCAGCCCAAGGCCGTCGAGGTCGAACAACCGGTACAGCTGTCGGCCCAGCCGTACCTCGTCCAGATCGGGGAGCATGCGCCCGTTCGATGCCAGCGACATCTCGCCGCGCTCCTCCGACACCACCACGACCACGGCATCCGTCCGCTCGGTGATGCCCAGAGCAGCTCGGTGTCGCATCCCGTAGTCGGCGGGAAGCGGCGTCTCCGACAGCGGCAGCGTGCAACCCGCTGCCACCACCCGGTCGAGGCGAATCACCGCCGCCCCGTCGTGCAGTGGCGAGTTCGCGACGAAGATCGTGCCCAGGAGCTCGGCGGACAGGTCTGCGCCCAGCGGTACCCCCGTGTCGATAACCTCCTGAAGACCCGTTTCGCGTTCGAGGACGATCAACGCGCCGCGGCCCTGCCGTGCAAGCCGGCTCGCCGCCCGCACGACGGTATCGACCGTGTGGAGCCGCTCTTCGCGGCGCAGGGACGACCGCAGCCCCGTCCGTCCCAGCCGTTCGAGGGCACGTCGAATCTCGGGCTGAAACACGATCGCCATCGCGATCACGAGGCCGGTCACCGAGTTGCGCAGCAGCCAGTTCACGACCAGCAGATCGAGCGCTCGGCTCAGCAGAAACGCCCCTCCCAGGAGCACGAGCGCCCCGCGGAGCACCGTCATCGCGGTAGTGCCGCGGATCAGCAGCAACAGCCAGTACACCGATATCGAGACGATCAGGATATCGATGACCGCGGACGGCGACAGCCGGTCGAACGCGTCGCCGAAGGCACCGGGAACGTCGGGCATCCGTGACGCCTTCCGCGCGCTCGAAACGAGGCCGGCCCCGGCCTGCCGTGCCGGGCCCCACCTGGTTTACTAGGGGGAGCGTCCCATCAAGAGCATCAACATCGCCTGCTGCGCATGCAACCGGTTTTCCGCCTGGTCGAACACGATTGCGCGCGGCGATTCGATCACACCGTCGGTGATCTCCTCGCCGCGGTGCGCCGGCAGATCGTGCATAACAAGCGCATCCGGCGGTGCCGAAGCAAGCAGGTGCTCGTTGAGCTGGTAGTCGCGGAACGCTTCGAGCCGCGTCTCGAGGAGATGCTCGGAACCCATCGAGGCCCACACGTCGGTGTAGACCGCCGCCGCGCCCGTCACCGCCGCCACCGGATCGCTCGTCTGAGTGACGGAACCGCCACCCGGCAGCG
>JADZDR010000013.1 GCA_020850945.1 Acidimicrobiia bacterium | reverse complement strand
CGGTCACAGTCGGTGTCGGCTGTGATGTGGGCGGCGGCGAGGTCGACGAGGGCGTCGGCGAGGCGTGCCTGGTAGGGGACATGTTCGGCGTCGGGATCGTCCCGGGCAGAGGTGAGGGCGAGGTCGACTTGGCGTTCGAGGCCTTTGACGAGGGTGGCGCCGTCGTCTTCGGGCACTTCGAAGCTGCCGCGTAGGACACGTCGGGTCGTGTCGGTGTGGTAGTGCAGCCAGCGGCCTGAATGTGCGTCTTGGGATTCACCGGAGGTGACGGGCCGGTAGCGGCGGGCGATACGTTCGAGTTCACCCGGCGAGTGGCGTTGGGCCCGTCCCACCCACGTCACATCGGTTTCGGAGTCTGCGAAGCGGGCGACGACTCGTACCTGGTCATAGGACAGGTCACCCTCCGCGAGGGCGTCGGTGAGAGCGGGGAGGTCCTGGAGGCGGCGGGCGGTCCGGGCCCAGTCCCGCCCCGTCGCCGCCCTCAGGTCCAGGAACCAGGCGAGCCATTCGCCGTTGGAGTGGGCGCCGTCTGCCTCCCAGTACCGTTCCCGGTCGTACTCACAGGTGAGACGCAACAGTTTCGCGTGTGCTTCGACCATTGCGGTGTGGGCGGCCCGGATCTCCTCGGAGAGGACGTCGGCCCGTCCCGCCCCCCAGCCTTCGTGGTCTTCGTTGTGGTAGTCGCTGTGGGCTGCGACCATCCGTCTACCCCCGCCCGTCGAACACCGATAGACTCGAACGTGTGTTCGAGTCTAACACACGACTGCGACAAGAACCACCCAATTCGGGACGAAATCCGAAGAAATCCGGCGACACGCGCATGGCACCCACAGAGAACGAGCCCGCCCCTGGAGACCTCTCGTGGGGCACACCAACGGCGAATCGCCGTGGTCCGGATCGTGGAGCCCACGTGGGAGTGGGTTCTGCACCCGTCCCTGATACAGTACGAGAACGGCCACGCTCGTCGGTGTGGCCGTTCCCCGACTCAGCCGCCGAACCCGCACGTCACTGCATGCTTGCACTCAGCCTCGACCCGAACGAGCTCATCAAGGCCGGTGGAATCCTCATCATCGCCGCCATCGTCTTCGCCGAGTCAGGCCTCCTCATCGGGTTCTTCCTGCCCGGCGACAGCCTCCTCTTCGTCGCCGGTGTCGCGGCGTCGTCCGCGGCCGTCGACACGGTGGGACGCAGCCTCAACATCTTCGTCCTGATCCCGGTGGTCTTCATCGCAGCCGTCGCCGGCGACCAGGTCGGCTACTGGTTCGGGAACAAGTCCGGCCCCCGCATCTTCCGGCGGGAGGACTCGCGTCTCTTCCACAAGGACCACCTCGTGCGGGCGGAGCACTTCTTCGACCGGCACGGCCCGAAGACGATCATCCTCGCCCGCTTCGTGCCCATCGTGCGCACGTTCGCACCGATCGTGGCCGGGGCGGGCAACATGCGGTACCGCACGTTCGTCACCTACAACGTCATCGGCGCCTTCCTCTGGGGCGTCGGTGTCACGCTCATCGGCTACGCCGTCGGCCAGTTCCTCGGTGAAGTCGTGGAGATCGACAAGTTCCTCCTGCCGATCATCGGCCTCATCGTCGTCATCTCATTCATCCCGGCGGTTGTCGAGTTCCTGCGCCACCGGCGGGACGCACGGGGCGCAGCCGGGGCCGAGGCGACGGAGGCGGAGGCCGAGGAGATCGCCGAGGAGCTCGAGGAGCGCCTCAGGCAGACGTGATGTCGAGGGGACCGATGAAGGCCGGGTTCGCACCCGCCATCACCGCCTCGCACCGGGCTGAGACCATGCCCTCCATGCCGGCGTGGGGGCGGATGTAGAACCGCTCCGTACGGATCGCGTCGACGACCTCGTCGGCGACACGGGCGGGGTCCATTCCACCGGCGATCGCCTGCCCGACCACCTCACGCATCGCCGCCGCCATCTCGAGGGGCGGTGGAGTCACGTTCTCGGGCAGGTTCCTGTCCGACTCGTGGATGCGTGTCGCCACCCAGCCGGGACAGAGGACGGAGACACCGATCTTGGCGCCGACCATCTCGAGCTCACCGGCGAGGCACTCGCTGAGCGTGACGACACCGTGCTTCGTCACGCAGTAGGGCGACATGAGGGGGGCGGACACGAGGCCGGCGACCGAAGCCGTGTTCACGACGTGGCCCTCGACACCGGCCTGCACCATGCGTGACACGAACGCCCGGATCCCGTTGGCGACCCCCTTCACGTTCACACCCAGGATCCAGTCCCACATCTCCGCCGAGATGTCCCACATGAGCCCGCCCGTGGCGACACCGGCGTTGTTGCAGAGGAGGTGGGGCACGCCGAAGCGGTCGACAGTCGCGCTCGCGAGATCCTCGACCGCGGCGGGATCGGCGACGTCGGCGACCGACGCGAGGACTTCGGCACCTTCCGTCTCGAGCTCCCGCACGGCGACGTCGAGGGCAGGTGCCTCGATGTCGCAGAGGACGAGGTTCATGCCCTCCGCACCGAGCCGGCGGGCGAGGGCGAGGCCGATGCCACTCGCGGCCCCCGTCACGACGGCAGTCCGCCCTGCCAGTTCCTGCATGGTCCGCCCCCATGTGCCGATGCTGTACGTGCTGTACAGTCCCAGGTCCGCACTCTATCGAGATGGCACAGATGCAGGGGAACCAAGCAGGCCCACCCGGGACGGCGGCACCGGGCTGGTATCCGGACACGTCACTCCCCGGGACACAGCGCTACTGGGACGGTGCCGCCTGGACATCCCACACGGCTCCGCTCGGGGGGTCGGGAGGCGCTGTGCCCCTCAAGAAGAGCCCCGTGAAGCTCCTCGTCGGGCTCGGGATCGGGCTCGCTCTCCTCCTCGTCGTGCTGGGTGTGCTCGCCGTGGTCGGCGTCGTCAGGTTCGGCAGCCGGGCCGTGGACTGGATCTCGGAGCCGATGGACACCGTGAACGAGTACCTCGCCGCCGTCGAGGCGGGTGATTACGCCGAGGCCGACGAGATGACCTGCGACGGATCAGAGGACTTCGAGATCGACCTCACCGAGGAAGGAGAGGGCGACCTCGTCCGCTACGACGCGTACCGGATGGAGCGAGTCGACAACCGGGGTTGGGTCCTCTTCACCTACGAGACGGAGACCGACTCCGGGACGGCGGTTGCCCATCTCGAGCCGCGGGATGGCAGGCTCAAGATCTGTGACATCACCTCGGATGCACCTCCTGACGTGTTCGACGACGACACGCAGGGCGGCTTCTGAGGGGAAGCGGACGCGTTCGACGAAGGGGGAATCGACATGGACCGGGCACGTTTGCCCGTGATCGTGGGGGTCGGACAGGTCACGTTGCGGGACCAGCAGTGGCCGGATCTCCTCGAACCCCTCGACGTCGCCTGCGAGGCGGCGACACTCGCGGCCACCGACGCAGGCGTGCCGGTCTTCGACCGTGTGGACCGTCTCGTCGTACCGCCCATCCTCGGCTGGGATTACGGGAACGCTCCCCGGCTCATCGCCGACCGTCTCGGACTCGACTGTGAGCAGATACAGCTCAAGGCGGGCGGGAACACACCCCAGGAGGGCATCAACGACGCGGCCGAAGCGCTGGCGGCAGGCAGGATCGAGATGGCGCTCGTGGTCGGAGCAGAATGCGAAGCTGCCAAGAAGGCGGCCCTGCGGGCCGGCCACGAGGTCGAATGGGCGAGGAGCGACGACATCCTGCCCGGCCCGGAGGAACACCTCTCGCATCCCTACGAGCTCATGCGCCAGGCCCTGCTGCCGGTTCACATCTACCCGCTCTTCGAACCTGCCCTGCGCGTGGCGGCGGGAAGGACGCCGGAGGAGCACGTGGCGTGGCTCGGCCGCACCATGTCGCGCTTCACCGAGATGGCCTCCCGCAACCCGCACGCGTGGTTCCGCGAGGTGCGCACACCCGAGGAACTCGTCGTGCCGACACCGCAGAACCGGATGATCTCGACGCCGTACACGATGCGCCTCAACTCGTTCATGGCCGTCGACCAGGGCGCTGCAGTCCTTCTCACTACGGCTGGGACCGCGGTCGAGCTCGGCATTCAGCAGGACCGCTGGATCTGGCTCTGGGCGGGTGCGGACTGCGCGGACGTCTGGTACTTCACGGAGCACGCCGCCTACGACCACGTGCCCGCGATGCGGGTCTGTGCGCGTGAGGTGCTCGGGGGGAGCGGGATCGGCAGCGACGAGGTCGAGCACTTCGACCTCTACTCGTGCAACGTGTCGGTGGTGCAGCTCGCCGCCGAGGCCCTCGGTCTCGCTGCGGACGACACGCGTCCGTGGACTGTGGCCGGCGGGCTGCCGTACGCGGGTGGGCCGTGGAACAACTACACGACGCACGCGATCGCGGCGATGGTGGAGACGCTGCGCGAGAGCGACGGCAGCCTCGGTGTCGTCACCGGCAACGGCGGTTTCCTCACCAAGCACTCCTTCGGTCTCTATGGCGCCCGGCCCCCCGACCGCGAGTTCCATCGCAACGACAGCTCTGCCGACACGCTCGCGGTCCGCGAGGCGGCACACCCGACGTTGGAGGAGAACCCGGCCGGTCGGGGCAGGATCGAGGGATACACGGTGCCCTACGGCAGGGACGGTACCCCCGAGCGGGTTCTCGCCCTCGTGCGACTCGACGTGTCGCGCCGCACCCTGCTCAACAGTTGGGACCCGACGTCGGTGGCCGCGTTCACGAGTGGTGAGTGGTTCGGCCGCGAGGTCGAGGTGGCACCGGACCAGACCTTCGTACCCGTCTGACGCCTTCCGGAACCGCCCCGATCCGTGCACCAAGCCCCGCCGCGTGGCAGATTGTGCACTGGATGTCACTCGCAAGACACGTCCTCGACACGGCCTGTGCTGCGGCCGGCTTCGTCGCTGGTGGTGCGGCGGCCGCCGTCACCGCCATCAAACGCGCGGTCAACCCCACCCGGCCCGTGCCCGGTCCGATAGATCCCACCCGTGCGGCGGACACCCCGCATCTCCTCGACTCCGCGGGCGAGGCGGAGATCTCAGCGCCGCGCACACCCACGGCGACGGAGATCGGGCTCGCGATCCACCGCGACGCCATCCTCGGCCTGCGGGCGGATCTCGGGGCGACGGACACGCACATCTCGGACCTGCTCCTCAGGCGCGAGGGCCGCCTCGCCATGTACTACGCCCCCCTCGACCCTGTCGCGGCACACGCCCGGCTCGTCCTCCTCGGCACGACCCCGAGCGCAGACGTCGTCGCCCATGCCCTCCGGGCCGCCCGGTCCGCCATCCTGGCCGGCATGCCCGACACGGACGTCCTCGCCCGCGCGCGTGTCGCGGCGCTGAGTCCGGTGCGTGGTCAGCTCGAGACCCTGCTCGACGACATCGGCCTCCGTGAGATCCTCGGTGCCGGACCGGCCGCTCTCCTCGACACACGCGAGATCGATGTGACATGGGCCGTCCGCAGCCCCGTCTCCCTCGAGGGTGGTACCTACACAGGGACGAGACCGAGCATCGGCGCGAGCGAGATGCTGCGCAACGCCGTGAGCGTCGACCTCGCAGCCGAGCTCGACGCCGTGCCCGCGACGCCCGTGATACCTCTGGGTGAGGCGGCGACCGAAGCGCTCGATCTCCTCGTCGATGTCGGCCTCCTCGCCCCGGAGCGTGCCCTGCCCACGGTGCCCGATCCCGCGAGCGCGAACGCGATCCGTCTCATGCACTTCCGGGAGGACGGCGAGACCCTCGAACAGATCCGCAAGCGGATCCGGATGCTTGTCTCACCGTCCGATTAGGTTTCCCCGACCGGGCCGGAACACAGCGACGGGGCCACCGATGCGACTTCTCCATACAGCGGATTGGCATGTGGGCAAGACCTTGAGGGGTCGGAGCCGAGCGGACGAGCACCGCGCTGTCCTCACAGACGTGGTCAGGGTCGCGCGCGAACGCGCAGTCGACACTGTCGTGGTCGCGGGTGACCTGTTCGACTCGGCGTCGCCGCCACCGGAGGCGGAGGCCATCGTCTACCGCACCCTTCTCGACCTCGCCGACGACGGCACCCGCGTGTTCGTCGTGGCGGGAAACCACGACAACGCCCGCCGCCTCGAGGCAGTGGCTCCCCTCCTGGGGGGAGTCGGAGTCCACGTCGTCACGACTCCACGCCGCCCGGCCGATGGTGGGGTCGAGGTCTTCGAGACGGCAGCCGGGGAATGCGTTGCCCTCGCCGCGCTTCCCTTCGTCTCGCAGCGCAACATCGTACGTTCCGACGAGCTCATGGGTGCCGATCCGGACACGCATGCGCTCGACTACGCAGCGAGGCTGACTCACGTGGTCGATGTGCTCGTCGCGGCGTTGCCCGAGGAATGCGTCCGGATCGTGCTCACGCACGCCTTCGTCGAAGGCGGAGGTCTCGGCGGGGGAGAACGATCCGCCCACACCATCTTCGACTACGCCGTGAAGGCAGCTGCCTTCCCCTCGTCCCTCCACTACGTCGCCCTCGGTCACCTTCACAGGATGCAGCGCATGCCTGCGGCATGTCCGGCCTGGTACTGCGGTGCCCCCCTCCAACTCGACTTCGGCGAGGCCGATGAACCGAGGTCTGTGCTCGTGGTCGACGCCACTGCGGGCAGGCCGGCGAGCATCGAGCCCGTCACGGTCGAAGGTGGGCGCCGCCTCACGACGTTGCGCGGCACGTTGGAGCAGCTCGAAGCCGAGCAGGTCGGCGCTGACGACGCCTGGATCCGGGCCGTCGTGAGGGAGAGCCCGCGTATCGGTCTCGCCGACGACGTGCGGCACATCCTCCCGAACTGCGTCGACGTGATCGTCGAGACAGAGGGCCCCCGTCGCGGCCCAGACGGGCGCGAGGTCGCGGCCCGGGCCGGGAAGTCACCCCACGAGCTGTTCGAGGCCTACCTCGACGAGACGGACTCCGCCGACCCCCGTGTGCTCGGGCTCTTCGACGAGTTGCTCGACGAGGTGAGCGGTGCGACCTGAACGTCTCGAGCTCGCCGGCTTCACCTCTTTCAGGGATCGCACCGTTGTCGAGTTCGAGGGCGCCGACATGTTCGCCCTCGTCGGTCCCACGGGCTCGGGTAAGTCGTCGATCATCGACGCCATGACGTTCGCCCTCTACGGCTCCGTCTCCCGATACGACGACACGCGGCTCGTCGCCCCCGTGATCAGCCAGGGTGGCCTCGAGGCCAAGGTCCGTTTCGACTTCAGCGTGGGCGATGTGCGTTACTCGGCGACGCGTGTCGTGCGCCGCACGAAGACGGGCGCGACGACCAAGGAGGCACGGCTCGAGCGCCGTCTGCCGGGGGCGGAGGGCACGGAGGTCCTCGCTGGCAACGCCGACGAGCTCGGGGGGGCCGTCGGGGAGATCCTCGGGCTCGGCTTTGCCGAGTTCTGCAAGTGTGTCGTCCTCCCCCAGGGGGAGTTCGCCCGCTTCCTGCACGACAAGCCCCGTGTGCGCCAGGACGTCCTCGTCGGGCTGCTCGACCTGCGCGTCTACGACGAGATGGGGCAGCGTGCCCGCCGGCGTGCCTCGGAGAGCGAGCACGAGATCAAGGTCATCGACGACCGGCTCGCGCGTCTCGCGGCGGCGACGCCGGCCAACCTCGCCGCCCTCGATGCCCGGATCGACTGCCTCGAGGAGCTCCGCGAGCGCGTGGACGACATCGAGCCGCGCCTCGCGGACCTGGCCGAGACGATGCGGCGGTTGGAGCACGAGGCGGCCGAGGCCCAACGCGACATCGACGCGTTGTGCGGCCTCGTCCTTCCCGCAGCGCCCGCCGGCCGCGGCGTGGGTGACGCCGGGGAGGCGTTCGCGGCTGCGCTCGCGGCTGTCTCGACGGCGGAGGAACACGAGCAGGCCTCGCGGACCGCTCTCGACGCAGTGCCTCCCCGTGCAGAGTCCGAGCATCTTCTGCGTCTCCACACGGAGCTTCGCTCGGTCCGAGAGGAGGCAGGCAAGGGAGCGGCAGTGCTCGCCCAGCTCGAGGCCCGGGCCGGGGATGCAGAGCGGACACGTGACGAGGCGGAGGCCGCTGCAGAGCGGACGGCGGAAGCGTACGAGGCCGTCTTGCGACAGGATCTCGCCCACACCCTGCGGGCAGGCATCGAGGCCGGCGACATGTGTCCCGTGTGCGGTGCCCGGGTGGACGAGCTGCCTGCGTCGGACGCGCCGGAGGAGTTGGCGGTAGCGAAGAGGGCGCGGGCTGCCGCAGCAGAGGCCGCCCGGCACGCCGCACGTGCATGCAACGATGCCGGCGTCTCGGTCGAACGGGCGCGCAGCGAAGCGGAGCAGGCGGCACGGCGGGCCGAGGAGATCGGGGCCCAGTTGGCGGACACACCCGACGAGGAGACGCTGCATGGACGCGTGTCCGCGAGGGTTGAAGCCGAGAAGGCGCTGCACGAGGCAGCCGGCATCCTCGAGTCGGCGCGAACGGCACGGGACGCAGCCGAGGCAGACCTCACCGCTGCCAAGGCCGGTGTCACAGCCGCGTGGGCGGTGTTCGACGCCGCCCGGGATTCGGTCGCGCGCCTCGTTCCCCCGCCGGTGGACCGGGACGACCTCGGGGCGGCGTGTACCGCCCTCGCCGCTTGGTCGCAGCACACCGCAGGCAGCCTGCGCGAGAGTGCGGAGCGGATTCGCAGGGACGTCGAGCGGGTCGCCGCCGCGCGTGAGAACCTCGTCACCGAGCTGCGCGAGGCGTGCGCCGATGCCGGCCTCACGCCCGGCGCCCGCCCCCGTGACACATGCGTCGAGGCGTTGACCGAGGCGCGTATGCAGCGTGACAGCATCAGCGACCAGATCGAGGAGGCGGAACGGCTGCGGACCACCCGCGCGACCGCGGTCGAGGCACAAGCGGTTGCCGCCTCCCTAGGCAGGCTCCTCGGATCGAAGGCATTCGAGAAGTGGCTCGTCGATGCTGCACTCGCACGCCTCGTCGCCGCTGCCGCCGGCGTCCTGCGCCGCCTCACGAACGGCCAGTACTCACTGGCTCGCGACGAGCGCGGTGACAACTTCACCGTGATAGACCACCAGAACGCAGACGAGGCCCGCTCCGCCCGCACCCTCTCGGGCGGTGAGACGTTCCTCGCGTCACTCGCCCTTGCTCTCGCCCTCGCCGAGGAGATCCGGGGTCTCGCCGCCGGCGGCAGCGCGAAGCTGGAATCACTGTTCCTCGACGAAGGGTTCGGCACCCTCGACAGCGAGACTCTCGACGTCGTCGCGGCTGCGATCGAGGAGCTCGGCGCGCAGGGCACGGTGGTCGGGCTCGTCACGCACGTGCGAGAGCTCGCCGAACGAGTCCCCGTGCGGTTCGAGGTCGAGGCCGGACTCGACGGGTCCCGCGTACGACGGGTGGACACCTGACATGCGCTTCAGCGTCGAGCAGTGGGCGCCCGACTACGGCAGTTCGATCGAGGCGACCCTCGCCCCCTCCCATGTCGAGGTGGACACCGACGTCGAGACACCCGCTGCCCGCTGGGAACCGTGCTCTGTCCCTGTCGTCCCGGGTGGATCGCCGGTCGTGTTCGTGGACGGGGTGCGGCGCGTCGATGCGCGCCTCTGGATCCACGCCGACCCGACGGCGAGTGCCCCGGGCATCTTCGCCTCGTACGCGGCGGGTGCGGTGCGGTGCGGGGCTCGAGCGACGGTGGAACGGGTCTGGGTGCGGCGGCGCCTCTACGCCTCCGGGGGAGACCTGGCCGACGTCACGACTCGTCACGGCACGTACGAGGTCCGCCGCTGTGCGGGCGACGACCCCGATGTCCTCTCGCTCGACCTGCAGCGGGACATGGCTGAGCTCGAGGCAGAGACCGCAGTCGAAGTCGCAGGTCGTGGCGACGAGATCGCGATCGTGGACGGCCCGCTCCGCTCGGGCCACGTGGTCGCGGGTGCCTCCGGGATCCTCGTCGGATACGTCAAGTCACATCATCGGGCCTACCTGCCCGACGTGCTCACAGAGGTCGTCGGCCGCCTCGAGCCCGGGCAGCGCTGCCCTCTGTTCGTGACGGGGGGGCGGCACACGACGTTCAGCTGGTATGCGCGGCTGCCCGGGGCGAGCGGTCACCCCCTCGCCGGGATCGTACGCTGCGAGCTGTCCGCCGCGACAGAGGTCGAGGCAGCCCGGACGATC
The DNA here is from genome assembly GCA_020850945.1 of Acidimicrobiia bacterium. GTDB lineage: Bacteria > Actinomycetota > Acidimicrobiia > UBA2766 > UBA2766 > QWHP01. Next base: position 6,021 of record JADZDR010000013.1, on the reverse strand, counting down.
GCGGACCGTGTCACGTGCCTCGTGCAGCGCTATGCGTCGACGCCGCACAAGGATGCGCGGGCGCCGCAGAACCTCCACCCGATCGCCGGCCTCGAGAGGCGCCTCCGCGACCGGCTCGGCGATCCCCAACTGCTGCTGCGCTCGCTCATGCGGGCCGCCCGGACCTCGACATCGGGCGGAGGTGTGGCACGCGCCGAGTCGTGAGGGTGCAGCGCAGCGGTCAACGCTGCCTGCCGATGGTTGCGGCGATCACCTCGGCGCGTTCGCGCTCCGCCTCGGAGGGCGGCGTTGGGCCGAACGACGCGGCCTCGAGCGTGGCAGACAGCCTCTCGATCTCCTCTGCGGGCAGGTCGGTACGAGCACCGAGGTCCGCGACGAACTCGGGTGTCGTGTCCGTGGGACCGCGGATCCGCCCCATCCGCCGGCCGGCCCGCTCGAGACGGCCGATCTCGCGTGCCGCCCACCCGGACCGGCGCAGGCCGTGGCGCCGGCGTACGTCACGCACGAGGGCGCGGGCGCCCCAGGCCACGAAGACGAACGCCAGCAGGACCGCGGCACCGGGAAGGAGCCGGACGAGACCGGGGATCGCAGCCCCGGCCCACGCGACGAGGTCCGTCCCGGCGAGCCCTGGCCCCTCTCCGGCGAGGGGTACCTCGGCCGTGGGGTCGAATCCCTGCCAGCCCACACCCGGGAACCAGACCTCGGCCCAGGCGTGGGCGTCACGCGCCCTCACCTCGAACATGCCGCTGAACGGGTTTCTGTCTCCCGGCAGGTAGCCGACGGTGAGGCGGGCGGGGATGCCGAGACTGCGCAACATGACGACGAGACTGGAGCCGATCTGCTCGCAGAAGCCGCGCTTCTCGACGAAGAGGAAGTGATCCACGGTGTCCGCCCCTTCCGGCAGGGGCGGGATGTCGAGGGAGTACGTCGTGTTCTCGGCCAACCAGCGCTGCAGTGCCATCACCTTGTCGTAGGTCGTGGGGGCCGTCGCCGTCACATCCGCGGCGAGGTCCCTCACACGGGCGGGGATCTCGGGCAGGCGCGTGTACAGCTCTTCGCCCGCCGCACCGATTCCGAGGGGTAGGGAGTCGCTTGCCCGGAGCATCTCCACGGTCACGTCGTGCCGCGTGCTCACGACTGTGTACACGGCGTCGGTGCCGAGCTCGACTCCTGCCCGCAGGGACCCGTCCGGGAGCTGGAACACGGCGTTGTCGGGAAAGTAGAGGCGCTCGGGTGCATAGGCGGCGAAGATGATGTTCGGGCCGGGCACTTCGACGTGATACGTCTGCACGAGGCGCCGTGTCCCGTACGAGGTGTCGTACGGTCCGAGCGGCACGTCGATGACCTCGTCCCTGCCCGCGAGGACGTCGGGTCGGTCGCGGGTGACGGTCCAGCGGCGTCCGTCCCACGTGTCGAACGTCTGGCCGCGCCAGAATGCCGCCTCGCTCGACCGCACACGCATCACGAGCGTGTCGTCCGGGCGCCCCCGCAGGGCCGTGTCCATCTCGGTCGCGAACCCGAAGTATCCGAAAGCGGCCCGCCCCTCGAGCTCGGCCTGTGTCGGGCCACGGCCTGACTCCCCTCCACCGCCCAGCGTCGGGTTCGCGAGGCCGCCGCCGGGGAGGCGGACCATGTCGCGCAGGGCGGCCGGGAACGAGAACGCTGTGGTCGCCTGCGTGCGCGGCAACAGCGCGAAGACGAACGTCGCGGCGCAGGCGACGACGACAGCCGCCAGTGCCGTGGAACGCCCGAACGACAGGACGGCAGTTCGGGCCGCCACATCCCTCTGGCCGTTCTCGTCCTCAACGACCCGGTCGAGCCCAGGTGTCTCGGCGAGGCGGCTGCGGTAGGCGAGACCGAGCGAGGCGAGCGCGGCCACACCCCACACGGCGAGGAAGACTCCGAACTGCATGGACATGGCGAGGACGGCAGCCACGATCATGAGCGCAGCGGACGACGAGAGCGAGAAGAGGAGGTCACGCCGGCTGGGCACGTCGAGTGAATGGAGGAACTGAACCCAGACGAAGAGCTCGGCGAGCGGCAACTGGAGTTGCGCCGCGCCGCTCACCGCGATCTCGGAGACGATGCGGAGGAAGTTGGCGAAGGCGACCAGCACGGCCAGGGCGAGGAGGGCCTTGAGCCACAGGTTGCGCTCGAACCGGCGCCGATGGGACCACACGAAACCTGCCGGGATGCCGAGCCACACCACCATCCAGAGGCGGGGGCCGGCCCCGACCTCCCGCAGCACGGCCGTTGCGGCCACGAGGATGGCGGCGAGGACCGTGGCGCGGAAGGGCAGTGAGCCTTCGGGGCGCGGGGTGCCGAAACGGCGGCGGAGCCGCGCGAACGAGCCCGACTGCGTCATGGGCGGATGTCCGATTGCGGGCTCACGACCACGACGGTGCCGGGCGCCGTCACGGGCAGGGACGGGGGTGGGCCTGACGCGGCGACGGCGAGGCGGCGCCCCGCCCCGATGCGGGTCGTGATGCGCCGGAGCCTGGGTCCCTCCGTCTCGAACGTGCCGAGGTGGACGCAGGCTCCCGCGTCGAGCGCCGTGAGCACGAGACCGAAGGCACGGGACACGGCGTGCTCGATCTCGGCCGACGTACCCCGCCTCAGGTCGACGAGGATCACCTGTGTCGGTATGCCCGGGGCCTCGACCTCACGCACCATGAGGCCCCCCGTGTGCGCCGTTGCCGGCCAGTGGATGAGTCTGGGCGGGTCACCTGCCTCGTATTCCCTCACACCCCGCTGGAGCTGGTGACCTCGCGCCTCCGGTCCGCGTGCGGGCGCGTCCTCGGTGGCCGGAGCGGCCGGGGTGGGCGGGACGGAGTCGAACACAGGGTGCGGTGCCACGAGGGGCGGTACGGCGAAGGCGGCCCGGACGACGCGGCGCCACGACACGAGGCCGAGCGGCGCAGCCGATTCGAGGACCACATCGACCTCCTCGAGACGGCCCCGGACGGGCGGGACGAATGGGATGAGCCCGCGGATGGGGAGGGTGGTGCTGCGTAACTCGGACCGAACACCCACAAGCGCCACGATGCTCGGACCGGTGAGCGTGATGGTGAGCGGGCACGGATCCCCCACGCGGGCGTCCCGCGGCCCCTGCACCTCGACCTGCACACGGTGCAAGAGGACCGGCGGCAAGAGGACGGCGGTGACGGCGACACCGACCAGTCCGGCCACGAGCACGAGCAACCACCCTGCCCCCGTCGTTCCCGCGATCGCGAACGCGCCGGCGGCGAGGACGAGCAGCCACAGGGCAGGCGGGGACACACCCGCGGGTCGGAGCGTGCGGTGGGCCGAGCGTCGTTCCACCCCGGGCATCCCGGTCACGGGCGGGGGACCGCAACGTCGAGGAGAAGGCCGTGCACGATGGCTGTGGCGAGCTCGAGGTCCGGGCCTCCGTGCAGGAGGAGACGGTGCGAGAGCACGCCCGCGGCGATCGCCTTCACGTCGGCAGGCGCGATGAAGGGCCTCCCCTCCATGAGGGCGTGAGCGCGGGCCGCCTGCAGGGTGGCGAGAGCGCCACGCGGGCTGACTCCGAGCGCGACGTCGGCATGGCGGCGCGTGCGCTCCACGATCTCGAGGATGTAGTCGGCGACACGGGGGTCGACGAACACGGCGTCTGCCGCGGTCCGCACCCAGGCGAGCTCGTCGGCCGACAGGACCGGACGCAGGCAGTCGAGGCTGCGGGTGCCACCCGACCCGAGGAGCAGGGCCCGCGCGGAATCGTGGTCTGGATAGCCGAGCGAGGCCACGGTCAGGAAACGGTCACGCTGGCCCTCGACGAGTGGGAAGGTCCCCACGTGTTCGACGGGATTCTGTGTGGCGAGAAGCGTGAACGTGTGGGGCAGGGGCCGCGTGACACCGTCGACGGAGACCTGTCTCTCCTCCATCGCCTCGAGCAGAGCCGACTGTGTGCGGGGAGTCGCCCTGTTGATCTCGTCGACGAGGACGATGTCGGCGAAGATCGGGCCTGGTCGGAAGCTCCAGTCCTCTGACGACTCGTGATAGACGGACACGCCCGTTATCTCCGTGGGCAGGACGTCCGACGTGGCCTGGATGCGGCGAAACGAACCATCGACGGTCCTGGCGAGGGCCTTGGCGAGGAGGGTCTTGCCTACACCGGGCACGTCCTCGATCAGGACGTGCCCACCCGCGACGAGAGCGACCGTGACGAGGCGCACCGTGTCGTGCTTGCCCTTGATGACAGTGTCGAGGTTCGCCGCCACGCGGGACGCGAGCTCGGCAGCGCGTGTCACATCCCCGTCGGTCAGATCGACCGCGTGCGGGGTGAGACTGTCGGTGGGTGAGGTCATATGTCTCCCGGGCGCCCCTCGCGATGTGGCCTGCGCCGTCGAGAGGGGAATCGGCGTCCGGACCCGTCCCTTTGAGTAGTGCTCGCCGCGGTGACGCGACTACACATGGGCGCGACATGACCGACTTGGACCGGCTCTACTTCAGGCAACTCCTCTCCGGACGCGATATCGCACAGGAGGACCCCCTCGCCCGCCAGATGGTGAACTTCATCTACGTGATCGGCGACCGGGAGACGGGTGAAGCCGTGATCGTCGACCCCGCCTACGACGTGGACGGCATCCTCGCGGTCGTGCACGGCGACGACATGCGGGTGGCCGGCGTCCTCGCCACCCACTATCACCCCGACCACATCGGTGGGGACATGATGGGTCACGGCATCAGGGGTGTCGTCGAGGTGCTCGAACGCGAGCCGGGCGTGAAGGTCCACGTGCAGAAGACCGAGACGCCGTGGGTGAAGCGAGTCACTGGCCTCGCGGACGTCGACCTCGTGGAGCACGAGAGTGGCGACGTCGTGGACGTGGGTGCCGTCCCGATTCGCCTCATCCACACACCGGGTCACACACCAGGCAGCCAGTGCTTCCTCGTCGACGACTCCGCTCTCGTCGCCGGGGACACGCTGTTCCTCGAGGGATGCGGACGAACCGATCTCCCCGGCGGTGACCCCCGTGAGCTCTACCTGAGTCTCACGCAACGCCTCTCCAAGGTCCCGGACGACACGATCCTGTTCCCGGGCCACCTCTACTCGTCCCAGCCGTCGGCTTCGATGGGGGAGACACGGCGCCAGAACTACGTCTTCGTTCCCAAGACCGAAGAGCAGTGGCTGGCCATGTTCGGCTCGTAGCCTCCGGCTCACCACCTGGCACCCTGCGGGGGCTGCCGGCACGTAGGATTCGCCCCCGGACGAAGCGGACGACCCCGGCGAGCTGTCATGTATCCATATCCGGTCCCACCACGCCGTGAGAACTTCTTCGTCACGCTCGTCAAGACGTGGGCGAAGGCCTCGGTCATCTCCGTCACGGTCGCCATCGTCTTGTTCGCGACCTGTTTCACCCTCCTCGTGGCCTTGGTCGCGATGATCGGCGGTGCCGTGGCCGGGGGTGTCCCCGGCACGATCAGCGTGGGTGAGGCGACGGCGTCATTCGCGGCGGGCAGGGAAGGGAGTGAGAACATCGTCCTCAGCGTGCCCGTGGCCGGGTTGATACTCGGCCAGGGAGACGGGGCGGGGGGAGGCTTCTTCGGGGGCGAGGTCACGTACGGGTACGACGTGAAGGCCGCCCTCGAGGACGCCGCCGAGATCGACGACGTGAAGGGTGTCGTGCTCGACATCACGTCGGGAGGCGGCACGATCTACGGGTCCGTCGCGATCTCCGACGGTGTCGACCGGTACCGGGAGGAGACGGACCGTCCGATCATCTCGTTCGTGGAGGGGGTCGCCGCCTCCGGCGCCTACTGGGCCGCAGCTTCCACGGACGAGATCCTCGTGGATCACGGCAGCAGCGTGGGCAGCATCGGCGTCATCTACGGCCCCTTCCAGTTCTTCGACCGCCCTGTCGCCTTCGACGGCGGGCTCCTCGGTGGTGGCATCGTCACGCAGAACGGCATCTCGGTCACCTACTTCACGGCCGGGCGGGGCAAGGACATGGGCAATCCGTTCCGGCCCCTCACCGACGAGGAGATCAGCATCGCCCAGACCGG
>JADZDR010000012.1 GCA_020850945.1 Acidimicrobiia bacterium | reverse complement strand
CGAAACATCCGCAAGCAGAAGGGCTTGTCCCTCCAGGATGTGGAAGCGCAGTCGCAACAGGAGTTCAAGGCCTCCGTGCTCGGTGCCTACGAGCGGGGGGAGCGGGCCATCTCCGTACCTCGCCTCCACAAGCTCGCCCAGTTCTACGACGTCCCCGCCGAGCAGCTCCTGCCTGCCGAACGCGGGGTGCGCCGCGGCGAGATCCCCGTCGTGGGCGGTGTCACCCTGGACCTCACGCGACTCGGGGACCTCGACGGTTCCGAGCTCGAGCCGGTGAGCCGGTACGTCTCGATGATCCAGGTGCAGCGCCAGGATTTCAACGGCAGGGTGCTCACGATCCGCCGTGACGACCTGCGGGCGCTTGCCTGCCTCTACGAGATGACGAGCGACGAGCTCGAGTCCCGTCTCCACGAGCTCGGTGTCACGGACGCCCGGGTCTGAACCGAACCCCGTGCCGGGTTCGACGTTCCGCATCCTCACGCTGGGCTGTCGCCTCAACCAGTCCGAGAGCGACGAGGTGGCACGGGCGCTGACGGCCGCCGACCTCGTTCCCTGCGGAGCCGACGCCTGCGCCGACGTCACGATCGTGAACACGTGCACGGTCACCGGCGACGCCTCCAAGTCGTCCCGCAAGCTCATCCGGCGGGCTGTCGCCGCGGGCGAGAGAGTCGTCGTGACCGGCTGCCATGCCGTGGCCGCACCCGCCGAGTGCGCGGTCCCCGGAGTGGTCGCAGTCGTCCCGAACGAGGACAAGGAAGCGCTCGCCCGCACGGTCCTCGGCCTGGGCGGCATCGAGGCCTGTGCCGGGACGGCGCGGTCCGCTGCGGCGGGTGAGGCGATGTTCGCGGTGCGCGGATCGTTCGGCGTGCAGACCGGATGCGACGCCGCCTGCACGTTCTGCATCATCCCGACCACACGGGGTGCGCCGGTGAGCCGACCCGAGGCCGGTGTCGTCGCCGGTATCAGGGGGCAGGTGCAGATGGGAGTGCGTGAGGTCGCGCTCACGGGCGTGCACCTCGGCCGTTACGGAGTCGACCGTGGCGACAGCGGCGCCCTCTCGCGTCTCGTGCGCCGCGTCCTCGACGGCGTACCCGAGCTCGCGTGGCTGCGGCTGTCCTCGATCGAGGCGGACTGCGTGTCTCAGGAGCTGCTCGACGTGATGGCGGCCGAGCCGCGCGTGTGCCCTCACCTCCACGTCCCCCTGCAGGCGGGCGACGACATGACCCTGCGGGCGATGGGGCGGCCCTACGACACCGCCGGCTACGCCGAGGTCCTGCGGCGCGCGCGTGACACGCTCGGTCCCGACGCCGGTCTCACGGCAGACGTGATGGTCGGTTTCCCGGGGGAGACGGATGCGTCGTTCCGTCGCGGCCTCGAGTTCGTGGCCGGATCGGAGCTCACGGGCCTGCACGTGTTCAGGTACAGCCCGCGCCCGGGAACGAAGGCGGCGTCCCTTCGGGACCAGGTCGACGAGAGCGTGAAGAAGGAGCGCTCCGCCCGTATGCGAAGTGCCGGCGCCGCTCTCACGGCCGCGTTCGGGAGCCGTTTCGTGGGCCGCTCCCTCCCGGTCATGATCGAGCGCGCGTCGGCCGGGACTTCGACGGGTACCTCCGACAACTACCTCAAGGTCACGACGCACGGCCCCGCCGCTGCCGTCGGCTCCGTGGTGGACGTGCGCGTGGCCCACGCCGACGCCTCCGGCGTATCCGGCCCAACCACGTGGGCGTAGTGAACCACGATAGTTGTGGTTGAGTACGCCCACGTGGAGGAGAGTGGGGTCGGCGGCGTTACGTGGGCGTAGTGAACCACGATAGGTGTGGTTGAGTACGCCCACGTGGAGGAGGGGGAGGCGTAGACTGGGTGCGGACTGGGTGCGGACTGGCCGCAGGAAAGGTGACTCTCGCTGACGGAATCCACCCTCGCAGAAGTAAAGGTGCACGTACCCGACAATGCACTCATGGTCGCGCTGCTCGGCCAGAACGACGAGTTGCTCCGCGTGGTCGAAGCGGAGTTCGATGCCGACATCCTCGTGCGGGGCAACGAGATCACGGTCACGGCCGAAGCCGCCGAGGCGGAGGCCGTCCTCACCCTCTACGAGGACCTGATCCGTCTCGTGGAGCAGGGCCACACGATCGACCGGGAAGCACTCCAGCGGACCGTGCGGATCGTGCGCAGCGGGGCGGTGCCGTCGGACGTGCTCTCTCACAGCATCATCTCGACACCTGCCCGCATCGTGCGCCCCAAGTCCGTCGGCCAGAAGCGCTACGCCGAAGCGATCGAGCAGAACACCGTCACGTTCGCGATCGGTCCGGCTGGGACGGGCAAGACGTATCTCGCCATGGCTGCGGCCGTCCGCGCCCTCCAGGAACGCGTCGTACAGAGGATCATCCTCACCCGCCCAGCCGTCGAGGCAGGCGAGAAGCTCGGTTTCCTGCCGGGCGACCTGCTCGCCAAGGTCGACCCCTACCTGCGGCCCCTCTACGACTCGCTCTACGACATTCTCGGCCCGGAGGCGACGGCCCGCCTCATGGAGCGCGGCTCGGTCGAGGTCGCCCCCCTCGCGTACATGCGGGGACGTACTCTCAACGACAGTTTCGTGGTCCTCGACGAAGCCCAGAACACGTCACCCGAGCAGATGAAGATGTTCCTCACCCGGATCGGCTTCGGCGCCAAGACGGTGGTCACCGGAGATGTGACGCAGATCGATCTGCCCGGTTCGGACAGATCCGGGCTCATGTCCGTGCCACCGGCCGTGTTCGAGGTCGAAGGAGTCGCGCGAGTGGAGCTCGGCAGCGAAGACGTCGTGCGCCATCCGATAGTCGCCAAGATCGTCGACGCCTACGAGGCCGCAGACCGGGCCGCCGAGCAGCGTGGCCCGCGCCCGAGGCCACAGCACGGCGGCGACCGCGGCACCCCGACGAAGCACGGCAAGCGCGTACCGCGACGCGGGGCGAGATAGCCCGAGGAGGGGTCCGTGGCCGACGTCTTCTTCGCCGACGAGCAGAGCGTCCGACCTGTGGACGGCACGCGTCTGTGCGCCCTCGCCGAGCACGTCCTGACCGAAGAGAGCATCCATCGGAGTGCCGAGCTCTCGATCATGACCGTGGACCGCGAGACGATGGCCGGACTCAACAGGCGTTTCATGGGCCGTGACATGCCCACCGACGTGCTCGCCTTTCCCATCGAGGACGATGCGCGGGGCCGGGCGGCGCAGGAGGAGGGTGAGGAGCTCCCCCTCCTCCTCGGCGACGTCGTCGTCTGCCCTGACGTGGCGTTCGAGAACGTCTCCGGCGACACGGCGGACTTCGAGACCGAGCTCGACCTCTTGGTCGTGCATGGCGTCCTCCACCTTCTCGGATACGATCACGTGCAGGACTCCGATGCCGAGCGCATGGAGAGCCGGGAGCGTGAGCTACTCGACGAGTTCGCGCGCATCTCATGAGCGTTCCCTCGGATCTCGGTGTGGACATCGCAGGCTGGATCCTCGTCCTCGTGTTCGCGGCGTGCGCGGGGTTGATGGCCGCCCTCGATGCCGCTGTCGCCCGGGCCGGGCGCTCTCGTGTGCGGATGCTCGCCGAGGAGGGATCGAAACGCGCCGCGAAGCTCGAGTCGATGTTCGTGGAGTCGGATCCGCTGCCGGAGGCCCTCATCTTCCTCCGTGTCCTCTTCACGGAGGCGACGGCGATCCTCGCCGCCCTGCTCCTCCTTCGCCACGTGACGGGGGCTTGGCTGCTCTTCGCCCTCCCGCTCGCCGTCGTGCTCGTCTACCTGTTGCAGCGGGCCGTGGGGCTCGTCGTCGTGCGCCGCGGTCCAACGTCGGTTGCGGTGGCGGCCGCCGGGGTCCTCCGCCTGATCTCGCGCGTGGTCGGGCCGGTGGCCGTGGCGGTCGCGCTACCTCTGCGTCGCCTGCAGCGGGCTCCACGGGGGACGGACGAGGGAATCGAGCTGCGCGACGTCCTCGACCGCGCGTCGGTGGGGGAGATGATCGAGCCGGGCGAGGTCGAGCTGCTCCACTCGGTCCTCGAGTTCGGCGACACGATCGTGCGTTCGATCATGGTGCCGCGCACCGACATGGTCACGGTAGACGCCGAAGCGACGGTCGGGGAGGAACTCGACATCGCCTCCCGGACAGGGCTGACCCGCCTGCCCGTTCGTGAGGGCGACGTGGACGAGATAGTCGGTCTCGTCCACCTCAAGGACCTGATCGGGAGGGAGATCGACCACGGCGAACCGGTCCGGCACCGTCTCCGTCCCGCCCATCACGTACCCGAGCAGAAGCGGACCGTCGACCTCCTCGCCGAGATGCGGCAGGCGCGGGCCCACCTCGCGATCGTCGTCGACGAGCACGGCGGTACGGCGGGGCTCGTCACGCTCGAGGACGTCATCGAGGAGCTCGTGGGGGAGATCTCCGACGAATACGACACCGAGGAGGTCCCGATCGGCGTCGGGCCGGGCGGCACGAGCCGTGTCGCCGGCCGCTACCCCTTGCACGACCTGGCGACCCTCGTCGGGGCGAGAGTTCGCGTCGAGGATGCCGACACGGTCGCGGGGGCCATGCTCGCACTCCTCGGGCGTGTTCCACGGGAAGGCGACGAGGTGACGGATCCCGTCTCGGGTGTTGGTTTCCGGGCCGTCGAGGTCAACGGTCACAGGGTGGAGACCGTCGACGTGAGCGCACCGACGGATGCGCCGGCCGGCCTGGGCGGCGTCGAGGACGGCAGATCCGCGTCGTGAGCTTCGGGTTTGTGGCACTGTACGGACGTCCCAACGTCGGCAAGTCGACGCTCGTGAACGCTCTCGTCGGCGAGAAGGTGGCGATCACGTCCGGGGTCGCACAGACGACGCGCAGCGCCATCCGGGCGGTCGTGAACCGGGAGGACGACCAGCTCGTACTCGTCGACACGCCGGGCGTGCACAAGCCTGTGACGCTTCTCGGTGAGCGCCTCAACGACGTGGCTCGGCGCCAACTCGGGGAGGTGGACGCCGTGTGCTTCGTCGTGGATGCCGACGCGGGGCTCGGCCGGGGTGACGAGATGCTCGCCGCGTGGCTCCCCGCCTCGACTCCTGCCGTCTGCGTGCTGAACAAGACCGATCTGTGCGACCCGGGGCGCATTGCCGCGCAGGTCGAGGCGAGCACGCGGCTGCACGAGTTCGCGGCGTGGGTGCCGGTGAGCGCCGTGTCCGGCGACGGGGTTGGGCTGTTGCTCGACGAGCTCTTCGCGCTCCTTCCGGCGGGTGAGTCGATGTTCCCGGCCGAGATGACGACGGACCAGTCGGACCGCCACCTCGTGTCGGAGCTGGTGCGGGAGCAGTTGTTGCACCGCACGCGGGAGGAGGTCCCGCATTCCATCGCCGTCCTCGTCGAGGAGATCGAGGGCCTCGACACTGACGACGACGTCGTGCGGATCGAAGCGACTGTCTACGTGGAGCGCGAGTCGCAGAAGGGGATCGTGATCGGTAAGGGTGGCGCCATGCTCAAGGAGGTCGGCACCCACGCCCGCGAGCAGATCGAGGCACTGTTCGGCAGACGCGTCCATCTCGCCCTGCGCGTGAAGGTGTCGCCGAGCTGGCAGCGCCGAGCCGACGCGCTGAGCCGTCTCGGGTACTGAGGCCCGGGGGATCGAAGGAGACGTGGACACGAACGAGTACGTCGTACGGCCGATCGGGACGGTTCGGGCGACCCGCACCGTCGCCGAGGACGACGGCTGGGACGCCGTCGGTTCGGAGATCGTGCTCGATCCCGCTGTCCTGACCCCCGATGCGACACTGGGGCTGGATGCCTTCTCCCACGTCGAGGTCGTGTACCTGTTCGACCGTGTCGTGGAGGCGGACGTGTGCCACGGTGCCCGCTACCCGCGGGGGCGGAGGGACTGGCCGCTGACCGGCATCCTCGCCCAGCGCGGCAGGGACCGTCCGAACAGGATCGGTGTCACGGTCTGCCATCTCCTATCGGCCGGCGGACTGCGCCTCGAGGTCGCCGGCCTCGACGCCATCGACGGTACGCCAGTCCTCGACGTCAAGCCTCACATGTCCGGCTTCGCACCCCGTGGTGAGGTCCGGGAACCGGCCTGGGCCCGGGAGATCATGTCGGCGTACTGGTAGGGCGTCCGTACCGTGGGACGAGAGACTGGCACGATGTGACCTGGCCGGGGAGGGGGTCAGACTCGAAGACGTAGGCCAGCGGTGCGTACACGGGCCGTCCGCGTTCTCGTCGGCTTCGGCGCGGAGGAACGTTTGCAAGGTGAGCGATGGCAGGCAGCGTGCCCGGGATGAGATTGGTGCGAGGAATTGCTTGCGTGTCGGGGCTGGATGGCGTAGCGGTCTGGGCCGTACACAACGATCCGTACCCGCCCCCATCTCACGCACGATCGTGGCACGCGACATGACATGTCGCTGGCCCGGCTGTGACCGCACCCGCCGACTCCGCATCCACCACATCGTCTACTGGACCAACGGCGGACGCACCGACAGCGACAACCCGGTCGGTCGATGCGCTCTCACCCTCTCGTCGGCACTGCCTGTCGAAAGCGGCGGCACGCTCGTGGTCGACCGGGCCCGTCTCGAGAACCGTCGCCCTCGCGAGGAGACGTCTCAGGCTGTCGAGATGGGCTCCGTCGGGGGCGCCCGCAGGTTGCACTGCCGGTGTCCCGGAGGAACTCGATCCACGCCGAGGTCGGGGTCGCCCTCCCATCCCGAACCCCGCGGGCCCCGCGCGCCGTCCAGGTCGAGGGGTTCGGCCGCCAGCATGCGCAAGGCGAAGTCCACGGCCCCCCTCTTCGTCCCGAGGTGATTGACCGGGGCTACTGACCGGCAGGTGGCGACGGCGGCCGTGGCGGCGTGGGGGGCCGCGGCGGCGTGGGAGGCGTCACCCACACGGGTTCGAGCCCGTCGCTGTGGCCGAACGTCGGGACCGCGCCGATGAGAGGTGCCGTGACGGCGAGGGGATCCGTCGGCACGACATGTTCGAGCGGGAAAGCTGGACCGCGCGGGTCGGCGTGTGGCGATTCGGCCGGGATACGACTCCTGTAGACGGCGGCGAGGACGCAGAGCGCGAAGTCGTAGACGAGTTGGATCGCGACGAGGAAGGCGATCCACACGGCGAGCACGGTCCACGCGGGCACATGGGCGGCGGCCCGGGTCGGGTTGACGACGACGGAATCGAGTGTGACGCGGGTCAGATATCCGATCGAACGCATCGCCCCCTCACCCAGCCCCCAGACGGCACCGAGCGTGAACGCGGCGACGACGGCGTACACGACGGGAGAGGACACGATGAGGGCGAAGTTGTGCCCGATGGGGTTCCCCTTCCCGTCGAGGACGCAGAGCGGCCCGAAGCCGAGCCCACCGATCCACACGATGGAGGCGATGAACGGGATCCCCAGGTCCCACGAGACGGCGCTGAGGAAGGTGCGGGCGGGATCGACAAGGGCCCCCGTGACGAGTGCGACATGGACGGCGGGCTCGCCGAGTCTGCCCTCGACGACGAGGATCACGACGAAGGGTGCGACGACGACCGCTGTCCATGCGAGGAACAGGGGCAAGGCGCGCAGCGCCCGGAGGCTGCCGAAGCGGCGCCCTGAGGCGGCATCGAGAGCGAGCGCGGCCCGTTGGGCCGTGAGCACGACGACCACGAGCAGGACGAGGGCAGACGCGATGGTTGTGACGACGGTGACGAGCGTGGAGTTGTCAGGCCGCTGACCGAATGCGGTCAAGGTGTCGGCATCGGTGATCCAGGCCACGAGGGCCCAGGCTCCGTAGAGGAGGCCGGCGACGATTCCGACCTCGAGGAGGGCGATACCGGTGAAGGCGAAGAACTTGCGCAAGAAGCCCCGTATCCCCTGGAACAGGAGGGAGCCCAACCCCGGTCGTGCACCCGGCGGCGTTCCACCCACGGCGGGACCGCCCGACGGCGTCGTCGGTAGCTCTCCCACCCCGCGGATCCACGGATCCGGCTGCCATGTCGACGGCTGCATTGCCACCCTGCCCATCTCGAGGAAGTCCCTGTCGAGGCTTCCCGTCGGCGCTGTGCCCCCCACCTCCCACAGCGGGGTCCCACACGATGATGCACTTGACCCCTCCCGCCGTTCAAGTCTGCCCTCGGTGCGACTCGGGCTACATGCGTGTAACTTCGGGCCGATGGGCCTCTACAGGGACAGTGCCGTCGTGCTCCGCTCGTTCCGGCTGGCCGAAGCGGACCGGATCGTCGCCCTGTTCACACGCGAGCACGGCCTCGTGCGTGCCGTCGCGAAAGGGGTACGGCGCACGAAGAGCCGCTTCGGTGCCCGCCTCGACCAGTTCGCCCATGCCGACCTTCAGATCTGGGAGGGCCGCAGCGACCTGCAGACGATCTCGCAGGCCGAGTTGATCGCGGGGCATGCCTCGATCAGGCACGACTACGACGCGTACGCGCTCGCCCAGATCATGTGCGAGGCAACCGAACAGGTGGCCGTCGAGGGCGTCACGAACGACCGTCTCCACCGCATGCTCCTGGCCGGCCTCGCGACACTCGAGGCCCGTGTCGCACAGGGCCGGCCCGTTCCCCACTCGCTCCGCCCCGCCTTCCTCCTCAAGCTCCTCGGTGTCACGGGCTTCGCGCCCGGCTTGAGCGCCTGCGTCTCCTGCGGCGGGCGTGAGGGGCTCAGGGCCTTCTCCTTCGACGACGGCGGGCTCGTCTGTGGAACGTGCGCCGCGGCCGGCACCCCCCGTGTCGATGCCGCCGACATCGATGTTCTGCGCGCCTTGTGGGAGACCCGCTTCGACGATATCGACGACGTACCGACATTCGGGGTGGACGGCCTCGTGCAGAGAGTCGTTGAGTACCATCTCGAACGCCGCTTGAAGACCCTGCGCTGGAGGCCCCCATCGATCGCGACGAGATCTGCGCACGCTACGGGATAGACGCCGGGAGCCTCCCCCGGCACGTGGCCATGATCCTCGACGGCAACGGGCGCTGGGCGGAGCGACGTGAGCTCGACCGCACGGAGGGGCATCGCAGAGGCGAGCACGCCCTCTGGGACGTCGTCGACGGCGGCCTCGATCTCGGGATCGAGTGGCTCTCGACGTTCGTGTTCTCCACGGAGAACTGGCGCAGACCCAAAGCCGAGGTCGAGTTCCTCATCTGGTTCAACCGCGACATCCTCCTCTCGCGTCGCGAGGAGGCGCACGCGAAGGGCATCCGTATCCGCTTCCTCGGCCGGCGGGGGCGCCCCGTTCCCAAGGAGGTCCTCGACACGATCGCCGAGACCGAGGAGATGACACGGCGCAACAGGCGCATGACGCTCTGCTTCTGCTTCAACTACGGCGGCCGGGCCGAGATCGTGGACGCCGTGCGTGAGATCGCCGCCGACGTGGCGGCAGGCAGCCTCGACCCGGCACGGATCACGGAACAGACAATTCGCAGGCACCTCTACTTCCCCGACATGCCCGATCCGGATCTCGTCCTCAGGTCGAGCGGGGAGCAGCGGCTCAGCAACTTCCTCCTGTGGGAGAGTGCCTACAGCGAGCTCATGTTCCCCCGGACCCTCTGGCCGGACTTCCGGCGCCGCCACCTCTTCGAGGCCATCGCCCGATACCAGCAGCGTGATCGCCGTTTCGGTGGGATCACGGATCACGACAATGCGCCCTCCTGAGGACGGGCAAGGGATCGGCCGCGTGTGTCGAATCTTCCTGTCAGGGGGAGAGGTGCTTGGGGGTGTAACGAGGTGGTGGACCCGGCGGTCGGAGTCCCGGCCTCGCCGCAACACGAACGCAATCCCGACAAGCTCGACCGGATGAACCCGAGACCCGAACCAGCCTTCAGCCGCATAGCGATAGCGAACCGAGGTGAGGCTGCGATGCGCCTCATCCGGGCCGTGCGGGACGAGAACGCCGAGAACGGAACGGCCTACGAGACGGTCGCCCTCTACACGCAACCCGATGCCCACGCCATGTTCGTGCGCGAAGCAGACCGGGCGCACGCCCTCGGGGCGCCCTTCCTGGCCGACGATCGCACGGGGCGGCGCCACAGCGTGTACGTCGATCTGCGTCGCATGGAGGCCGCCCTCCTCGCGAGCGGAGCGGATGCCGTCTGGCCCGGGTGGGGTTTCCTCGCCGAGAACGCCGAGTTCGCCGAGCTCTGCGCCCGGCACGGCATCACGTTCATGGGTCCTCCCCCCCATGTCATGCGTGTCCTCGGCGACAAGGTGAGCAGCAAGGAGCTCGCCGAGAAGGCCGAGGTTCCCGTCGTCCCCTGGAGTGGAGGAGTCGTCGAGACAGAGGCGGAGGCCCGCTACCACGCGGCACGCCTCGGGTATCCCGTAGTCGTGAAGGCAGCGGCGGGTGGAGGCGGTCGCGGCATCCGCCTCGTACGCGACGAGACCGAGCTCGACGAGGCGTTCGTGCGGGCACGTCAAGAGGCGGAGGCGGCATTCGGCGACGCGCGGGTCTTCATCGAGAGGGCGATGGGCGCGGCCCGGCACGTCGAGGTGCAGATCGCCGCGGACGTACAGGGGACGGTCTGGGCCGTGGGAGTCCGGGACTGCAGTGTGCAGCGTCGCCACCAGAAGGTCCTCGAGGAATCGGCGTCGACCGCGCTCACGCCCGATCGCGAGGGCGACCTCGCCCGTGCCGCCGTCCGCATCGCCGAGGTGTCCGGGTACGCGGGTGTCGGGACCGTGGAGTTCCTCTACGACCCCGCGACCGACGCGTTCGCCTTCATGGAGGTGAACGCCCGCCTCCAAGTCGAGCACACCGTGACCGAGGCCGTGACCGGCCTCGACCTCGTTCGCCTGCAGATGCGCTTGGCAGCGGGCGGTTCCCTCGTCGGTGAGCCCCCCCGCCCGCGGGGCCATGCCGTCGAGGTGCGCCTCTGCGCAGAGGACCCCGACAACGCATTCGCGCCTGCACCCGGCCGTGTCGCCTTGTTCCGGGCGCCGGCCGGACCCGGGATCCGTGTCGACGCGGGGGTGACGGCGGGCGACTCCGTCCCCGCCGAGTTCGATTCCATGATCGCCAAGATCGTCGCCTGGGGTGCCAGTCGTGACGAGTCGCTCGCCCGTCTGAGGCGGGCGCTGGCCGAGACGTCCGTCGTGATCGAGGGAGGAGCCACCAACAAGGGACTCCTCCTCCACCTGGCCGCGCACCCGCGCGTCGTCGAGGGCACAGCGGACATCCGCTGGCTCGACAAGGCAGCAGTGGCGGGGGAGGACCTCACGGGCGACGTCCGACTCGCCACCGTCGCCCTCGTGCAGGCCGCGATCGAGGTGTACGACACCGAGACGGAAGCCGAACGCACACGGTTCCTGTCCGGTGCCGTGCGGGGACGAGCCACTCTCGACGAGGCCGTCGGACGGGATGTCGAGCTGCGTCATCGAGGCGCCACGTATCGGGGTCGTGTGCAACAGCGGGGTGGGGACAGGTTCCGCGTGACCCTCGGCGGGCAGACGTACGAGACGCAGGTGACGCGCCTCGGTGCGTACGAACGCCGCGTCACTCTGCTCGGTGCGACATTCCGGACCGTGGCGGTGGCGCAGGGAATGAAGCTGATCGTCGAGGTGGACGGCGCCCCGCACACGATCGGGCGCGACGACGGGGCGACGCTGCGGGCACCGGCGCCGGGTGTCGTCGTCACGGTGTGCGTGGTTGAGGGCGACGTGGTGCGGGAAGGCGAGCGCGTCGCCGTCCTCGAGTCGATGAAGATGGAGCTCGCCGTGGCGGCCCCGTTCGCCGGCCGCGTGCGGGAGGTCCTGACGGCGGCGAACGATCAGGTCGACGCGGGGTCGGCACTCGTCCGCCTCGAATCCGTGGACCGCAGCCAGACCGCGAAGCCGGCGGGTGAGCTCACCTCGCCCACCGGCGAGACCGCGAGTGAGGCGCCGACCGTGCGGGACAGATGCCTGCGGGCGCTCGCTGACATGGCGGCCCATGCCTCGGGCTACGACGTGACCGACGGAGAGGCAGGCGTGGCCGTGGAATCGTACGCGTCGCTCGTCCGCGACTTGCCCGTCGACGATCCCGCGACACGGCGGGCAGAGCTCGAAGTCCTCGAGGCCTTCGCGGACATGTGTGTGCTGTCGCGTCACCGCCCCGAGCGGGTACCCGGGGTGCTGTCACCCCGGCGCGCAGCCCGGGAGCACTTCAACCAGTACCTCCGCTCCATCGAACAGCACGGCGCCGGCCTGCCGGACCGCTTCATGCGTGGGCTCGAACGTGCCCTCGCCCGATACGGAGTCGGGGATCTCGAGGTGGATCCCGACCTGGAGGAGGCGCTCTTCCGCATCGCCCGCGCACAGCGGCACCTCGACGGAGTCGTGCCGGCCGTCCTCGCCATCCTCGAACGCCGCCTCGAGCTCCCCTCGTCGGAACGGTCGAACCGGGACCCGAAGTTCGCGATGCTCCTCGACCGCCTCATCTCGGCTGCGGAGTTGCGCCATCCGCCCGTGGAGGACCTCGCCCGCGAGGTCCGCTTCCGGTTCGTCGACGGCCCGCTCTATGCCGCCGCCCGCCGGCGTGCCATCGAGGATGCGCGTGCGCATCTCGTCGCGATCGTGGAGGGGCCCACCGCGTCGCGGGACGAGCACATGGGCGCGCTCGTGGAGAGCCCCTACCAGGTGGACAGGCCCCTCCTCACGTCCCTGTGGGAGAGGCAGGAGCAGCGGGACCTCCTTCTCGAGATGCTCGTACGGCGCATCTACCGGGGTGAGGACCTCTGTGACTTCGTGACCTCGGAATCAGGCGTGGGACGCGGCACCGACCTCGCGCGCTGCCACCTCCGCGATGCCGACGACCGTGTGGACGTCGTCACGGCCGTGTGCCTGGACACGGACATGGCGGCCGTTCTCGCCCACATCGCCGCCCTCACAGCGGACCTGCCGGCCGAGCGTGAGATCGTCATCGACCTCACACTGCTCGAGGACGAAGCCGGCCCCGCGCCAGACGCCGGCACCGTCGCGGGCGTCGTGCAGAGTGTCCGCTTCGCCCGCACACCCACCCGGCTCACGGTTGCTGTCGGCACCGGGAAGACGCCGGGATCTCCCGACAGCATCGAGCCCTACACCTTCGTGCCCGACTCCGACGGCGGCTTGCGGGAACGCCGCGAGTACCGGGGGATCCATCCCGCCCAGGCGACCCGCCTCCAGCTCGACAGGCTCACCAACTTCCACCTCGAGCGCCTCCCGTCGTCCGAGGACGTGTGGCTCTTCCGGGGTGTGGCACGTGAGAACGAGGCGGACGAGCGACTCTTTGCACTCGCTGAAGTCCGTGACATGACGCCGATCCGGGATGCGGCCGGGCGAGCCGTCGGCATGCCGCACTTCGAGCGTGTCCTGCACGAGTGCGTCGCCGCGATCCGCATCTTCCAGTCACGGCGGCCCGCCGGCCGCCGTCTCCACTGGAACCGCGTCTTCCTCCACATCTGGCCACCGGTCGACATCTCGAGTGACGAGATCTACGCCCTCAGCCTGAAGGGGGCGCCGCTCACCGAGGGTCTCGGGATCGAGAAGGTCGTGCTGCGCGGTAGGTTCCGGCGTTTGGGTGGCAGTTTCGAGGACGCGACGGTGGAGATCTCGAGCACCGCCCACTCCGGGATCGAGCTTCACTGGTCGGAACCGAAGACCGAACCCCTCCTACCCCTGTCGGACTACCGCCGCAAGGTCGTGACGACACGCAGCCACGGCACGACGTATCCGTACGAGATCGTGGAGATGCTCGCGGCTGCGGGCGACGCGCGGCACTCCGACCTTCCCCCGGGCGAGTTCGAGGAGCACGACCTCGACTCGGACGGGACACGTCTCGTGCCCGTCACACGGCCCTACGGTCGCAACGAGGCGGGCATCGTGTGCGGACTCGTCCGCAACTTCACGGAGAAGTACGCCGAGGGCGTCGAACGCGTGATCCTCCTCGGCGACCCCACGCGCCAGCTCGGGGCTCTGGCCGAAGCCGAGTGCAGGCGGATCTTGGCAGCCCTCGATCTCGCCGAGGAGAGGTCGGTTCCCGTCGAGTGGTATGCCGTCTCGGCAGGGGCCCGCATCGCCATGGACTCCGGCACGGAGAACATGGACTGGATCAGCCGCGTGCTCCGGCGCATCGTCGATTTCACGCAGACCGGCGGTGAGATCAACGTGGTCGTGAACGGCATCAACGTGGGCGCGCAGCCCTACTGGAACGCTGAGGCCACGATGCTCATGCACACCCGCGGGATCCTCGTGATGACACCCGAAGGCGCCATGGTCCTCACCGGCAAGCAGTCGCTGGACTTCTCCGGCGGTGTGAGTGCGGAGGACAACCTGGGGATCGGCGGCTATGACCGGGTCATGGGTCCCGACGGCCAGGCGCAGTACTGGGCGCCGGACCTGCGGGCGGCGTGCCGCATCCTCTTCGAGCACTATGCCCACACCTATGTCGCGCGCGGCGAGCACTTCCCGCGGGACATGCACAGCACCGACCCCGTGACGCGGGACGTCCGCCTCTCCCCGCATCCCGGTGAGGACTTCGAGACGATCGGCGACGTCTTCTCGGCCGAGCGCAACGCGGAGCGCAAGCGGCCCTTCGACATCCGTGCCGTCATGCGGGCGGTCACGGATCAGGACAGCGCGCCACTCGAGCGCTGGCCCGACATGGCGGATGCAGAGACCGCCGTGGTCTGGGATGCGCACCTCGGCGGCCATCCCGTGTGCCTGATCGGCATCGAGTCCAAACCGCTTGCCCGGCACGGATTCCACCCCGCGGACGGACCGGAGACGTGGACCGCCGGCACGCTCTTCCCACAGTCGTCGAAGAAGGTCGCGCGGGCGTTCAACTCCGCGTCTGGGAACCGGCCCGTCGTCGTCCTCGCGAACCTCTCCGGGTTCGACGGCTCACCCGAGTCGATGCGCAAGCTCCAGCTCGAGTACGGGGCGGAGATAGGGCGAGCCGTCGTCAACTTCCGCGGACCTGTCGTCTTCTGTGTCGTCTCGCGCTACCACGGTGGCGCCTTCGTCGTCTTCTCACACGCCTTGCACGACAACATGCAGGTGCTGGCCGTCGAGGGATCGTTCGCGTCGGTGATCGGCGGTGCCCCCGCCGCCGGTGTCGTGTTCGCGGGCGAGGTGCGGGCCCGTACCTCGGCAGATCCGCGCGTGCGTGAGCTCGAGGCCGAGCTCGAGGATGCCGATGCGGCCGAGAAGGCGGCACTCATGGCGCGTCTCGACGAGACGGCTGCCCGCGTGCGGGCGGAGAAGCTGGGCGAGGTCGCAGAGGAGTTCGACGCGATCCACACGATCGGGCGTGCACGCGACGTGGGATCGGTGCACGACATCGTGGCCGTTGCCGACCTGCGCCCGCGCCTGATCCGCGCTGTCGAGGACGGCATGGAGCGAGACCTCGGGTCCTAGGTTGGATGCGGTTTGTTGCGCATGCGCAACAAACCGCACCCAACAAAAGAGCCGGTCGTTAGGATCGGGCGGGTGGTCCTCTCCTCCTTCCGCCGCGGTGTGCGTGCGAGCCTCGGCGTCAACGCCGTCGTCGCGGGTTTCGGGATCCTCTACGGCGTGGGTGCCGTGCAGGCCGGCTTGCCGCCCCTTCTCGCGATCGCGTCGTCCCTCGTCATCCTCTCCGGCGCCGCCCAGTTCACGGCTGTCGCACTCATCGGGGCGGGGGCGGGGCCGTTTGCGGTCATCGTCGCCGTGACCGGACTCGGCCTGCGCCATCTGCCGATGGGTGCGGCCATCGGCAGGCTCGTCCCCGACGTGCCGAGGGCGAAGCGCCTTGCCCTCGCCTACGTGTTGACCGACGAGACGTTCGGGCTCACGATGCGTGCGGCCCGCGACGGTGAGCCGCATCCGGAGGACTTCATGCTCGGCGCGAACCTGACGCTCGTGACGGGCTGGGTGCTGGGAACGGTCGCCGGCGTCGGCTTCGGAGACATCCTCGACGTCGAAGCCCTCGGGGCGGGCGCGCTCTTCGCCCTCCTCTTCCTCGGCCTCGCCCGCGAATCGATGACCGGCCGCAGGGACGTCTACACGGCTGTCGCCGCCGCTGGAGCGGCAGTGGTGTCGATCTTCGTGATCCCGGCGGCGTGGCGCATCACGGTCGCCGGCCTCGCCACGGCAGCAGCCGGGGCGAGCCTGCCCCCACCGCGTGCGCTACACAGGGCGCCGCAGCCGGGACGGGAGGACCTGGCATGACGACTCCGGTCATGGTCGTCACGGTCTTGGTGGCGGGTGTCATCACGTTCCTGTCCCGGGTTTCGTTCCTGCTGCGGGCCGCGCCGGCCTTCGAGGGCTGGTTCGGCCGGTTCCTGGACGCGTTCCCCGTCGCCCTCTTCGTGTCCCTCGCAGTCGTGCAGGGCTTCGCGCCCGACGGTTCCTTCGAGGTCGGCCCGGGCGCTGCCGGGTTGCTGGTGGGTGTGCTGACCTGTGTGTTCACGCGGCGTCTCGCAGTCGTGATGCTCGCCGGCTGGCTCGCGGCACTCCTCGCGGATCTCGTGATCTGAGGACGGGCCCGGTGGTCGGAGGGGAATCGCCGGGGTGTGTCCGCGCGCAGCCCGTATTATCAAGGGCCATGTCCGACCTTCTCGACGTCATCACGAACCTGGCGAAGCGACGCGGCTTCGTCTTCCCGAGCTCGGAGATCTACGGGGGTCTCGCGTCGACGTGGGACTACGGGCCGGTGGGTGTCGAGCTGAAGCGGAACGTGAAGGAGCAGTGGTGGCGTTCCATGGTGCAGTGCCGTGACGACGTCGTCGGCCTCGATGCGGCGATACTCATGGCGCCCGATGTCTGGGAGGCGTCCGGTCACCTCGCGACCTTCACCGATCCCCTCGTCGACTGCACGGTCTGCAAGCGTCGCTTCCGGGCCGATCAGCTCGACGACCGCGACTGCCCGAACAACAAGAAGGGCTGTGAGTTCACCGAGGCACGCGAGTTCAACCTCATGTTCAAGACCTTCCTCGGCCCCGTCGAGGACGACACGCATGTCGTGTATCTGCGTCCCGAGACGGCCCAGGGCATCTTCGTCAACTTCCCGAACGTCGTCACGACGAGCCGCCGGAAACCGCCCTTCGGGATCGCCCAGATCGGCAAGTCCTTCCGCAACGAGATCACCCCCGGCAAGTTCACGTTCCGCACGCGTGAGTTCGAGCAGATGGAGATGGAGTTCTTCGTCCCGCCCGAGCAGGCGGGCGAGTGGTTCGAGTACTGGGTGGAGGAGAGACGTCGCTGGTACGTCGAGCTCGGTATGAAACCCGAGCGTCTCCGGATCAGGCCGCACGAGCAGGACGAGTTGAGCCACTACTCGAGCGAGACCGTAGACGTGGAGTACGAGTTCCCGTGGGGCTGGGGGGAGCTCGAGGGCATCGCGAACCGGGGTGACTACGACCTGCGCCAGCACGGCGAGCACTCCGGCAAGGACCTCTCGTACTACGACCAACCGAACGAGAGACGGTACCTGCCGCACGTGATCGAGCCGGCGGCGGGCTGTGACCGGGCGACGCTGGCCTTCCTCATGGACGCCTACGACGAGGAGGAGGTGAGGGGGGAGAAGCGTGTCGTGCTGCGCCTCGACCACCGACTCGCGCCTGTGAAGATCGCCGTCCTACCACTCTCGAAGAACCCGGATCTCGTTCCCGTCGCCCGCAAGATCGCCGACGACCTACGCCAGCTCACGATGGTCGACTACGACGAGACGCAGGCGATCGGGCGGCGGTACAGGCGACAGGACGAGCTCGGAACCCCGTTCGCGGTCACGGTCGACTTCGAGACGCTCGAAGACCAGGCTGTGACGATCCGCGAGCGCGATTCCATGGTCCAGGTCCGTGTGCCGATCAGTGCCGTCGGCGAGGAGCTGGGGCGGCGCCTCCAGGCCTGACATGACAGGTCCGAGGCGGTTGAGGATTCCGGTCGTGGCGGGCACGATCGACCGGCGCATCACCGTGAACCTGCGCCTGGATCCGGCCGTGATCCAGGGGATCCTGCCTAGACCCTTCCAGCCCCGCCTCGTCGGCGGGTATGCGATGGCAGGACTCGACCTCGTTCGTCTCGCCCGCCTCAGACCGGCGTTCCTGCCTTCGGCTGCCGGGGGCTTCACGGCGGAGACGGCTGCGCACCGGGTCGCCGTGACGTGGCGGGAGGGCGACGACATCTGCCGCGGCGCGTATATGCCCCGCCGGGACACGAGCTCACGGCTCACAGCGGCGATCGGAGGCAGGCTCTTCCCCGGTGTCCACCGGCTCGCCTCGTTCGCGGTGGACGAGGGAGGGGGGCGTTTCGACGTCGAGATGCGCAGCCGGGACGGCACCACCCGTGTGCATCTCATCGCGCACACCACGGGGCAGGTCCGAGCCGGCTCGGTGTTCGGGTCCATCCGGGCAGCCACGGAGTTCTTCGAGGGAGAGACCCTCGGGTATGCGCCCTCTCTCGAGAAGTCGGGGGTCTTCGAGGGTTTGGAGCTGCGCGTCGAGAGCTGGGAGATCTCACCTCTCGAAGTCGAGGTGCTCGAGACGTCGTTCTTCGACGACACATCCTCGTTCCCGGCGGGCTCGGTCGAGGTCGATTCGGCCCTTCTCATGCGCGGCATCCCCCACGAATGGCGCAGTCGTGACCCGATAGTCACGGCACCCACGGTCGGGACATGAAGGCATGGAGCTGTCCCAGGCCGCATGTAAGGTGGCCGCATGGATGCAGTCGCGGCCGGGGTGAAGGCACCGCACGATGCCGGGAGCCACCGCAGGGCAACAGAGGAACGCGACGACATGTGGCTCGCCCCCGGCGCTGCCCGCGTGCAGGGCGCCGGAATCCGCACGCGGCCCGAAGCACCCGACCCGCTCCGCACGGCCTTCCAGCGAGACCGGGATCGGATCATCCACTCGACTGCGTTCCGCCGCCTCAAGCACAAGACGCAGGTCTTCATCGCCCCCGACGGTGACCACTACCGCACACGTCTCACGCACACGCTCGAAGTGGCCCAGGTCGCCCGCACGATCGCACGGGCGCTGCGCCGCAACGAGGATCTCGCCGAGGCGATCGCACTCGGCCACGACCTCGGCCACACCCCTTTCGGTCACCTCGGCGAAGACGTGCTGCGCGACGTCCTCGGTGTCCCCTTCCACCACGCCGAGCAGAGCGTGCGCGTCGTGGAGGTGCTCGAACGGCGGCCCCACGGTCTCAACCTCACGGCCGAGGTCAGGGACGGCATCTCGCACAGCTCGTGGAACCGGAGTCTCCCGGCGACACACGAGGCCTTCGCCGTGCGCTACGCGGACCGCATCGCCTACCTCAACCACGACGTGGACGACGCGATCAGAGCAGGGCTCCTGCGCGAGTCGGACCTGCCCTCGGCCGTCGGGCGTGCCCTCGGTTCGGGTTCCTCGGCTCGGATCACGGCACTCGTGTCCGACGTCGTCGAGGCGAGCGACGTCACGTCTGCGCCCGGGCTCTGTCCCGGGGTCCGGATGAGCCGGTCCGTGTTCGACGTGATGGACGAGTTCCGCACCTTCATGTTCGAGACCGTCTACCTCGGGCCGGCTGTGGCAGCCGACATGTCGGCGGCGCGTCGCGTCCTCGAGTTCCTCATCACCCACTACCTCGATCACGACGCCGGCGAGGCAGGCGGCCTCCCCGAGGCGGCCGGAGTCGTGGGTGACCCGCGTGAGCAGCGTCTGGTCGACCACGTCGCGTCGATGACGGATCGGTTCGCGATCGGGGCGTACGAGCGCCTGTCGGGCCGCACGGTCGATCTCACCTCCGTGTGACGGCGCAGAGGTAACCTCGCACCGATGGGCGGGCGGATACCTGAATCAGAGATAGAAGCCGTTCGCTCGAGGAGCGACCTCGTTTCGATCGCGGCCGAGCGGATGTCGCTCAAGCGCGCCGGGCGCCGCTTCCAGGGGTTGTGCCCCTTCCACGACGAGAAGACACCGTCCTTCTCGATCAACCCCGAGTCGGGGCTGTTCTACTGCTTCGGTTGCGGGGAATCCGGCAACGTCTTCCAGTTCCTCATGAAGCTCGACGGCCTGACCTTCGTGGAGGCCGTGGAGGTCCTCGCCCGCCGGGCCGGCGTCACCCTCACCTTCACGGACGAGTCCCCAGACGAGCGGCGCAGGCGGGAGGCGCGCCCCCGCCTGCACGAGCTGGTCGCCGCGGCCGCCGCCTGGTTCCACCACCGCCTCCTCACGGGTGGCGACGCGGCGGACGCGCGCCGCCTCCTCGCATCGCGGGGTTACGGGCGCGAGACGGCGGATCGTTTCGAGCTCGGTTACGCGCCGGCCGGTTGGGACGAGACGATCAAGGCGATGAAGGCCAAGGGGTTCCTCACTGACGAGCTCGCCCAGGCAGGGCTCACCACCGTCTCTTCTCGTGGTGGGCACGTCGACCTGCTGCGCGATCGCGTCGTCTTCCCGATCTTCGACGCGCAGGGCAATCCGGTCGCGTTCGCGGGCAGACGCATCGGCGACGGCGACGGCCCGAAGTACCTCAACTCGCCCGAGAGCACGCTGTACCACAAGAGCAGTGTGCTCTACGGGTTGAACTGGGCGCGGCCCGCCATGGTCGCTGCCGGCACGGCCGTCGTCGTCGAGGGCTACACGGACGTCATCGGCTTCCATCTGGCTGGCGCGTCTCACGCCGTGGCCACGTGCGGGACCGCTCTCGGCGAGGAGCACCTGCGCATCCTCAAGCGGTACGTCGAGACGCTCGTCCTCGCGTTCGACGGCGATGCAGCAGGCGCAGCCGCAACGGAGCGGACCTTCGGGGCCGCATCCGAGCTCGGTCTCGACGTGCGTGTCGCCGTGCTCCCGGCGGGCCGGGACCCGGCCGATGTGGCATCCGAGGGTGAGGACGCGGTGCAGGAGCTGCTGCGCACGCCACGACCTCTCCTCGAGTTCAAGATCGACCGGGAGATCTCGCGTGCACGGCTCGACTCGAGCGAGGGGGAGGCGCGAACCGTCGAGGTCGTGGCGGCGGCCATCGCCCAGCATCCCGATCCCCTCGTGCGAACGGCGGTCGTGCGCAGGACCCTGCGGCGACTCCGTGACGTCACGGAGGACCAACTCGTGAAGGCCGTCGAGACCGCGCGGCGCGGGACGGGGAGAGCGGGCCAGGGCACGATCAGGTCGGATGCGGCGCGTGGTTCGGGACAGGCGAGGTTGCCCCGGGTCGAAGAGCATGCTCTGGCGGCGCTCGTGCAGAGCCCGCAGGCGTTCCTGGACGCAGTCCCCGACTTCTCGCCCGACTGGTTCGCGTCTGCAGTCCCCCGCGAAGTCGCACAGGCCGTCATTGCGGCCCTCGGTACGACTGGAAGTGGACCTGTGGACGTCACACGCCTGGGACTCGAGGAGGAGGCAGGCGCACTCGCCCGTCGCGCCGCCGTCCTCGATCCACCCGGTGTGGACGACGGTGCGCTGCACGCCCGCGAAACGGCCCGCGCGCTCGAGCGTCGCTGGCTCGACCGGCAAGTCAAGGAGCTGCAGGCAAGGCTCGAGACGTCGGAGGCCGACGGCGACTGGGCCGACGTGAAAGCCCTGGACGCGCGGCTGGTAGCGTTCATCGATCGAAGGCAAGCACTGGGGGATGCGTGACCGCCGAAGAGGTGGAGATGGACGACACCCTCCACGGCACGCGAGACGAGGATGCCGGTCCGGGCGGACTCGACCTCGCCGCCTGGGGGAGCCTGCTGGGGCGCTACCGTGCCCACGGCCACGCCGATCTCTCCGAGCTCCTCCTCCTCGACGAGCTGCGGGATTCGTCGCCCGAGCAACTCGACGAGGTCCTCGCCGGCCTGCAGAGTGAAGGTATCATCGTCGAGGCCGAGGTGCGTCCGAACATCGAGACGGTCCGCGTGCAACCGGACCTTGACGCCGGCGGCCCTTCCGAAGACCCCGTCCGCATCTACCTCCAGGAGATCGGCCGCGTCGACCTCCTCGACGCGGTCCAGGAGCGGGAGCTCTCACAGCTCATGGAGACGGGGCAACTCGCCGAGGAGATGCTTCTCGAGGCGAGGCCGCTGCCGCTGCGTGCGCACGAGACCATCGAGAAGGTCCTGTGCGACGCGGCCGGCGATGTCATGACGAGAGGCCAGGACGCGGACGACACGGCGCCACTACTGCGCACGCTGGTCGAGGAAGGAGCGACGGCGGTCTTCGCGTCGGGTGACCTGAGCGCCGACTGCGAGGCACGGGATCGCATAGCCCGCTGCCTCGGCCCCTCCGCCACCCGCGAGCGTGCCTCGCACCCCAACTGGGTGCATCCCCACTTCGTGCACACCCTGTTCGTCTCGATGCACTTCCGTCCCTTCGACGAAGCGCAGGACGACGAGTTGCAGCGCATAGACGGTGACGGGCTCCTCGCCAAGCGTCAGCTCATCAAGGCGAACCTGCGCCTCGTCGTCTCGATCGCGAAGCGGTACACGGGGCGCGGCATGCAGCTCCTCGACCTCATCCAGGAGGGGAACCTCGGCCTGATCCGTGCCGTGGAGAAGTTCGACTGGCGCAAGGGCTTCAAGTTCTCGACGTATGCCACGTGGTGGATCCGCCAGGCGATAACGCGGGCGCTCGCCGACCAGGCTCGCACGATCCGCATTCCCGTGCACATGGTCGACACGATCAACCGTCTCGTGCGCTCGCAGCGTGAGCTCGTGCAACGCCTGAACCGGGATCCGACACCGGAGGAGCTCGCCGCCGATCTCGAGCTCGACCCCGAGAAGGTCCGCGAGATCCTGCGTGTCTCGATGGATCCCGTGAGCCTCGACGTCCCCGTCGGCGAGGAAGAGGACTCCTCGCTCGCCGAGTTCATCGAGGACTCCCAGGCCGTCATGCCCGAGGACGCGGCGACGCGTCTCCTCCTCCAGGACGAGATCTACAAGGCGTTGTCCGGCCTCTCGGAACGGGAACGCAAGGTGCTCGAGCTGCGCTTCGGTTTGCACACCGGCCAGCCCCGGACCCTCGAGGAGGTTGGTCAGGAGCTGCGTGTCACGCGGGAGCGCATCCGCCAGATCGAGGCGAAGAGCCTCTCGAAGCTGCGTCATCCCAAGAGCAACAACAAGCTGCGCGACTTCCTCACGGACGGCGACTGAGCCGCGTTCCTCACGCGGCGTCGAAGAAGTACGTGAATGCCCGGTCCGAGAGGGTGCCTTGCACGACGTGCCCGTACAGGCCGAAGTACTGGTGGCGTGTGCGTTCCGCCCACACGAGGCAGTCGGCGCAGTCGAGCTTCTGGAAGCGGTAGACGAGACCGTCCTCGTAGACGTCGAGGATCCCGTACCCGGACATGTGCTCCTTCGCGGCGCCGATCTCCTGGAAGAGGACCCCGTCCACGGTCGGACTCGCCGATCTGTAGTTGCGGTGCGTGTGCCCAGAGAAGACGGCGGTGACGTTGTCGTGGGCGGCGAGGACGCCTTGGAGACGCGCGAGGTCGACGGGGGGGAGCATGAAGCCGGGCCACACGACCCAGTTGTGGACGGACTGCCACGTGGCCGGGTGGTGGAGGAACACGAGGGCCGGCTTGCCGGGGGTGCCGGCGAGGGCGGCGTCGAGGAAGGCGGCCGTGTCGGCGCTGATCTCTCCGTATCCGGTGAGGAGATTGCTCGACTGGATGCCCACGAGAACGACCGGGCCGATGTCGCGCACCCAGTTCACGGGGGATCCGGCGGGAAGTCCGAGGCGGTCCGTGAGGCAGTCGTGGTACTCGGGTGATGCCGGGACGGGTGAGCACGACTCCCAGTCGGGACCCGCATGCGCACGGTCGTGGTTGCCTCGGTTCACGAGGACCGGACCCGCGAAGCCGTCCAGGATGTCGAACAGCTCGTCGATCTCGGCGGGCCGTGCTTCGGCTGTGAGGTCGCCGTTCACGATCAGGGCGTCGGCGGCGGCTTCTGTTGCCTCTTCGACGAGATCGGTCGTCGAGTTCCGCCAGTAGGGGTTCGCCGGGTCGACCCGGAATCCGGGGGGCCAGCCTCGCACCGCCTCGCCCGAGATCGATTCGCCCACGTGAGTGTCGTTGGCGATGACGAGACGGGCGACGCGCTCGCCGGCGGGGCGGCTGAGCGTGCGGAGTTGGACGGGAGATCTCACCGTCTTCTTGCCGAACGAAACGTTCACGGCGCGGATGCCGTTCGAGGACGCCTCGACCCAGTACGGCGTGTCCGGTGTGAGGCCTTCGATCTCGACGTAGTGGTAGGCGGTCGAGCCGGGCAACGTGACGGTCGTCCACGTCGACGGGTCGGGGCTCGTGCCGTATCTCACGACCGTGTCGGCCGGGACGGGGAGGGGCCTTCCCTTGTCGTAGGTCCGGGTCGGATTCGCCGAGTACCAGGCGAGGGCGAAGCCCGAGTCGGTCACGTTGACGATCTCGAGCTCACCCACATGGAATGCCGAATCGGTCTGGTTGGATCCTGCGCCCTGTGCCGCGAACAGCATGACGAGGGCGAAAAGGAACGAAGCACCTCCCATGTTCCGAGGCTAGCTTGGCCGGCATGGCAGCGAAGAAGGGCTTCTCGCAGTGGCGCAAGGTCGCGATGGCGACCTGGAAGCGCCCGCAGGATCCGATGATCCGCATCTCCCTCGACATCGAAGCCGCGGCGCCGGTCGAGTACGCACGGGCAGCGCAGCGTGCGACAGGCGAGCATGTGACGGTGACCCACATCGTCGGCAAAGCCGTGGCGCGGGCGATCGCGTCCATGCCGGGAGTGAACGGCAGGATTCTGTTCGGCAACTTCCTGCCGAATCCGACCACGGACGTCTTCTTCCTCGTGTCGCTGCGGACGGATCTCGTGGACGGGGAGCGCGAGGGAGGAGAGGCCGCCCGCACCGACCTCTCCGGCGCCAAGGTCACCGCCACGGACACGAAGCCTCCGTGGACGATCGCGGCCGAGCTCAACGCCCGCGCCGAGAAGATCCGGAGTCGCCACGACCCGACGTTCCAGCGCACGAAGAACATCACGCAGTCCCTGCCGCCGTTCGTGCTGAGGCCCATGCTCGACGTGATCACGTTCCTCGTCGAGGACCTCGGCCTCGCGATCCCGCCGCTCGGCCTCGACGCACGGCCGTTTGGATCCGTGCTCGTGTCGAACGTCGGCATGCTCGGCCTCGAGGCCGCATTCGCGCCTCTGCCCGCGATCAGCCGAGCCGTGGCGACGATCATCGTGGGCGAGGTGGCACCCAAGGCGGTTGTCGAGGACGGTCAGGTCGTCGCGCGGGACATGATCCCCCTCGGTGTGAGCGTCGACCACCGTTTCATCGACGGGTACCAGGGTGGGGTGATGATGCAGGAGCTGAAGGAGTACCTCTCCGATCCCGCGAAGTACGACCCGCTGCCCTGACGAGTCGAACTGTCTCGACGATGGTCGCGATCACGGTCAGGACGATGCAGACGACGATCGCGACGCGGGCGACCGTCTCCCATACCGGGCTGTAGTCGGAGAGGTCGAAGGGGAAGACCTGCCACGTCCGCACGAGCACGGCCAGGCCGACGGCGTCGAGCCCGATCTGTCCGGCGTGGCGCAGCCAGGGAGGGTCCGAGGCCATCCAGACGAGGTTCACGACCACGCCGGCCACGAAGGACACGTCGAGGATCGGTAGGAGATCACGGAAGTCCCCCGTGAGGAACGGGGGCCAGCCCCAGTCGAGGAACTGGTTCACGACCCAGAGGGCGGCGATGTTGACGGCGACGGCCACGAGGTAGCCGAACCGCCTTGCGCGGCGGGACCGTGGCTTGCGGGCCTGGGCGACGTGCGTGCGGGCATCCCCGTCACCTGTACCCCCGTCCGCTGATCCGGTCCCTGCTGTCACGGGAACAGCCATTCCTGCCCTCCTTCCCTCTCCGCATGGTCGGCCTCTGCATGGTCGGCGAAGGCGCAACGGCATTGCAGGGGCATTCGGCCTGTCGCACGCGACCCCAGTGGCAGGCGGCGCGGACGCCGATGTGGCTTCTCGCACGAGGAGCTGGTATTCAGGGGGCCACGTGGAGCTCCGGGTGGCAGTCGGGGCCGGTGAGATGGAGGTCTGATGATGTGTCGACGACTCGCCTTCTGTGTCCTCGCCCTGGTCGGCGTGATGGCGCTCGCGTCCTGCTCCGGCGATTCCGGCGACGAGGCCTCTGCTCCGACCACCACGCAAGACTCCTCCGGTGGCGAGACCGGCGGTGAGTCCGGCGGCGACGCGGCTGCCGACGTCGACTGGTGCACGGTGCTCGACAAGGCCGAGATCGAAGCGCAGTTCGGCGAAGGCGGCGCCGTCTCGGAAGGCACCCCGGATGACGTCGTCGCCGGCTGCGAGTGGGAGGTCGGAGAGGACCAGTCGGCACCCGGCACGGGCGCGATCAACGTGTCGAACCCGGTCGGTGCTTCCGTGGGGAGTCCCGAGGAGCGCTTCGCCGAGTACAAGGCCTCCGCCATAGACGCCGTGGACGTGCCGGGTGTGGGTGACGAGGCCTACTACGAGCCGGGATTCGCGGCGGTCACGGTCCGCAAGGGTGACACGATCTTCGTGGTGCAGGCCTCGTTCATCCCCGAGCCCGAGGGTATTCAGGCCAAGGTCGAGGCACTCGCCGCGGCCGCGGCCGACCGCGTCTGATCGAGGCGAGATCACCGTGAATCACCCTGTCCGTCGGCGAGCTCGGGTTACCATCGGTGGCTCGCACAGTCCCGTCCGCCTGTCTCCAGAGCGGATGGCGCTGCCCGACGAAGGACGAGCGGTCGGTTGTCGGTCTCCGGAACGTACGTTCCGGGGACCGACACTGCCACCCACGGCCAGACACCAACCCCGCCCACCGACTCGGACCCATGCCGTCTTGGTTGACGGTAACGGGCGTTGGACGTGATGTGAATGCAGGCGCGAGATCTTGATTCGGACAACTCAGGTGGGACGGACAATCCACATGCGATCTGTCGACGGAGAGTGTCATTCCCGGGATGTCGACCACGCAGTGGAGTCGAATTGGTTCTTGATCCTGCCACGTTCAGTGCGATTTCGGTGTGCGTCTGTGCGGCGGGTGGCCGCTCAGGAAGCGGCGGCACTTCTTTCAGGTAGGAGGTCGCCTGTGAGCTTGATGCGGAAGGTCCGAGTGGTGACAGGCGCGCCCAGATCGGGACGTCCGTGTCGGGTGTGGATCAGGACGGCGGTCCCGGTTTGGGCTGCGGCCGCGAGGGTATCGAGCCAGACACGGCGGGCCGTCGTCACATGCGCGTTCGACCAGGGGTCGAAAGCGACAATGAGCTCGGGTTGCCAGAGCATGACGCGTGCGACGTCGACGGCCCGGAGCTGTTCGGGGCTGAGTGCTGGGTGGGGTGCGGTGAGGTAGTCGTCGAGGCCGGCCACGGCAAGGCGATCCTGGACGGCGGCGATACTACGTTGGGCTTCGCGGGGCGTGGCCCCGGTCGCTACGAGGAGGTCTTGGAGGCCTTGGGCGACTGTTCCTGTGGTTGGTGGCAGGCGAGTTCGGCTGCCTAGGCCGATGACGCCGTCAGGCCTGCGGTGGCCGGTCCCGGCACATTCGAGGTTCTCGTTGCGGTAGTAGATGCGGCCACGAGTTCGGGGATGGTCACCGAGGATCACATCGCCGAGGAGCCGGTTCGTCGTGTGACAGAGGATGGTGATCTCCTCACGGCGCAACTTGAGATCGACAGCGCGGAGACGTTCCACGCGGGGCCTGTCCGGATCCGAGCTGTTGGGCCGCTGCGCCCACACGCCATCAAGGGTGAGCACAGCTTCGGCCGGCCTGTGACGTCGCGCTTCCCAGGTGCGCATCCGCGTGTCTCCCTGTTTGTCTGTCTCAGTCAGTCGTCGTTGAGTGCGTTCAGCGTGTCAAAGCGTCTCGTGGATGCGATGGGGAGCAGTGCACCGATCAGGCACACGGCAGCGGCGATGGCGGTCGCCACGGCGATCGCATGCCACGGGATCGTGAATGGGGGGCTGATCGAGAAGAGGACTGGACCGGCGAGTGTGTTGCCCCAGCCGTAGATGAGCCCGCCGGTCGTACCGAAGAGGACAGCGAGAAAGGTGAGCATCGCGGCGTCTGCGAGCAGGGCCCAGAGCTCTTGGGGGTAGCTCATGCCGAGCTGGCGCAGTGCGGCACGCTGGCGGCGCCGGTCCCAGAGGGTGAGCACCAGCATGAGCAGAACGCCGATGGCGGCTATGGCAAGCATCATCCAGCCGACACCGAGAACAGGGCTGAACCCGCGGCGGAGATGCAGCTGACCTGCCTCTGTCATCGTCTGACGGTCGTAGACGTGAACTCGACCCCTTGCCGGCAGAGCCTGGGCTATGTCGGCGGCGTGCGTGGCGGGCTTGGTCGCGACGAGCAGCGATGTGTCCCGAATTCCCCACAGGTCGCGGGCAATGCCGATGTCGGCTACTACGACCTTGCCGTAGCCGTTGTCGCTACCCATGAGGAGATCGCCAACGCCGGCCACCTCGAGCTGGCGGGAACCTGCCCGAGTTGGCAACGTGATCGTATCGCCGACACCGACACCCCAGCTGTTCGCGGCGAAGCGGCTCAGGAGCACCTTGCCCGCGCCGAGTGCGGCTGCCTGGCCGGCCGCCTCTCCCCCGGTGCCGGTGAGGACGAAGCGACTCCGGTGTGTCTCGGCTGGGTAGGCGAACACGGTGGTCTTGCCAGCCAGCGCGGTCTCGGCAAGTG
Source organism: Acidimicrobiia bacterium (assembly GCA_020850945.1). Lineage (GTDB taxonomy): Bacteria > Actinomycetota > Acidimicrobiia > UBA2766 > UBA2766 > QWHP01. Next base: position 13,769 of record JADZDR010000012.1, on the reverse strand, counting down.
GCGAGACCGCTTCGACCTGAGGAAGGCCCTCAATGTGGGCGACGAGGTCCGGGTCGAGGGCATGCTCGGTTGGATCACCCACGGCCCGGCCCAACAGCAGGAGACGGTCGTCGAGTACGACAGCGCGATGTTCCACGGTCGCCTGGAGCGAGACCAACAAGCCGTTGAGGCCGACAAGGAGACTTACACCCGCACTGAGGATCGCGACGGTGAAGCCCGTCCGCCACGGCGCCAGACCCAGGTCCGTCTGCACGAAAGACGTGGCGAGATGAAGGCGTCGACCCCGCGTCGGACGGGGCAGACGCAGGACGAGACGCGGAGCCAAGAGCACGGTAACCCCGATGGCGCCGGCGATGAACAGGACATGCGCACCGTACACGACGACCTCGGGAAGCCGCCCCGACCCGGCTCCGTACATGAGCCCAACGCCTCCGGCACACAAGAGGGCGAACAGGACCGACCAGGATCCCTTCGCCAGACCCGCATACTCCCGCGTCCGATTGTGGGCGAGCATCTCGGCCGGCGACTGACGGAACACCGAGAGGACCGGTACGACCGCAGCCACCACTCCGAGCCCGACAGCGAGCACGGCACAGCCCACGAGCAGCCGGTACGGCACCTGGTAGTCGAGATGCACGCCCGTGCCATCGAGCAGGTTCGCGGTGAACAGCCCGATGAGCCAACGGCCCAGGACAACCCCGACGGGCAACGCCACAGCTGCGCCCGCCACGCCCAACATGGCGCCCTCCGCCATGAAACCGACAAACAGACGCCGACGACTTTCGCCGAGCAGTTCCACCGTTGCGATCTGGCGGCGGCGCTCAACCGCGGCGGTGACGAACACGCTCGCCCCCAAGAACACGGCCAGCGCGGCCGCGACCATACCGCCGAGCACGAGGAAACGCCGCAGGTTCTCCAGAGCCGGCACAAGATAACGGGACCGGCCGTTCGGTCGCATGGCTTCAGCCCGACCCCCGAAGGTCGCTGCAACATCGGCCTCGATGTCGCCCCCTGGGCTGCTCAAGTAGATCGCCGACAACTCGTCGGGATGTCCGAACAGCTCCGCCACACCCATCACCTCTCCCACGGCGAGGTACCCCGAGTTCACCTGGTCGAGACGTGAATCGTCCAGAACCGCCTGCACGAAAGCGTCCTGACCACCCGGAAAGACGAGCCGGTCCCCCTCGCCGACCCCGAGCGCCCCGGCGAGCCGAGCAGTCAGGGCCACAGGAACGCCAACTCCGGCAGGTGCATCCTCGAGGTTCGCCTTCAGGTTCCCCTCACAGTCGAAATCACCCAGGAGACGCTCAACCCGGCAGTCCGAGCCGATCACCAGAGCTCCAACCTGGCTCCCCGAACCCTCGGCGACCACGTCAGCGAACCCACCCGCGACGGGAACCGGCTGAAACGATTCAGGCAGCAGTCGCAAGTCCTCTGCAGGCATCCAGTTCCCGATCCTGGACCGGACCACGACCGCGTCAGGATTCACAGAATGAATCCGCCCGTCCAGCGCCTCGAAAGGCGCCACGATCGAGTCGTGCAGGATCAACACCGCCAGGATCGCGGCCGTTCCGACACCCAACCCCAAGACCACCGCAAGGCCACGTCGCCAGTCGAGATGACGCCAGTGCACCCATTGCCACGCAACCAACCATGCCCACCGCGACCGACGCAGTGCTCCGCCGAGCTGGTCCCGGTCCCCCTCCGTCCGGTGGGGCCGGACCTCGATGAGAGTCACAATCCGACTCTCCGCCCGACCGCTCCGGCAGCCGCGTTCACACCCGAGCTCCGCTGAGCAGATACCCATCCGTCAACGCCACATGCCTATCCCCGAATGACACAGCCGACGCGTCATGGGTCACGAGAAGAACGGCCACACCGAGCTCCTCGGACAGCTCCGACAACAGGGCGAGCACGCCAGCACCTGCCTTGCTGTCCAGATTCCCCGTCGGTTCGTCCGCCAACACAAGGCGCGGCCTGTGCACGACAGCACGTGCGATCGCTACACGCTGCTGCTGCCCACCGGAGAGCTCAGCCGGCTTGTGCCCGAACCTGTCGGCCAAACCGAGCCGTGCCAGCACCACCTCCGCCTCGACCCTGGCGTCGTCAGGCCGCACACCGGCGAGCACGAGCGGCAAGGCGACGTTCTCGACGGCTGACAGCGGCGCCAGCAGGTTGAAGAACTGATGCACGAACCCCAGATCCTTGCGGCGCAATTGCAGCCGGCGCCGCTCCGACATCGCGTAGACATCCGTGCCGTCCAGCGTCACCGACCCCGCCTCGGGACGATCCAAGCCGGCCGCGACATGCAGCAACGTGGACTTGCCAGACCCCGACGGGCCCGTCACCACCACGAATTCGCCGGGAACGACCTGCATCGAGACATCGACGAGTGCGCCGACACGCAGCGAACCCGACGCATACGTCTTCGAGACGCCATCCAGGCACAACAGCCCCACGTGATGCCTCCCAGATCTCCCTAGCCCCCGAATCGGTGGTTTCTCCCCAAGCAACGCGAAATCCTCGTCCACACCAAAGGATGCTAGATACAACCTCCTCGACCCGCACGCGAGCGTCTATTGTCGCCCGGCGGTCCCGGCCCGAGTGGCGCGGTACTTGTGGCTCCGGGGGTGGGACTCGAACCCACAACCTACGGATTAACAGTCCGCCGCTCTGCCAATTGAGCTACCCCGGAAGGCCCCGGACGGGCCCGGGGAAACCACCGGAGCGTAGCACCCGGTTTCGGCGGCGGACCGAACGAGCAGTCGTGGGAAACGGTCAGTCGCGCGGGTCTGCTTCGAGGGTGGCCTCGAGGCGTTCGAGGCGCGAGACGTCGCGTACGCCACCCTTGTCGGCGGAGGCGGCGAGGGCGGCGTAGACCCGCAGCGCCGCCGACACGCGCCGCGGGCGCGGCCCGGGGCGCCAGCCCTCGGGATCCGATTCCGCGGCATCACGCCGCGTGGCGAGCTCCGCGTCCGGGACGTCGAGACGGATGCGACGTTGCGGGATGTCGATCTCGATCTCGTCACCCTCTTGTACGAGGCCGATCGCACCCCGGGCGGCGGCCTCCGGCGAGACAGGCCCGATCGACAGGCCCGAAGTCCCACCCGAGAAACGGCCGTCGGTTACGAGGGCGCACTTCGTCCCGAGTCCCTTCCCCTTCAGGAAGCTCGTCGGGTAGAGCATCTCCTGCATGCCCGGCCCGCCACGTGGTCCTTCGTGGCGGATCACGATGCAGTCCCCCGCCCGGATCGAGTCCGCGAGGATCGCCTCGACGGCGCCCTCCTGCGAGTCGAACACGCGGGCAGGACCGCGAAACGTCCAGAGCGACGGGTCGACACCTGCCGTCTTGACGATGCAGCCGTCCGCGGCGATGTTCCCGTAGAGGACTGCAAGTCCACCGTCCGCGGTGTGGGCATGGGCGACGTCCCTTATGGCCCCGGCCTCGCGGTCGAGATCGAGATCGTCCCACAACATGTCCTGCGAGAACGCCTCGGTGGTCCGCACTCCTCCCGGCGCCGCCCGCCAGAAGACACGGGCCTCGTCCCGGACATCGGGCGAGCACACATCCCAGTCCCGCAGCAGATCGGCGAGGGTGGGGGAGTTGACGTTCGCCGCCTTCTCGTCGAGGAGCCCGCCTCGGGCGAGCTCACCGAGGATCGCCGGAATCCCCCCCGCCCGGTGGACATCCTCGATGTGCAACTCGCTGTTGGGAGCGACCTTGCAGATGCACGGCACCCGCCGGGAGAGACGGTCGATGTCGCCCATGCCGAAGTCGACGCCCGCCTCGGTCGCGGCCGCGAGGAGATGGAGCACCGTGTTCGTCGAGCCACCCATCGCGATGTCGAGTGACATCGCGTTCTCGAAGGCCGCCCTGCTCGCGATGCCACGCGGGAGGACGCCGTCCTCCCCGTCGCCGTAGTGGCGGCGCACGAGGTCCATCACGACCCGTCCCGCCTCCTCGAAGAGCCGGCGGCGACCCGCATGCGTGGCGACAAGGGTTCCGTTGCCGGGCAGGGCGAGGCCGATCGCCTCGAGGAGGCAGTTCATCGAGTTCGCCGTGAACATGCCCGAGCACGATCCGCACGTCGGACACGCCGAAGCCTCGACGGCGGCGAGCTCGGAATCCGGCACCGACGCGTCCACTGCCGCGTACATCGAATCGATCAGGTCCAGGGCCCGACTCCGTCCGCCGATCGTGGTCCGTCCGGCCTCCATCGGTCCACCCGAGACGAACACAGTCGGGATGTCGAGCCGGAGCGCGGCGAGGAGCATGCCCGGCGTGATCTTGTCGCAGTTCGAGATGCAGACGAGGGCGTCCGCGCAGTGCGCGTTCACCATGTACTCGACCGAGTCGGCGATGAGATCACGACTCGGCAGCGAGTAGAGCATCCCGTCGTGGCCCATGGCGATGCCGTCGTCGACGGCGATGGTGTCGAACTCGCGGCCGACGCCACCGGCGGCGGCGATCGCGTCGCAGACGATCTGGCCCACGTCCTTCAGGTGCACGTGGCCGGGTACGAACTGCGTGAAGCTGTTCGCGACGGCGACGATGGGCTTGCCGAAATCGCCGTCACCCATGCCCGTGGCACGCAACAGGGCACGGGCCCCGGCCTGTTCGCGGCCTTGCGTGACTGTGTCGGAGCGAAGCGGACGCATGCGGTGGCCTCCGTGGGGTCGGTCGCTTGAGTTCGAGGTTATCGGCCTCACGCAGGCGGGGTGGAAGAGATCCTGGGGGACCCCGCATGTCGACTCAGATTTGGGGGGCGCCTCGCTTCGGCACGACTTCCTTGCCGAGGGGAGCGAGGGCGAGGGTGGCCATGCGGAAGGACACGATGCCGAACGGGATCCCGACGATCGTTGCGCAGAGCAGGGCGCCTACGAGGACGTGGCCGATCGCGAGCCAGAGGCCGGAGACGAGGAACCAGATCACGTTGCCGGCACTCACCCAGAATCCGATGCGGCGTTCCCGGTTGACGACCTCACGCCCGAAGGGCCAGAAGGCATAGCGGGCGAGGCGGAAGGAGGCGATACCGAACGGGATGGTCACGACCAGGAGGCAGTTGATCACACCTGCGATCATGTATCCGATGCCGAGCCAGAGACCGGCGAAGAGGAACCAGAGGACGTTGCCGATCGTCTTCATCCGACCTCGGGCACGGACGGGGGCATGCGGGCGCTCACCGGCACCCTCTCGAGTGAGTGACGGGCGGCGAAGTCGCCGTCGAAGAACAGGGTGTGCTCGGTCCGGGCCGAGAAGCGCCACCCGTCGGTCGTGCGCACGTAGGCATCCTCGTACCAGCCGCCCACGTCGAGGAACAGCATCTCGCCGTCCACGTCGATGCCGTGCCGGGCGAGCACGTTGAGACGGCCCGAGGCAGTGTCGCCGTCGAGGCGCACCTGGTGTGTCGACGTGCTGTGCTGCGTCATCGCGAAGCCCCGCATCGCCTCTGCGAGCCAGGCTGTCACCTCGGCGGGGTTGCCGGCGATGCCGCCGGCCGACGTGTAGTCGATGTGGGCGTCGGGAACCCACAGAGCCGCGAAAGTCTCCCAGTCCCGAGTGTCGACAGCCACGGCGTAGTCGATCGTGAGGTCGTGGATGGCCCAGCGGTCCCGTTCCGTGTCAGCCATACATCTGGGACTCTACCCAGGCGACATAGGCCGGGATGAGCTCGTCGCTGAGGGCCCTCACCTTCTCCCGATGTTGGTCCGTGATCCCGTTGAACTGCGTGAGCAGATTCAGGGTCGGCCATCTCGCGTCTGTGCGGAGATCGAGTTGCCTGGTCAACAGGGCGTGGACCCGCCGCAGCGAAGTGACGATGTCCTCTGCTCCCGATTCCGCGGGGAACTCGTACTGGGCCATCGAGTCGATCGCGGCCTCGAGCTCGGTGAGGGATCCTTCGACCTCGGCGACCACACTCGGGTCGGCCGGGAGGAGGATCGTCTTCATGTCGGCCACAGTGGTCGCGAGCGACACGACCACCTCGTTGTGGGCATCAGTTGCGCGGTCGAGGCCTTGCATGAACTCGATCGCCCCGGGGGGCGGCGCCGGTGCGGGAGGCGGTGGTGGTTCCGGCGGAAGCTGCGGGGCGGCAACCTCGATGGGAGGGGCAGCCTGGACCGGGATCTCGCCCAAGTCGGGAGGAGACGTGGCGGGCGGTTCCTCGACGGGTGCCGGGGGTGTCTCGCTCACAGGGACTCCGGGAGCCGGCGGTGCGATGGGCGGAGCCGGCCGGGGTACCTGGAGGCTGGGCATGTCGTCTGACGCGATCTCGACCCGGTTGGCGTCGCGGAACAGGATGTAGCCCGCGCCGGCGGCGACTGCCAGGATCAGGGCGACGAGCACGCGTCCCACGACCGTTACCGCCTTCGACGCGAAACCGTCGTCGTCGACGCAAACGCTCCCACTCGCCAGGGCGGCACTACCCAAGCCGCCCCCGAGCAGCGGGGGCGGGACGGCGGGGGCGGCGAAGAGGTTGCGGGGGGGTGCCATGCCGAGAGGGACTGCGGCTCCGGTCGTCAGACCCTGGCCGGGCGGCCCGAACGGGTTCGGCGGGATGACATGGGGTGAAGCGTACGGCGGTGTGACCTGGGGCAACGGCGGAGACACACCTGTCAGAGGAGTCGGCGCGGGGCTGGTGGGCGCGGGCGGAGTCGGCGTGTCGCCGTGGTCCCCAGCCTTCGATCTCCGTAAGCGCCCCACGTCACCTTCGCCCAGTCCGACTGCACACCCCAACTGAGTGTGTCCGACCCGAACCACGGATGCAAGCGAACTCACAGAAGAATCTCAGAAAGGGGTACTTCGCGTCATGCCGCCCGCCCCGGGCCCCGGTCGGCTGCGCAGACCACTAGGTTGACGCGGGAAGGAGGGGAGAGTGCCCGAAGGCCTGACAGAGGAGAAGCAGGCAGAACTGCGCCGCGGTGTCATCGAGGTCATGCCCCGCACCCCGTTCATCGGCTGGCTCGACCTCCGGTTCGAGACGTACGAGCCGGACGACGTCGTCGTGCGCCTCCCGTACCGCGAAGAGCTCACGAACGACGGGACCTTCTATCACGGAGGCGTCATCGCCGCCGCGATCGACACGGCGGGGGCGGCGGCCGTCTGGTCGAACCACGATTTCGACAAGGGTGCGAGAGCCTCCACGGTGTCGATCAGCATCCAGTACGTCGGCGCCGCGCGGAGATCGGACCTAGTCTGCCGGGCAAGGTGCGTGAAGCGGGCGAAGGAACTGAGCTTCGCCGAGATCACGGCAACCGACCAAGACGGCAAGACAGTGGCGCATGCGCTGTTGACCTACAGGATCGTCCCATGAGCTTTCTGTACGACCCCGCCCTGCTCGTCGGAGTCGGCGCCGTCGGAGGCGCTGCCCTCGACGACGAACTCGAGGACGTGGCGACCGTGGGAACCATGCTGGTCTTCTGGGGGGTTTCCGTTCCCCTCTGGTTCGATTCGCCGCGAGTCGCATGGCTCGCCCGCTTCTGGGGGGCCGAATCGGGGCGGGCCTTCATGCTGAACTCGGGCCGCATCGGCTTCGGCCTCCTTCGGTTCGATCCGGCACGGAACAACTGGCGCCGACACGTGGTGGCGGCCCTGATCCTCCTCACGTACCCGCTCTGGTTCAGGCTCGGTTGGGCGATCGGTCGCAGTCTCCGCCGTCGGCCTCCCGCGATGGAGGCCGCCGTCGCCGACGCCGGTGACAGCACCCCCCGCGAACGGGACGATGCGGTCGCACCGCCCCACGTCTCAGCCGACGTGTGACATCCCCCCGTAGGTGCGGCATGCAAACCCCTGCTCTCAGCGTCTGTTTCGTCTGTGCCGGGAACATCTGCCGTTCTCCCACCGCCGAGGCCGTGTTCGAGGCCCTGGTCGAGGAGGCAGGCTTGAGCGGTGTGGTGGATGTCGACAGCGCCGGCACGGGCGGCTGGCACGCAGGCGAGGAGGCAGACCCCCGTGCGCGCGCCGCCGCACGCCTGCACGGCATCGAGATCGAGGGTGTCGCCCGCCGCTTCACAGCGGAGGACTTCGAGCGCTTCGACATCGTCGTCGCGATGGACCTCGAGAACGTCCTCGATCTGAACGCGTTGACCGACCATGAGGGGCAGCGGGCGAAGGTCCGGCTACTGCGCGAGTTCGACCCCGGGGCCGGGGACGAGCTCGAGGTACCCGACCCCTATTACACGTACGAGGGTGAGGACGGCTTCAACGTCGTATTCGACATGTGCCGTGTCGCCTGCGCCGGCCTGCTCGACGAAGTCGTCGCCATGATCGGGACGACCCCGGACACCTGAAGGTGGACCCGGCCCTAGAGGAGTTGCGCGCCCACATCACCTGCGACATCGCACGTGTCGAGGACGTGGGCGGCGGTTGCATCAACCACGCGCGGCGCGTCGAGTTGTCGGACGGGACGTGGATCTTCGTCAAGAGCTCCGCGAATGCCCCGCGAGGGTCATTCGCAGCGGAGGCGGCAGGCCTGCGGTGGCTGGCGAGCGCCCGTGCCGTGGGGATCCCGGCGGTCGTCGCCCACACTCCCCGCTGGATCGCCCTCGACTGGATCGAGGCCGGCACGGCGCGGCCGGGATCGGACGAGGAGCTGGGACGCGGACTCGCCGCCCTCCACGCCTCGGGCGCCCCCTGCTTCGGTGGCGGCGGAGCAGACACCGTCCCGGCCGAGGCGTGGCTCGCCGAACTACCCCTCGACAATGCGCCGTGTGCCACGTGGGCGGAGTTCTACGCATGGCGCCGCCTCGACCCCATGCTGCGCCTCTGCATCGACGGGGGTCATCTGCCCCGGGACGTCGCCGCCCGCGTCGAAGCGCTCTGCGCGCGCATGCCCGAACACGTGGGCCCCGAGGAGCCGCCCGCCCGCCTGCATGGTGACCTCTGGGGCGGCAACCTCGTGTGGGACGCGACGGGGAGCCCGTGGCTCGTCGATCCGGCCGCCTACGGAGGGCATCGTGAGGTCGACCTCGCCATGATGCGCCTCTTCGGCGGGTTCGGGGCCGCGGTCTTCGCCGCGTACGACGAGGCGAGGCCGCTCTCGCCCGGGTGGGAGGAGCGCGTTCACCTGTACCAGGTCTTCCCCCTCCTCGTTCACGTCGCTCTCTTCGGTCCCTCCTACGTCGCATCCCTCGACGCGGCCCTGAGGCGAGTGGTCTGACCCGGCTCACCCAAGCGGCCGAGAACCGCCACATCGCGGAGCCGATTTGGGAGACTTGCCAGAACGGATCCAGCCATGCTCTTCCCCACCATCACGTTCGCGGCGTTCTTCGCGGTGGTCTTGCCGTTGTCCTGGCTCCTCATGCCGCGTCCCGCCCGCTGGAAGCCCTTCATCCTCGGGGCGAGCTACGTCTTCTACGGGAGTTGGGACTGGCGTTTCTGTGGTCTCCTCGCCGCCGCCACTCTGGTCAACTGGGTGGCGGGTTCCGCGATCGGACGCACACGGGCGGACCACCCCCGCCTCGCCAAGCTCGTCCTCGCCACCGCCGTCGTCGCCGACCTCACCATCCTCGGCTGGTTCAAGTACTTCGGCTTCTTCGCCGAGAGCCTGCACCGCCTGCTCGGCGCGATCGGCCTGCCGGCGAACGTGCCGCTCGTCGAGGTGCTCCTGCCCATAGGCATCTCCTTCTTTCTCTTCCAGGCGATCAGCTACGTGGTGGACGTGAATCGGGGCACCGTGGCGCCGGCCAAGCCGATCGACTTCGCGGTGTACCTGTCCTTCTTCCCGCATCTCGTGGCCGGCCCGATCGTGCGGGCGAGCGAGTTCATCCCCCAGCTCGCGACGCCCCGTGATCCGCGTCAGGTCGATCTCGGTCGCGGCATGTACCTCGTCCTCGTCGGTCTCGTGAAGAAGGTGGTGGTCGCGAGCTACCTCGGCTGGGCCATCGTCGATCCCGTCTACGCCGCACCCGGCCAGGCGAGCGCCCTCGACGCTCTCGTCGCCACGTACGCCTTCGCCGTGCAGATCTACGCCGACTTCAGCGGATACACGGACATCGCGATCGGTGTCGCCCTCCTGCTCGGGTTCAAGTTCCCGCAGAACTTCGATGCGCCCTACACCGCCGTCTCCGTGCGGGACTTCTGGCACCGCTGGCACATGACGCTGTCCCGCTGGCTGCGTGACTACCTCTACGTGCCCCTCGGCGGAAACCGACGGGGGGAGCTGGGGACCTCCGTCAACCTCGTGATCACGATGCTCCTGGGTGGTCTCTGGCACGGTGCCGCCTGGAACTTCGTGGCGTGGGGCGGCCTGCACGGGGCGGGTCTCGTCTTCGAACACCGGCGGGGTACACCGGCGGATGCGGCCGCGCTGCCGGCGGCCCGCCGCTGGCTCGGCCGCCTCGTCACGTTCAACTTCGTCTGCCTCGCCTGGGTGTTCTTCCGGGCCGGCAGCGTGGCCGACGCCCTCGAGCTCCTCAGCAGGCTGTTCGTCGCATGGCGGGTGCCGACGCTCGTGACTGGCACCGTCCTTGTCGTGATCCTCGTCGGCCTCCTGCCCCAGTTCGTCCTCACCCCGGGACGCGTCGAGGGCATCCAGGCCGGCCTGGCCCGGCTCGCACCCGTTCCGCTTGCCCTCACCGCCGCCCTCGCCCTCGTCGCGACCGACGCCGTGCACGACGTCCTCGTCGACCTCCCCGTCGACCCGTTCATCTACTTCCGGTTCTGACATGGCACTGAGCAAGGCACCCGTGACGTCCGCCACGCCCGTCGAGCGGGCGGGAACGACACGCCGTGCCCGTGTGCCGCTCCGGGCCGTCGAGACGGTCAGGCGACCGGTCCGGCGACGCGCGCGGACTGCGCGGGAGACCGTGATTGCCGTCCTCCTCGCACTCGTCCTCGGCGCGGTCTTCAACGTCGAGAGCCTCGAGAAGACCGCCGCGAGCCAGCCCTACGGATGGCGCCGCAGCCTCGCCACCCACGCCGTCGCGCCGGTGGCGTTCGTCGCCGACCGGCTCCACCTCACCGCCCCCCGCGACGCCATCCAGGATGCCCTGGGCGAGTCCGACGTGCAGTCCGATCGCGCCCGCCTGCCGTCGCCCTTCGACGCCTTCTTCGCCCGTGCGGGCGAGGAGTACGCGCAGATTCCGCAGTTCGCACCCCGCAGCACGCTCGTCTGGGTCGGGGGTGACTCGATGGCCTACGACATCGCGCGTGCCTTCCAGCGGGCCGAGGGTTCGTCCGGACCGGCATACGAGGAGAACACGCAGATCTCGACGGGACTCGCCCGGCCCGACGTGTTCGACTGGGCCGGTGCCGTCGACGCCGACATGCATCGGCTCAACCCGGACGTGGCCGTCTTCTCGGTGGGAGGCAACGACGACCAGGACATGATGGTGGACGGGAAGCGTCTCGTCCTGGGAACAGACGCGTGGAAGGCGGAGTACCGCCGTCGGGTCGGGGCGGCGATGGATGTTCTCGCGAGCGAGGGGCGCCGCGTCGTGTGGGTCGGGTATCCGATCGTGAGGGAGAAGGAGCTGCGCGACAGCCTCGAGATGATCGCAGGCCTCCAGCGGGCCGAGGCCGGCATGCGGCCCCAGATCGTGTACGTCCCCACATGGGACCTGTTCGCAGACGACGAAGGCGCGTACGCCGACTACCTGCCGGACGCCGACGGTGAGCTGCAGCGCATGCGACGGGGTGACGGCGTGCATCTCACGCAGATCGGGGGGGATCGTATGCTGGCTCCGATCCTCGAGGTGATCGCGGCCGCGCGGGCCGAGGCCGCAGCCAACCCTGCCCCCGATCCGGGACAGGGGGATCCCGCCCGCGATTGACGCGGATACCGCTGCGCACGGAGCGGTCCTTGTCAGTAGGCAGAGCACCTGACATGCTGCAAGGCATGTCACTACGCAACGCGATATTGGGCGAGGTCGGCCTCGATCCGGGTAGCTCGAGTCAGGTCCACCGCCGTCTCCAGGCGAGGATGGGTGACTACTGGCCGGTCAACGACGGCCAGGTGTACCAAGTGCTCACATCCGCCGTGGCCGCCGGCCTCGCGACCGCCGACCCCGACGAGACCGGCAAGCCGGTCTACGCCCTCACGGACGAGGGGCGCGAGCAGGTCGCCCGCTGGTTCGACGAGGACTTCGCGAAGGCGACACCGCAGCGGTCCGAGCTCTACCTCAAGCTCGATCTGCTCGGGGAGGGGGTGCCGGAGGGGCTCGTGCACGCCGTGCAAGATCAGCTCCACCACACCGCCCGCGCTGCACGCAAGGTGCGAAAGGTGCTAAAACAGGACAATCTCGAGGAGTTCCGGGCGCTGTCCCTGCGGGGCGTCCTGGCGCATCTCGAGGTCGATGTGGAATGGCTGACTGAAGTGCTCGACGCGCTCGAGCGCTGACCTGGTCCGGGTGGCAAAGCGCATATTGGGAGACATCATGGGTGGACGGCTTTCGGCCGCGTCGGCACGCGGAGCGGGAGTGCTCGAGCCGCTGCGAGGTGGCGCGAGCGTCGGCGTGTTCGGCGCAAGCGGGGTGGAGCTCGAGGACCTGGCCGGGGAGGTGATCGCGTGTGCCCGCGCGTCGGGGTTCCCGCCCGGGGAGGTTCTGCGCCTCCGCTTCGAGCGCGGTGCCTCTGTCGGCTCACGCCTCGCCGAGATCGACCTTCTGGTCGCGCGCGTCGACGCGGCGGACCTCGTGGTCGTCGACGAGCCGGACGCGGATCTCGCGTTCCTCGAGGCCGTGCCCGTGGTGGATGCGATGCTCGGCACGATGCGGTGTCGGGAGAGCCTGCTCGTCTACACGACGCGGACCGCGGGACAGGCGTTGGCCGCCGACAGGTGCCTCCGGCTCGCGCGTGGGAGGCTGCGCACGATCATCTGAGCGGGACGCCGCTCACGATCCCCCGAAGAGCGAGTCGAGCGTGCCTCCCAGATCGGAGTCGCCGGCCCCGGCATCGACGACGTCCCATCCGGGGTCGGATTCCGATTGGGGCGGTGGGGCAAGACCTGTCGGATCCACCATGCTGCGCAGGACCCGCGCCTGGCCCGAATCGGGATCCGTGGCCCAGGCCGCCGTGAGGCGATCGAGGTGACCGGCGCCGGTGTCGGCAAGGAGGGCCTCGAGGTCGGTCGGGATGACGAGCGGCACCCCTGCCTGCGCCACGTCTCGTGTCGCGGTGTCTCCGAGAGCGTCGAGTGCCGCCACCACCCGAAGCGGGTCGCCGGGCGTGTCCGGGGCCGGGGTGGGGGTGCTGTCGAGGTCGCCGAGCCAGGCGACGACCGCCTGCATCGCGCTGTTCGGCTCCGTGATGGAGGTGTCGGGTGTGATCGGGCCGAGGGCGAGGGAGTCGGGTGCATCGACGCGCGCGGGTGCCGGTACCGGCAGGACATCAGGCTCCACCACGTCCGGTGGGTCCGGTGGGTCCGGTGGGTCGGGCGGGGCGTCGGCGTCCTCGCCGCCGTCGTCGTCCGAGCCGGCTCGGGGCGGTGTGGCGGCCTTCTCCTCCGGCTCGGGTTCGTCAGGAGGTGGGGGATCCTCGGCGGGGGGGACGAGATCGTCGATCACGGGGCTCACAGGGTCCTGGGCCGGGGTCGGCGACGGGTCCTCGACGGGAGGCTGCGCTGTGGGTGGGGGGACAGGTGCTGCCGTCGCGGGGGGGGAGTCGACTGGCGCTGCCGGCAGGGGAGGAGCGTGCGGTCCGGGCTCCGGTTCGGGTGCCGGTTCGGGTGCCGGTTCGGGTGCCGCATGTGGCCGGGGACTCGGTGGCGGATCGGGTGCCGGTTCGGGTGCCGCATGTGGCCGGGGACTCGGTGGCGGATCGGTGCGCGTGG
>JADZDR010000011.1 GCA_020850945.1 Acidimicrobiia bacterium | reverse complement strand
CGTTTCGTCGAGGACCTTGCCGCTGCCGTCGCCCGGGTCGAGATGGCCCGCGGCTGGTACGAGAAGGCGGATGCCGCCCGTCAACTCCTCGACCGTCTCACGGGGGGAGATCCGGCCCGCAGGTCATGGCCCGACGCGGAACAGGAGTGCGCGAACCGCGTCGAGGCCGCCCTTTCCCGCCTCGCCACCCTCGAGGTCCTCGACCCCGACCCGAGCGACGAGGTGTTCCACCGGGCGCTGAGTGCCGAGCTCGACGGGCAACGAGGCCGGTCGGGGCGGTATGGCGAGGGCGTCATGTACGGACCGCTCACACAGGCCGTGGGTGAGGATCTCGACGCCGTGTTCGTGGTCGGCATGGCCGAGGGGGACTGCCCGGCACCTCGCCGCGACGAGGCCCTCCTCCCCGACAGCCTGCGCGAGCTCGCCGGGGGCGAGCTCGCCTTGCGGCGTGACGGTCTGCACGAGCAGCACAGGGCGTTCCTGGCTGCGCTCGCCGCCGCACCCGAGGATCGGCGCTACCTGACCTTCCCGCGGGGCGATCTGCGGGGTGGGCGCAGGCGTCTGCCGTCACGCTGGCTCCTCGACTCGGTCTCGATCCTCGCCGGAGCACGCGTGCACAGCACGGAGTTCGGCGACCTCGGCGCCCCGCTCGTCGAGGTGGTGCCAAGCCATGCTGCCGGCCTCTTGTCCGTCCCGGCACCGGCCGACACGGTCGACCGCGACCTCGCAGTTCTCGCCCGGCACGTGGCGGCGGGAGGGGATGTGGGCACGCACCCGACTGCCGCCGGAATCGCACGCGGTCTCGCCTGCCTCGCAGCCCGTTCCTCGGCCGAGTTCACCGAGTGGGACGGGAACCTCGCCGGGATGCCTGTGCCGAGCCCCGCGCGTGGCGCCCTACAGTCCGCCACGCGGCTCGAACGCTGGGCCGCGTGTGGTTTCCGCTACTTCCTCGCCGATGTCCTGCATCTGGACGAGCGGGACGACCCGGTCCGGATCGTCGAGCTGAGTCCGCTCGATCGTGGCTCGGGAGTGCACCAGATCCTCGAACGCTTCTTCGAAGAGGTGATCGCAAGCGGACCACCGGATCCGCAGGAGCGCTGGGGCCCCGACCATCATGCGAGGTTGCGTGAGATCGCTGTCGATGTGCTGGCGGACTACGAGCGCAGCGGCCGCACCGGCCGTAGGGTGAACTGGCATCTCGTGCGTGACCGCATCCTCATGGCGGTCGACGCGTTCCTCCTCGCGGACGACGCGTGGCGGGCGGGTGCCCGCGCGCGTCCCGTACGGGTCGAGTTGCCCTTCGGCCTGGATGTCGCCGCACCCGTCGCCGTCGCCCTCGGCGGGGACAGGCGCGTCCTTTTTCGGGGCCGTGCCGACCGGGTAGACGAAACCGAGGACGGCCGTCACGTGGTCTTCGACTACAAGACCGGAAGCGGCCGGCAGTACGAGGGGATCGGTGACACCGGCACCGATCCCGTGAAGGCGGGTACGGCCCTCCAACTCGGTCTCTACTCGGAGGCTGCCCGCGCCCTGCTCGGTGCCGGCACCGCATCCGCCTACTACTGGATGGTCGGCACCGAGGACTGCCCACGCCACGGATACGACTGGGACGACGCGTGCCGGGCCCGTTTCGTTGAGGTGGTCACGGCGATTGTCGACGGTATCGAGGCGGGAGCCTTCCCGGCGAACCCGGGAGACTGGCAGATCTGGTGGCGCACGCACGACAACTGCCGTTACTGCGGCTTCGACGACATCTGCCCACGGGACCGGGGTGAACAGGCCGACGCGAAGCGGGGGGCCCCCGCCCTCGCCGTGCGCCGAGTCCTCGATCGCGACGCGGAGGACGTCACGTGACGAGTGCTCTCTCGGACCAGAGCGTACGGGACCTCATCTGCCGCGACACCCTCGACCGTACGCTCTTCGTCGAGGCCGGTGCCGGTACGGGCAAGACGACACAACTCGTACGCCGTGTGCGCAGTCTCGTTCTCGAGGAGGGCATCGATCTCGCGGACATCGCCGCGATCACTTTCACCGAGGCAGCCGCAACCGAGCTCGCGAACCGGATCCGAGTGGACTTCGAGAGGATCGAATCGGAGAACGCCGACCAGGCCGAGGTCGCCCGATCTCGGGCTGCAATAGCCGACACGGACCGTGCCGCGATCACGACCCTGCACGGGTTCGCGAAGCGGATCCTGACGGAGCATCCGATCGCTGCCGGCCTGCCACCCCGGATCGCCGTCCTCGACGAGGTCGCGTCTCAGATCGCGCGTGAGGAGCGGTGGGAGCGTTTCGTCGACTCCCTCCACGCGGACTCCGCCAATGAGGAGTTGCTCGCCCGGGCGGCCCTCGTCGGCGTTGCGCTCGAGGCCGCCTACGCCGGGCAGGCGACTTTGAAGGATGTCGCTGCTGAGCTCGGCCAGAGTTGGGACCGTCTCGAGCCGTACGTGCACGAGTCTCTCCCGGAACTCCCTGCGATCGACTTCACGCCGTTCGACACTGCCGTCGCCGGCCTCGGCACGATCATCGACGCGTGCACCGACACCTCCGACCTCCTGTACCGGCGGATCACCGAAGTCCTCCTGCCGTCTATGGAGGCTGTCGCGGGATCAGCCGATCCGCACGCGAAGCTGTACGAGCTCGCGCGCGTGACGGGATGGGGGCCGGGACAGGGAGGGCGGAAGGCGGCGTGGAGTGGTGAGCTCGACACCGCCAAGGATCGCGTGAAGGCTGTGAGTGCCGGCGCGGCTCAGGTCGTGGCCACGACGGCGGACGAGGTCCTGAGGATCCTCCTGCACCACATCGCCGGAGAGATCGTCCGCGCCGCCGAGGAACGTCGTGCCGAGGGCAACCTCGAGTTCCACGACCTGCTCGTACTCGCGCGCCGTGTGCTCCGTACGGATCCGGGTGTGCGAAACGACATGCACCGCCGCTTTCGGCGGCTCCTCCTCGACGAGTTCCAGGACACGGACCCGATCCAGATCGAGCTCGCCGTCCTCATCGCGTCGGTGATAGAGGGTGTCGCCCCCGACGACTGGACGGCGGTCGAGCCCGAAGCGGGGCGTCTGTTCTTCGTAGGGGACCCGCAGCAGTCGATCTACAGGTTCCGGCGTGCCGACATCTCGCTCTTCCTCTCTGCGCGGGAGACCTTCGGGCCCGCGGTGCACCTCATCGAGAACTTCCGCACGGTCGGGCCGGTTCTCGAGTGGGTGAACGACCTCTTCGGTGAGCTCATGCCCGCCGAAGTCGACAAGTGCCAGCCCGCCTACCAGCCTCTGGTCGCACATCGCACACCCGCGGCCGACGCGGATCACCGGCCCGTCCTCCTCGGTGGCCCCCACGCAGAAGTCCGGGCGGGCGAGCTGCGGGAGATGGAGGCCGCGGACGTCGCCGCCGTGGCCGGCCTCATCCGGCGGCGGGGGAGCGACTGGCCCGTATGGGACACCGACACCGGGGTGTGGCGCGATGCACGTCTCGCCGACGTCACGATCCTGATCCCGACGCGAACGTCGTTGCCGTTCCTGCGTGAGCAGCTCGACGCGTGCGAGGTCCCGTACCGCCTCGACACGGGGACCCTGGTGTACGACACGCAGGAGGTGCGAGACGTGCTCTCCGCCCTAGGTGCAGTCGACGACCCGAGTGACCGCCTTGCCCTCGTGGCGGCCCTGCGGTCGCCGCTCTACGCCTGCTCCGATGTGGACCTCTTCACGTGGTACGACGCGGGTGGTCGTTGGGATCTGCGGCGCGATGCGCCCGCGGGGATTCCCGCCACGCATGCGGTTGCAGCCGCGATGGCTCATCTCCACGCCCTGTGGAGAGACCGCTGGTGGATCGGTCCTGCCGACCTTCTCGACCGGCTGCTCGTGGAGCGGCGCGCCCATCTCCTCGCCTTCGGTACCGAGAGACCCCGGGAGGTGTGGCGGCGCCTCCGCTTTCTCGTGGATCAGGCACGGGCGTTCGAGGAGGCAGGGGGGAGCTCCCTGCGGGGATTCATCGAATGGGCGGTCCTGCAGCGGGCGGAAGGTGCCCGCGTGCACGAGCCTCTCCTACCCGAGACGGACGACGACGCTGTGCGCATACTCACCGTGCACGGGGCGAAGGGGCTCGAGTTCCCGATCACGATCCTCTCCGGGATGACGACGCTGCCGGGGAGGAGACGCGTCGGCGTGGGTGTGCTCTGGGCCGAGGACGGCAGGCCGGAGGTGAGGATGCGTGCGGGTGTCACAACGTCCAACTACGACCCCCGCGCCGACATCGAGGTGGAGATGGACAGGCACGAGAAGCTGCGCCTCCTCTACGTCGCCTGCACGCGGGCTCGCGATCACCTTGTCGTCGCCTGCCATCACAAGGCCGAGACGGATTCGTATGCGCAGCAGGTTTGGGAGCACGGCCGCCTTGGCGTCCGGACGCTCGCCGACTTCGCGGTCACCCGCGATGGGGACGGGGACGGCAAGGACCCGGGCCGGCAGCTTCCCGATACGGCAGGCATCGTCTGTGAGGATGACGATCGTGACGCGTGGGTGGCGGCACGGGAAGCGTTACTCGGTCCGCAGCGGGTGCCGCGCTTCACGTCAGCTACGGCGATCGCGGACACCGGCAGCGCACATGTGGATCTCGAAGGTGATGCCAGCGAGAGGGAGACCGAGCTCGGGCGCCGGCGCGGCCGGGTCGGGGCTGCGCTCGGCCGCGCCGTGCATGCCACCCTGCACATGACCGATCTCACGGCGCCTCGCACCCGGTCACACATCGAGGCCGAGGCCGCGCATCAGGCGGAACGCGAGGCCGTGCCCGAACATACCGGGACGATCATGGCGATGGTGATGTCCGCCCTCGCCTCTGACGCCGTGCACCTTGCACGGACGAACCCACATCACAAGGAGACGTATGTCACAGCACCGGTGGGTGTCCGTGTGATCGAAGGGTACGTCGATCTGCTCGTCGAGACGCCGGCCGGGCTCGTGGTAGTCGACTACAAGACGGACACGGTCGACTCCGACACCGAAGTCGCCGCGCGGCTCGCCGCCTACGAGCTCCAGGGTGCCGCCTATGCCGTCGCCCTCGAGGCGGCGACGGACCTCCCTGTCGTCGAGTGCCGTTTCGTCTTCTGCCGCCCCGAGGGCGCGATCGAACGCAGCATTCCCGATCTCGACGCCGCCAAGGCCAGAGTGCGGGACACCCTCGCCATCTAGGCGTCGAGGCCGGGCTCGATGACCATGCGCTGCACGTCCCCGCCTCCTTTGTGCAGGATGTCGAGCGCCTCGATCGCGCGTTCGAGGGGGTATCGCTCCGAGATCGAGGCCTCGATGTCGATCGCGCCCTCCGCCTCCATGCGCAGGACTTCCTCGAGGTCCTCCTTGTGGGACGCGAAGGTGCCGAGAAGGGAGTACTCGAAGAGGGCGAAGAGGGCTTGGGGACTGTCGATGCGGGGCGGCATGATGCCCACGCCGACAGCTACGCATCGTCCGCCACCGACGAGCGAGTTGACCCCCTGCGCCACCGTGTCAGGGCTGCCGACGCACTCGAGGACGATATCGGCGCCGTCGGTGGTGGCCGCACGGATGCCCGCCACGGGGTCCCGGTCGGCGAGGACGACATCTGTGGCGCCGAGGCGCTCTGCCCGCTCGAGGGCGAGAGGATTCGTGTCGACTGCCACTATCTGGCCCGCACCGAGCACGCGGGCGAGCTCGATCGCCATCGAGCCGAGGCCACCCACACCGATGACCACGACCTTCTCGCCACTCTCCATACGGGCCCGGCACTTGAGGGCGTGATAGGGGGTGGCGACGCAGTCCGTGGCCACGGCTGCCGCGGCTAGGGAGACCTCGTCGGGGACCCGCACCATGACGGACTGGGGGACCTTGACGGCATCTGCGTAGGCACCGTCGAAGTGGAGACCGACCGCGCCGAGCTTCGGGCAGCACATCGGATGGCCCGAGAGGCAGGCGCGGCAGGTTCCGCAACCGTCGCCGAGATGCATCGCGACCCGATCTCCCTCTGCCCAGTCGTTCACTCCCTCACCGACTGCCTCGATCGTTCCGGCGGGTTCGTGCCCGAGCGTGAGCGGCAGGGGAGCCGGCATCGGCATGCCGTCGAGGACATGCACGTCGGAGTGGCACACTCCGCACGCCGCGACGCGGACCACGACCTCACCCGGCCCCGGGTCGGGCCACGGGACGTCTTCGAGGACGAACGGCGTTCCAGGGGCGTGCGTGCGCACGGCTCGCATCATCGGGGGGTGCGATGACGGCTTCGACATGTTCTCTGCCCCTAATCTCGGCGATGATCGTGAGCATTGCGACTGTAGTCACTGCGGCCTCGTCAGCGCACGACCTGGAACGCTCGGGGCCATACCCCGACGGAGGGAGACAGCGATGCGGATCTTCGTCTTGCTTGCAGCCATGTTCCTGGTGCTGGCCGGCACCGCGTGCTCCGGGGACGATTCAGCCCCCACCGGCGGGGTGAATGACACGACGGCCACCGATGCAACCGAGCCGGGCGGAGGTGAGA
Source organism: Acidimicrobiia bacterium (assembly GCA_020850945.1). Taxonomy (GTDB): domain Bacteria; phylum Actinomycetota; class Acidimicrobiia; order UBA2766; family UBA2766; genus QWHP01. The sequence continues at coordinate 3,946 of JADZDR010000011.1, read as the reverse complement.
CACCCCCCGTCTTCATCGACATCCTCGAATGCGAGAACGTCGGTGGGTCTGGCACGGGCAGTGGCACGATCGAGAACCAGGGCGACACGGCGACCGCTTACGTGATCGAGATCGCCTGGGTCGACGACGCGAGCGGCGAGGTCCTCGCCCAGGCCGAGGACACGACAGGGGTCGTCGAACCGGGCGCAGCAGGGGAATGGGCCGTTGCCATCGAGGGGCTCGGCGATGCCGAATCGGTCACGTGCCGCACGGTCGGGATCGAGAAGGCGGCCGGGGACTGAGGGCACGTTCAAGCCCGATGCCGCGGTCGGTGCCGGAATCCGCGCGTTTCGCGCCTATGGTCATAGGGTCCGGTGACTGCTCGTCCACCCGCAGGACTCGACAAACCCGGGCTCGCAGCATGCCTGCCGAGCTCGAATCGCCGGACCCGATGAGTTCGTCGACGAAGGTCGCGTACGCCCGCGTGGTCGGCCGGCCGGTACGGGAGAGACATGGGTACACAACGCACGTCGTTTGCCAAGCTCCAGCGTGAAAAGGCCAAGAAGGAGAAGGCCGAGGCGAAGCGAGAGAAGCGCATGCGCCGCGCCGAGACGAGTGACGAAGAGGATGTTCCGGAGGAGAACGGTGTGGCAGGTCCGGTCCGGCCTGCCGCCGAGCTCATGGACCTCATGGAGGCGCTGCACCGGCGTTTCGACGACGGCAACATCAGCTTCGACGACTTCGAAGCGGAGAAGGCGGAGTTGCTCGCGCAGCTCGCCCAGTCTGCCGACATCTGACCGACACTCGCACATTCACGACGCGGCCAAACCGGCAGTACCGGCGAGGCACACCGTGCCGTCCGCTTTCGTGACACGCAACGCGACATCGGTTCCGGTCTCGAGGAGCGTGGATTCGAGGATCTCGTTCTCCCACGCCATTCCCACGAAGCGCACTTCCCACGTGCCGCGTTCGAGCCAGTCTGCACCCCAGTGATCCGCGAGGAGTCGGTCGCACAGAGCAGCAAGCTGCATGCCCTGCACGACGGGCCGGTCGAGGCCGACCGCTTGGGCGGCTGCGACATCCGAATGGATGTTCCCCGGCCCCGAGAACGCGGTCATCGCCTCGAGGTCGAAGCTGTGCGTGAGTCGGGCGAGCACCCTCCCTGTCTCGTGTGCGGGCGGTCCCGACCCGGCCTCGTCGGGCAGGTCGTCGCATGACGTGTTCGGATTGGTGCAGAGGATCGATCCGTCCCAGACCGGCTCACCCGCGACCGCGATGTCGAAGTCGATCTCGACGTAGGGACGGCCCCGCTTCGCGAACCGGCGTGTGACGACCCCGGCGCACTGCACCACGTTGTCCGCGTCGAGGGTGCGGTGCTGGCGGGTGATCTGGCGCGTGTGGATCATGGGTCCGGGTACGCATGCCGCGTACACGGCGAGGGCGAGCTGACCGGCCATGACGGGCGTGACGCACATGCCGTCACGCGCACGGGTACCGCTCGCGGCGGTGAGCCGTGAGCTCCAGGACATCCCCACCTCCACGTCGAGCGGTCCGATCCGGGTTCCGGGTGCGGCACCGGCCAGTCTCGCATCGACACTCAAGTTCTCACTCCCCCAGGCACGAGTCGACGAAGCGGTCGAAGCCGGCCGGATCGGTCTTGATGTGCAGCCTGTCGTCGACACGCGTGATCTCGAGGGTCGGGCAGAAGAAGCTGCCTGCGGGAGTGAAGAAGTGCGGCGAGCCGACGACCCCGCGCGCCACGCCCTCCTCGTAGTCCGCGGTGACACCCGTGGTGGCGGCCGGGTCGTATGCGACCCCGAACTCGGTTGCGAGCGACGCGAGGACGACGGGATCGGCGACGTCGTCGCCCTGCTCGAAGAGTCGATCCCGTATCGCGAGGCTGACCGCCTCACCGAGGGCGAGGTCCTTGGCGTAGGCGGCGTGTGCCAGTGCCATCGCGCCGAGAGAAGATGCAGGAAAGCGAGACGGGTCGAACCCCCGGAACAGGTCCGGCGCGACCTGCGCGCGGAGCTCGGCGATCTCCTCGTCGACGAGATGCGGATCGAGCGCCTCCCCGTTCACGAGCTCGAGGGGCCATGCCCGGACGCGGATTCGCACATCCGTGCGACGGGACTCCGCGCGACGTTCCACGAACCGGCGCAGTCCCAGGTGAGTGAAGGGACAACCGATCTCCGCGAACACCTCTACCGTTGGCACATCGACCTCCTTCCTCGACGATTCCGGGGACCGAGCATACGGGGCCGTCGCACCGAGCGGTGTTTCTGCGCGGTCGCTAACCTGTGGTAGCGGAAGGCAAGGGAGGAAGAGATGGGTCACAGGGGTCGGACTTCGATCATCGTCGCAGTGCTGGGCCTGGTCGGGGCGCTGCTCGCGGGCACCGGTTCGCCGGCGGAGGCGGCTCCGAGCACGCACCGGGTGCACGGGTCGTACAGTCTGGGCTCCGCCGACGGTGACGTGGGGGCTGCCACGGTCAATCTGACGTGCTCCTTCATCTGCACGGGAAGCCTGCGTGTGGACTACACGGGCTACAAGTACTCCGACGGCTTCACCGGCAGTTTCATCGGGTGGGGCAGCATCACGCCCACGCCCGGCGGCGGAAGGTTCTTCATGCGCGGGCTCGCCTTCGGGTCCCACTCCTGCTTCACGTACGGAGGGTCGGCCGAACCCTGCCACGTCCCGAATCCGGCGCTCATGATCGGCTCGGCCCAGCTCGCGTGCGATTCGATTTCGGCCGAGGCGTGGGGGCAAGGCGTCGCCTTTGCTTTCCCGCCTGGGGCGTGGTTCGGTGGCGGCTCGATGCCGCCGTGTGACACGTCGGACCTGACCTTCACGTAGCCGTGTTCTCCCAGCCGACTCGGAGGTCGGTGAGGAGGCGCCGCGCGAAAGTCGCGACTGCGGTCCGTGCCTCGGATGGCGCGATGATCTCGGCTGCAGGCATGAGGGAGACGAGGAGGGGGGCGAGCCGCTCGAGATCCGACGTGGGCAGGCGCAGTACGTGCATACCTTCGATCTCGGCGAGGGAGCCGTCGCCGTAGCGGGCACGCGCCCAGTCGGCATGGCCTGCGGGCAGTCGCACGTACACGTAGATGTCGTCGGGCGAAAGCACGTAGCCGGTCCCACCGAAGTCGGTGGTGTCGTCCTCGGGTCGCGTGAACGCCTCGTCGGCGAGGACGACGGCTTCGATGCGGTCGGTGCGGAACACGCGGCGCTCTCGCGACGCGTGATCCCAGCCGATGAGGTAGGTGCGTCCCCGCACCTCACCGAGACGCCACGGGTCGACACGTCGCTGCTTGCGCGTGCCCGTCTGCGGACTCCAGTGCGTGATGTCGATCGATCGCATGTCCCGCACACCGGCCGTGATCGCGGCGAGGATCGTGGCGCCTTCTCGTTCTGTCGCGGGGGAGTCGACTGCCATCGACCCCGACTCGGGACAGATGACTCGGAGGGCGGACGCGAGGACGGCTTTCGCTCCGGCCTCGAGGGCCGAGTCGGCCAGAGCCGTCCGCAGCGCGATCGCCAGGGCGGAGACCTCGCGACCCGTGAGCTGCTCGACGAGGGGGAGGGCAGGGCCTCTCACGCGGACACGGCCTGCGAAGGGGATCGCGTCCACCGTGTCGCCTCCGTACAGGGGTGGCAGACCGCAGTAGTAGGTGAGTTGGGCGAGATCGTCGGCGAGCTCGTCGTCACTCACCTCGAGGATTTCGGAGAGCTCGGCGTTCGTGTACTCGCGCCTCCCGGCAAGCCCGATGAGTCGCAGGAGCCTGTCTGCTCTCGCAACCTGACGTTCCGGCGTGCCACCGTCCTCGGGGGCGGCCTCGCCGAAGGCCGACGTGAGTTCCGCGGGCACCTCTGGCTTGTGAGCGAGCGACTCGAGGATGGCCTCGAGGCGGCCTGCGAGCTGGTCGCGCACGGAGGGGGGCCCGACGAGCTTCACGACCTCGCCGTG